>DASWJN010000227.1:0-43717 GCA_036397135.1 Candidatus Methylomirabilota bacterium
CGCCCCGCTGGCCCGCATCTGGACGTCGTGCGGGATATCGGCGAGCGTGCCGACCACGCCGAACGCGATGCTCGCCCCCTCCAGGATGCGTCGCCATTCCGCCCAGTCGCGCGCGGCGAAGACGGCGTCGAGGATCGCGACGAGGTCGGCCCGGCCGATGGCCGTGGTGAAGTCCTGCCAGCGCCGCCCGTCGGCCGTCAGCGTCATGAGGAACCAGCGCCCGTCGCGGCAGCGGTAGAGGTTCGCCAGCGCGTCGACCGCCTCCTCGCGCGGCGGCCGCACCGTGGTGCGCGCGCCGCAGAGGATCCCCTGCACCGCGATCGCGTTCCACCAGAGGCCGTTGGCCATGAGCGAGGTCGAGACCATGGCGCCCCGCCCCGTCCGCTCGCGCTGGTAGAGCGCGGCCATGATCGCGCCGAACAGCGACATGCCGGTCGGGTGGTCGCCCATGCCGGGCAGCGAGCGCGCGGGCGGCGCGTCCGGCGAGGGGCGCACCAAGTCCATGAGCCCGGTGCGGGCCCAGAGCGCGGTGCTGTCGAAGCCCGGGCGGCTCGCCTCCTCGCCCGTCTCGCCGTAGGCGGTGATCGATCCGTAGATCAGCCGCGGGTTGAGCGGCGACAGATCCTCCCAGCGCACGCCCAGGCGGGCCCGCGAGTCGAGCGGCAGGTTGGTGACGAACACGTCGGCGCCGTGCACCAGCCGGTGCAGCACGCGCCGGCCGTCCCCGGTGCGCAGGTCGACGGCGACGCCCCGCTTGCTCCGGTTGTCGACGATCCACGGGAAGTTGTACCGGCTCGCCGGGTAACCCGGCCCCCGCACGCGGTAGGTGTCGCCGCCGGGCGGCTCGATCTTCACGACGTCGGCGCCGAAGTCGGCCATGACGGTCGTCGCCACCGGCCCGGCGATGAAGCTGGCGGCGTCGAGCACGCGGAGGCCGGCGAGGAGGCGGGGGGCGGATTCCATCGTCCGGTTCGCGAGTATAATCCCCGGCCAGGAGGAGACCGAGCGATATGCGCACGCACATCGAGGGCGGCTGGGTCGTGGCCTTCAACGGCCGGAGCCACGAGGTCCACGAGCGCGGCAGCGTCGTCTTCGAAGACGACCAGGTCGTCCACGCCGGGGCCGCCTACGCGGGGCCCGCCGACACGCGGATCTCGGCGGCCGGCAAGCTCGTCTCGCCGGGCTTCATCAACACCCACGTCCACACGGCCGGTCCGGGCGGCGACTACCTGCTGCTCGACATGGCCCGGAACGACTACCGCACCTCGAACTACATGAGCTTCGCCGCCCCGCTCAAGGGCAAGATGACGCCGCCGCCCCCGCCGGCCGTGGCCGCCCTCCGGACGTTCGTCTTCCTCCACGCGCTGCGGAACGGCACCACCACGATCATCGACGTCGGCGGCCTGCGCGGCGACTGGGACGGGTACGCGAAGCTGGTGGACGAGCTGGGCGTGCGCGTCTACGGCAGCCCGCCGTTCCGCGACCGCGACACGTACATGGACCCTCAGGGCCGCCTCACCTACGACGAGGACGTGGCGGCCGGGCGCGGGCGCCTCGAGGAAGCCGTCGGCTTCGTCAAGAGCTTCGACAAGTCCGCCCAGGGCCGGCTGCGCGGCATGCTCAACGCCGCCCAGGTGGAGACGTGCACCGAGCGCCTGCTGCGCGCGGGCAAGGACGCCGCCCGCGAGCTGGACGTGCCCATCCACACCCACGCCGGCGGCAACATGATCGAGTTCCAGCGGATCATGGGCGAGTATGGCAAGACGCCCATGCGCTTCCTGGCCGACATCGGCTTCCTCGACGAGCGCACGCTCATCGGCCACGGCGTCTTCACGGCCGGCCACCCGTGGACCGCCTACCCGTTCGGCGACGACGTGCGGCTGCTGGCCGAGCGCGGCGCCACCCTCGGCCACTGCCCGTACAAGTACGCCAAGATGGCGATGACCCTGCACTCCTTCCAGCGCTACCTCGACGCCGGCGTGACCGTGGCCATCGGCACCGACACCTACCCGATGGACATGCTGGGCGAGCTGCGCTGGGCCTCGATCCTGGCCAAGGTGACCGACGGCAACTACCAGGCCGGGCAGCCCCGCGACGTCTTCAATGCCGCCACGCTGGGCGGCTGCCGCTTCCTCCGCCGCGACGACCTCGGCCGGCTGGCGCCGGGCGCCAAGGCCGACATCCTGCTCATCGACCTCGACCGCCTGGGCTCCCTCGTCTACGCCGATCCCATCAAGGCACTGATCGACGCCGGCTCCGGCCGCGACGTCCACACCGTCATCGTGGACGGCAAGGTGCTCGTGCAGGACGGCCGGCTCACGCGGGTGGACGAGGCGGAGGTGTACGCCAAGGCGCGCGAGGCCACGCGCCACTACTGGGGCACCGTGCCGCGCTGGCGGTGGGACGGGGCGGACGTCGAGCGCATCATCCCGCCGGCGTTTCCGCTGCGCCGGGGGCAGTGACGATGAGCAAGAACATCGTCCTCTGCTCCGACGGCACGGGAAACACCGCGATCAAGGGTCGCGGGACCAACGTCTTCAAGCTGTACGAGGCGCTCGACCTGAAGCCCGAGAGGCAGGTCGCGTTCTACGACGACGGCGTCGGCACCGAGCGCTTGCGGCCGCTGGCGGCCCTGGGCGGCGCCTTCGGCTTCGGCCTGAGCCGCAACGTGCGTCAGCTCTACACCGCCCTCGCCCGCGTCTACGCGCGCGGCGACCGCATCTTCCTCTTCGGCTTCAGCCGCGGGGCGTTCACCGTGCGCACGCTCGCCGGCTTCATCGCCGCCTGCGGGATCGTGGACCGCGAGCGGTGCCGCTCCGAGGACGGCCTCGAGGCAGCGGTCAAGGAGACGTACAGCGCCTATCGCGACCGCTATCGCACGGCGCTCATGCGGCTGTTCCGCGGCAAGCCGAGCGACCAGCCGGAGACGGTGAAGCGCGTCCGGAGGGAGCTCGTGGTCCAGCACGACGCGCGGCCCACGCTGGAGGCGTGGCAGGTGCCGATCGCCTTCATCGGCGTCTGGGACACCGTCGACGCCGTCGGCTTTCCCGTCCCATTCATCGCGGACGCTTTCAACACGCTGGTCTACCCGTACAAGTTCCCGAACCGCCGGCTCGGCCCGACGGTGATGCGGGCGCGCCACGCGCTCGCCATCGACGATCAGCGGCACACCTTCCACCCGCTCGTGTGGGACGAGCGTCCGGGGCCGGACGCGGGCCTCGCCGACTCGGTACCCAACCCGCACCCCGGGGAGACCCCCACCGACCGGATCCAGCAGATCTGGTTCCCCGGCGTGCACTCGAACGTCGGCGGCGGCTACCCCAAGCAGGGGATGTCGATCGTCTCGCTGGTCTGGATGATGGACGAGGCGCGCGCCGCCGGGCTGCAGTTCTGCCGCAGCGACACCGACCTCTACTGTGAGCGGCAGAACGCGCACGACCAGCTGTACAACTCGCGCGCCGGCGTCGGCTTCTACTACCGCTTCATGCCGCGCGACATCGATCGCATCTGCCGGGAGAACGGCATCGTGCCCGTCCTCCACTCGAGCGCGATCGATCGCATCCTCACCGCGCCCGACGGCTACGCTCCGGGGAACGTCCCGCGCGACGTCCGCGTGGCCGGCCCGGCCGACGCGGGACGCACCAAGCTCGTGGAGACGATGCACGGCGCGCTCGGCAGCGAGCCTTCGCTCCTCGCCCGCGTCCACGGCTGGATCGGTGTGCGACGCACGGCGCAGACGGCCGTGGCGCTCCTCAGCCTCATCCTGGTCGGCATGGCGCTGCGCGGCGGGTCCGGCGCGGAGTGGTCGCTTGCCGACCTGCTCTCCCCGGCCGGCATCGTCAGCGCCGTCGGCACGTTCGTGCTCGGCTCCACGACGGCTCTGAAGTGGCCGGTCATCGTCGTGCTCGCCGTCGCCGGGCTGGCGTACGTCGCCGACTGGCTCGCGACGCGGCGGATGCACACGGTGTACTCGGAGTTCTGGTACGCCGTGCGCGACAGGGGCGCACGCGCGCGCTGACGTCTCGCGAACGGCTGTGAGACGAGACCTCGGCCGGATCACGATTCCGACACACACTCTGCTTCCCCTGCTCGTCCTGGTCCTTGTTCTCGCGGCGTGCGCCGGCCTACCGCCTGCTGCCACGGAGTGGATCACGCTCCGGACAAGCACTTCGGCCCAGTACTACGTGGTCCGCGGAGGAACGAGCCGTGCGATCGTCGACGCCATCGACGGCAACGGTCTCTCCGACGGTAAGGGGCGCCCCGCGGTCGGCCTGACGTCCGGCCATTGGAACCTCGACTGGAGCGGCCGCCAGGACGGCTCGGGCTTTTGCAGCGCCGCTTCGATGACGATCACCCTCGAGCTCGTGGTCACTCTGCCGCGACTCGACCAGCCGGACGGCCTTTCACCGGACGTCGAGGCGAGGTGGCAACGGTTCGCCGCCCGCGTCGGCGCGCACGAGCAACGGCACGTTGACATCTATCTGGAGGGCGCGAAGAGGATGAAGACGCGCATGGAGGCGGCACTGGCGAGGCCGTCCTCCTGCGCAGCCCTGCAGACGACGATTCGAAGCATCTGGGCCAGCCAGCAAGCAGAGACCGAAGACAGCCAGGAACGATTTCACCTCGAAGACGACGCAAGAATCCAGACCGATCGGTCACCATTGCAGGCCCAGATCGACACGAACACGGCACGGCTGACCGCCATCGAGTCCGAGGCTCGGGAAGCCGACCTCGCTCTCGACGACCTGGCGAGACAGATCAGCGCGACGAGAGGCCGGATCGACGTTGTCGAAACCGAGATGGCGCAGTCTGCCGGCGCCCCATTCACCTGCTCGCAGCCTCGGCCCACCCCCCGTCTCCACGCTCTCTGTCAGCAGCACGACAGCCTGGTCACGGCCCATCACGCGCTCGTGGAGCGGCACAACGGACTCGTCCAGCGCAGACGCGCCCTCGGGGACGAGCACACCCGGACCCTCGCGGTCACCAACGATCTCATCGAAGTCCTGAACTGGACCAGATGACCGAAGCATTTGACCCCGCGGTCTTCCTGACCTCCGCGGATGCCGCCTGGATCACCGGCGAGACGCTGCTCATCGCCGGGGGCCTGCGCTGACCTCCTGAAGCGGCGATCGCCGCCCACTCGCACCCGGGCCGGCTACCGCGGTCGCACGGCGCGCACGTAGACGACGAGGAGCGTGACGGCGGTGAGGGGCAGGACGTACGCCAGCATTGCGCCGCTGAACAGTGGCAGCGCGTCGTGATCGAGTGACGCCAGGATCAGGTACAGCACGTAGGCGGCGTAGTAGCCGACGAACAGCGCGCCCTCCCAGCACGCGATGACATGGCCGGTGACGAAGATCGGCAGGCAGGCCAGCGCGACCGCGATCATCACCGGGAGGTCGAAGACCAGGAGGGCGGCCGCCACGGTGACGCCGCCCGGAGCAAGGACGGCCACGAGACCCAGCACGCCGAGGACGTTGTAGATGTTGCTGCCCACGACGTTGCCGACCGCGATGTCGCGCTCCCCCCGGATGGCCGCGACGACCGAGGTGGCGACCTCCGGCAACGAGGTCCCGCCGGCGACGACCGTGAGGCCGATGACCAGGTCGCTCACGCCCAGCGCCCGGCCAAGGGCGACGGCGCCGTCCACGACCCAGCGGGCGCCGACCACCAGGAGGACCACGCCGATCAGGATGTAGGTGACCTGGGGCAGGATCGGTCGGGCTCCGCGACCCGTGCGCTCGTACTCCTTGGCGTACTCGGCAACGACCTCGGCGGTCTCGGCCCGGCTCTCGCCGATGGCGAACAGCGTGTAGGCGACGATGCCGGCGAACAGCAGAACGCCGTCCAGCCGCGACACGCTGCCGTCGAGCCCGAGGATCAGGAGCAGCACCGAGACGCCGATCATGATCGGCACGTCCAGACGCACCAGCCGCTGCGAGACTGCGAGCGGGGTGATCAGCGCCGAGAGGCCCAGGATGAACAGCACGTTGAAGATGTTGCTGCCGACGACGTTGCCCAGCACGATGTCCGCCTGGCCGCCGAGGGCCGCGCGGGCGCTGACGGCCAGCTCCGGCGTGCTCGTGCCGAACGCGACCACCGTGAGCCCGATCACGACGGGCGAGATGCCGGCCGCCGCGGCGAGCCGCGCAGCGCCGCGGACGAGCAGCTCGGCGCCGGCGATCAGCGCGCCCAGCCCGGCGATGAACAGGAGCGCCGTCACGCTGTCCACGTCGAGCGGTCAACCGGCCGGCGTGCCCTCTGCGCTGACGATGGGCGGGACCCGTTCGCTCCACGGCTGGGCGGTCTCGAACGCGGCGGCCGCCCGCAGCACGGCGGCCTCGCCCCGCCGCTTGCCGGCGATCTGCAAGCCGACGGGCAGGCCGGCACGCGTGAAGCCGCACGGGATCGAGATCGCCGGCAGCCCGAGCACCGAGAAGGCGTAGGTCAGGAACGAGCGCTGCATCGCCTTGCCGACGGGCCGGCCGTTGATCTCCATGACGTGGGGCTGCTCGATCGGGAACGCGGGCACCGCCATCGTGGGCGTCACCCAGACGTCGCGCGTGTCCAGGAACTCGCGCACGCGCTGCCACTGGCGCGTGCGCAGCAGCTCGCCCTGCGCCACGTCGCGCGAGGACAGCGCCAGCCCCTGCTCGGTGTTCTCCACCAGCCCTGTCTGCAAGACTGCGCGATGCTCGGGCAGCTTGTCGGCGTGGCGGGCGACCATCAGGAACCCGCGGCTGAGCCGGACGATCTCGGGGACGTCGCTCACGTCAGGGCAGGCCGACTCCACCCGCGCGCCCAGCGAGCGGAACACGCTCATGGCCCGCTCGACCAGCGCGCGTACCTCGTCGTCGATCATCACGAGCCCGCCGAGGTCGGGCGTCCACGCGATGCGCCAGCCCTTCACCGACGGCGACTTCACCGCGGCCAGGAACGGGCGCACGTCGACGTCGTAGGACAGGGGCGCCCGGTCGTCCGGCCCCGCCATCACCGACAGCATCAGCGCCGTGTCGGCGACGGTGCGCGCCATCGGCCCTTCCACCGAATACGAGTCCCAGGCCAGCGCCGACGGGTACCGCGGGATGAGCCCGGGCGTCGTCCGGAAGCCCACCACGCCGCAGAACGCGGCGGGGCCGCGCAGCGAGCCGCCGAGGTCGGAGCCCTGGGCCAGCGGGCACATGCCGGTCGCCAGCGCCGCCGCCGCGCCGCCGCTCGAGCCGCCGGACGTCCGCGAGAGGTCCCAGGGGTTGCGGGTGGCGCCGAACACCGTGTTGGTCGTGTTGGGGCCGAACGCGAACTCCGGGGTGTTCGTCTTGCCCAGCACGATGGCCCCGGCCGCGCGCAGGCGCTGGACCACCAGGGCGTCCTCGTCCGGCACGTGGTCCTCGAAGAGCTTGGAGCCGTAGGTCGTGCGGATGCCCGCCGTCGGGGTGACATCCTTGATGGTGACCGGCACGCCGAACAGCGGCGACACCGCCGCGCCCCGCTTGAGAGCCGCGGTCGCCCGGCGTGCCTGCCAGAGCGCCGCCTCGCGAACCACCGTGACCACGGCGTTCACCGCCGGGTTGACGGCGTCGATGCGGGCCAGCAGCGTCTGGACGACCTCCAGCGGCGATACGCGCCGGGCCCGGTAGAGCCGGAGCAGCTCGGTCGCCGGGGTGAACGTGAGGTCGCGATCCGCCATGGCGTCCCGGGGGATAGTACCGCGCGCCAGCCTCGCCCGGCACCCGCCAACTCGAGCGCGACGCGCACGAATGCCACCCTCCACCCACTGGTGGCGTGGGCCCAGCGGGCGGAACCCGTCAGGATCGGCGTGCTGACGGAGAGCTGGGGCCCCACCCCGGCCACGGTCGGGCTTCGTGACGGGCTCCAGGCTCTTGGCTACCGTGAGGGCGAGCAGTTCCACGCGCTCAAGACACAGTCCGACTCGCTGAAGCTGCCGTATCCGCTGCTGAGCGACCGCCCGCCCAGGACCATCGAGCGCTACGGCGTCATGGCCCCGGACAAGGTGCGGGCGCGCTCCGCGCCTACTTCCTCATCGATCAGCAGGGCATCCTGCGCAACCAATGGCTCCTCGGGCTCGCGGGCGACGACATCGTGTTCTCCAGCGAGCCGATCTTGAAGGCGGTCCAGCAGCTCCAGCGCAAGCGATGACGCCCACCGGCCGCCGGCCGCGTGAAGCCGCCCGGGATGGCGGTGGCCGGCCGCGCCTCGCGTTCGCCTACTTGAGGCTGCCGGCCGTGAGCCCGCCCACCAGGTACCGCTCGATCAGCGCGAAGAGGACGACGACGGGAACGATGGCCAGCACGGAGGCGGCGAACAGCGAGTTCCAGTGCTGCACGTAGGCCGTCACGTAGGTCGTGATGCCGACCGTCAGCGGCTTCATGGCGGGGTCGGTCATGAGCGTCAGCGCCACGATGTACTCGTTCCAGGCCGCGATGAAGGCGAAGACGGCCGCGGTCACGATGCCCGGCAGCGACAGCGGCAGCACGATGCCGGCCAGCGTGCGCAGCCGGCCGCAACCGTCGACGGCCGCCGCCTCCTCGATCTCGCGCGGGATCGAGGCGAAGAACGCCCGGAGTATCCAGATGGCGAAGGCCAGGTTGAACGCCGCGTTGGTCAGGATGAGCGCGGTGTAGGTGTTGACGAGGTCCAGCTCGAAGAACTGCCGGTACAGCCCCACCACCAGCGCCGTCGGCGCGAACATCTGGGTGACCAGCACCAGGAACAGGAAGGCGCCGCGGCCGGGGAAGCGATGGCGGGCGGTGTAGTAGGCGGCCGGCACCGCGGCCAGGATCACCAGCGCGGTCGAGGCCGCCGCCACCACGAGCGAGACCGACAGCCAGGACTGGAACGCCGGGTCGCGCAGCACGTCCAGGAAGTTGCCCGGCTGCCAGGCGACGGGCAGCAGCCGCGGCGGCGTCGTGCGCAGCTCGGCGGCCGGCTTGAGCGCGGTGAACAGCATCACCAGATACGGCGACAGCAGCGCCAGGGCGAGCGCCCAGCCGGCGCCCGCCAGCGCCGCCCGCCGCGCCGGGCGGCCGCGCATCAGGCCTCCTGCTCGCGCCAGCGGACGGCGCGCAGGTAGACGAACACCGCGAGCAGGATGGCCAGCACGTTGACCACGCCGAGCGCGGCGGCGAGGCCCACATCGCGCAGCGCGCTCTTGAAGGCGATCTTGTACATGTAGGTGATCGTGGTGTCGTGGCCGAAGCCGGGATTGCGGTCGTTCAGCGTCCACACGATCGGGAACGAGTTGAAGACGTAGATCATGTTGAGCACGGTGGCCACCAGCAGCGCCGGCCGCAGCAGCGGCAGCGTGACCGACCGGTACGTCCGCCACCGCGAGGCGCCGTCGACGCGGGCCGCCTCGTAGACCTCGCCCGGAATGGTCTGCAGCCCGGCCAGCAGCACGTAGGTCGTGAAAGGCAGCGACACGAAGACGCCGACGGCGATCATCGCCGCCATGATGGTCGCGTCCTCGCCCAGCCAGTCGACGGGACGGGCGAGGATCCCCAGCGACACCAGCGCGTGGTTGAGGATCCCGAAGTAGTAGTCGTAGATCCACACGAAAAGCTTGGCCGTCATGATCAGCGAGGCCGCCCACGGCACGATGAGCGCCCAGCGGACGAGGCGCCGGCCCGGGAACTCCTGGTCGAGGAGCTGGGCCAGGCCCAGCGAGATCAGCAGCGTCACGGCGACGACGACCGCCACCCACACGGCCGTGTTGGCGAGGACGGCGGGCAGCGCCTCCTGTTCGACCAGCCGCGCGTAGTTCGCGCCGCCGACGGAGCCCTGGTAGAGGCCGGTGATCGAGTACCGGCCGAGCGAGGCGAGGACGAGCTGGGCCGCGGGGTAGAGCACGACGCCGGCGATGAGGGCCAGGCTCGGCCCGAGCCAGACCAGCGCCCGCCAGTGGCCGCCGCGCGTCAGCGGCGTGTCAGCGCCCGCCCGCCGCGGCGGTGGCGTTCTTCTGGAGCTGGTCGAGCACCTGCCGCGGGTTGCCGCCCGGCTGCACGGCCAGCCCGATGTTCTGCTGCACGTCGAGCTTCACCCGGTCCCAGGCGGGATCGGTGGTGGGCACGAGCTTGGCGCTGGGCAGCGCGTCGAGGTAGGGCTTGAGCTTGGGGTTACTGCTCATCTGCCGGAGGCCGGACCTCGTCACGGGGAGAAAGCCCTCGGCGGTGATCCATCGGGTGATGTTCTCGGGCCGATAGTACAGATCGAGGAACTTCTTCACGGGCTCTCGGTTGCCCTGCTTCCTGAACGCCATGAGATAGTCCTCGACGCCGAGCGTCACGCTGGCGCCGATGTTGGTCGGCATCGTGGACACGCCGTAGTCGACCTTGCCCTCGGCGTCGAGCTGGGCGGCGAGCGGGCTGAAGCCCATGACCATGCCGACCTTGCCGTCCTTGAAGAGCTGGAAGGCGCCGTCGGTGCGGTTGGTCCGGCCCGGGTTGATCTGGGTCACCCGGTACTTGTTGGCGAGGTCGGCCAGGAACTGCAGCGTCTGCACGTTGCGCTCGCTGTTGATGGTCCACTCCTCGCCCGACTTCCAGTCGCCGCCGTTGTTCCACATCCAGATCGACCACTCGGCCTGCGCCTCTTCCGGCCCCAGCGGCAGCGCGTAGCCGATCGTCCCCTGCCCGAGCGCCTGGATCCTGCTGGCGGCCTGGACGAACTCGTCCCAGGTGCCGGGGGGGCCCGCGAGGCCGGCCTTGAGGAGCAGGGGCCGGTTGTAGAAGAACGCGCGCGCGCTCGACAGGATGGGGAAGCCATACAGCTTGCCGCGATACTCCCCGCCGCGGGCGAAGGCCTCCAGGAAGTCGTCCTTCGTCTGCGGCGAGAGGATCTCGTCGGCCGGGTAGAGCAGCCCGTCCTTCGCATAGCTGGAGAACGAGTTGAGATTGAGGACGTCGGGCGGCTGGTTGTTCTGGAGCATCGTGCTGACCTGCTGATCGATCGAATTCCAGTCGATCACCTGGAGATCGACCGGCGCCCCGCCCTGCTTCGTGTACGTCTCGGCGAGCGCCTGCCAGAAGGGTCGCGTGTGATCCTTGCTGTAGTCGGCGATCACGACCTTGATGCCGTCGCGCGACCCGCGCCCGCAGCCCGCCAGCCCGGCGGCCGCGGTCGTCCCGGCCAGGGCCAGGAACGCGCGCCGTCTCACGGGCGCGCCAGCTCCTTGCGCAGCGCCTCGGCCAGCCGCTCGTAGTGCGCGCGGCAATTGTAGAGCTGGGCGGACACGCGGATGAGCCGCCGGGGCGCCGCCGGCCAGCTCATCACCGGGACCTCGATGCCCCAGCCGTCGTGGAGCTGTTGCTGCAGCGGATCGGGCCGGCGCCAGGCGACCGGCGCGCTCCCGTCCGGCAGCGGCACGCTGGCGAGCGAGCCGAGCATCGCGTCCGGGCAGGGTGGCGCGGCGCCCACCGCCGCGCAGAGCAGGTCGCGCGCCTGGAGCGCCAGCGCGCGATTGCGCGCCATCACAGCCGGCCAGCCGCCGGGGAGCAACGAGCCCACGTAGTCGATCGCCCGGGGGACGGTGAGCCACGCCGTCGGATCGCTGGTGCCCGTCCAGTCGAATTCCAGGCGGAAGCGCGAGCGGTCGGGCCGGACGGCGCTGGCGCCGTGGCTGATCGTGAGCGGGTGCACGGCGGCCTGCCGGTCGCGGCGCACCCAGAGGAACGCCGAGCCCTTCGGGGCGCAGACCCACTTGTGGCAGTTGCCGCTGTAGTAGGCGACGCCGAGCGCCGACAGGTTCAGCGGCACCATGCCGGGCGCATGGGCGCCGTCGGCCAGCACGTCCACGCCGCGACGGCTCAGCTCCGCGCTCAGCCGCTCGATCGGCAGGATCAGCGCGGTCGGGCTGGTGACGTGGTCCAGCAACGCCAGGTTCGTCCGCGGCGTCACCCCGGCCAGCACGGCCTCGACGATCTCGTCGGGCGAGCCCACCGGGAACGGGACGGTGGCGGTGACCACCCGGGCGCCGGACCGGGCGGCGACGAAGTCGAGCGTGTTGCGGCAGGCGTTGTAGGCGTGATCGGTCGTCAACAGCTCGTCACCGGGCGAGAACACGAGCGAGCGCAGGACGGCGTTGACGCCCCCCGTGGCGTTGGTGACGAACGCGAGGTCGGCGGCGTCGGCGCCCACGAACGCGGCCAGGGCGGCGCGCGCGGCGTCGAGCCGGTCGTCCAGCTCACGCGAGAGGAAGCGCACGGGCTCGGCTTCCATCTCCGCGCGCAGCACCCCCTGGTGGCGCAGCACCTCGGCCGGGCAGGCGCCGAACGAGCCGTGGTTGAGGAAGACGATCCCGCGGTCGAGCGGCCAGAGGGCCGCGAGATCGTCGCTCACGCGTTCCGGTAGGCCGCCAGCACGGCCTGGGCCATGTCGCGCGTCTTGGCGCCGCCACCCTGGTCGGGCGTCAGCGTGCTGCCATCCCGGTACACTCGCCCGACGGCCGCCCGCAGCCGCTCGGCCTCGGCGCCGAAGCCGACGTGCTCGAGCATCATGGCCGCCGACAGGATCGTCGCGGTCGGGTTGGCGATGCCACGGCCCGCGATGTCGGGCGCCGAGCCGTGGACCGACTCGAAGTACGCCCAGCCGTCACCGAAGCAGCCGGAGGGCGCCAGGCCGAGCCCGCCCGCCGTCTCGGCGGCGAGGTCGGACAGGATGTCGCCGTAGAGGTTCATGCACAGCACGACGTCCATCGAGCGCGGGAAGCGCACGAGCCGCCGGGCGGCGTCGTCCACGTGGAAGTGCTCGAACTCCAGGTCGCCGGCGGCGCGCACCACCCGCTCGGCCGTCTCCTGGAAGAGCCCGTCCGTCTGGCGCAGGACGTTGGACTTCGTCACGCACGTGACCTTGCCGGGCTTGCCCGTGGCTTGGCGCCGGCGGGCCAGCTCGCAGGCGAAGCGGGCGATCCGCTCGGCGCCGGCCGGCGTGACGACTTTCACCGCGAAGCGGCCCTCGCTGCCGTAGTGCCCGATCGCGCGCCCGGTCCGATCGCTGAGGTCGGGCATGAGGCGGGCGATGTCGGCCAGGTTCCCCTCGCGCCCGGGATAGAGGCCCTCGCTGTTCTCGCGCAGGATGACGTAGTCGATCCCGCCGGGGTCGGCCAGCGGCGAGTGCATGCCCGGATAGAACCGGATCGGGCGCACGCCCGCAAACGCGTCCATCTCCCAGCGCAGCCACGACACCACCGGCGACGACGACGGTCCGGCGGCCCCGAAGAGCACGCCGTCGGCCTCGCGGGCCGCCCGCTTGGTGTCGTCGGGAATGGGCGAGCCGTAGGTCTTCATGGCGGCGGCGCCCTGGGGCGGCGTGAGGATCTTGAGCGGCAGGCCGGTGCCGGCCAGCAGCTCGCAGGTGGCGTCGACGACCTCGATCCCGATCCCCTCGCCCGGCAGCGCGACGATGGTCTTCATGGCGACTCCTTCACAGGTCGGCGACGTCGGCCGCTTGGCCGGTGGCCGCGCTCCGGGCGACGGCGTCGGTGAACTCCATGTAGCGCACGCCGTCCTCGAAGTTCGTGTGCGTGATCTTCTCGCGCCCGCGGATGGCGTTGACGAACTCCTCCTCGACCCGCCAGCCGATCCGCTTCTCGGCGGGGATCGCGATCTCCGCCAGCGCCTTGTCGCCGCGCCGCCCGCCCGACAGCCGCTTGGCGTCGGGCTCGACCCGCAGCGTCCCCTCGCTGCCGAAGATCCACGCCTCGGGCGGCGGCGCCAGCGCCGTCAGCGAGCTGAAGCGCAGGTGGCCGACGGCCCCGCGCTTGAACGTGACGAGGATGTCCACGTGGTCGGGAACCTTGACCTCCTGCCAGGCGCCCGTCTCGTCCTTGCGCCGGGGCACGGCGACCTTCGTCATGGCCATCACGCGCCGGGCCGGGCCCAGCCAGCGCATCATGGCCTCGTACCAGATGCCCATGTTCAGGATGTTGTTGCCGCTGAGGCGGATGTCCTGGCGCCAGTGCAGCGCGTCGCCCAGCTCGGCGAAGCGCGCCTGCTGGGTCGCCTGCACCTCGACCGCATGGACCTCGCCCGCGTACCCTTCGGCCAGCAGTTTCTGGAGGGTGGAGTCCAGCTCCAGCGTGTGCGGCGCCGGCACCAGCTGGGCGACGAGCCGGGGCGCCTTGCGCGAGGCCTCCAGCATCTGCCGGCCCTCGGCGGCGTTCATCGCCATGCGCGCCTCGCACAGCACGTGCTTGCCCGCCGCCAGCGCCGCCACCGTCAGCTCGCGGTGCATGTACGGCCAGGTGCCGATGCAGATCGCGCCGATGTCCCGGGCCTCCACCACCTGCCGCCAGTCGTCGTGCACGCGCGCGACTCCGAACTCCTTGGCCACGCGCTCGCCCGACTCCTTGCTGCGGTTGGCCACGGCCACCAGCTCGACGCCCGGCCGCGCCTTGAGCTTGGGAATGTGATGCTTGCGGGTGTTGGCGCCGGCCCCCACGAACCCCACGCGGATCGGTGTGTCAGCCATGGCGGGATGGTATCACCACGTCCGGCGTCCGGCGCAGCGAGTGATATGATGCGGGCACCTCGACCGACGTCACGGAGGAGCCATGCCGACCGCGCGTATTCCGTCCCTCAAGGGCCCCGTCGACCTCTACTACGAGGAGACCGGCCAGGGCTTCCCGCTGGTCTGGTGCCACGAGTACGGGGGCGACCACCGCTCGTGGGAGCAGCAGGTGCGGTACTTCTCCCGCCGCTACCGCGTCGTGACCTGGAACTACCGCGGCTACCCGCCGTCGGAGGTGCCCAAGGACTTCGAGGCCTACTCCGTCGAGATCCTGGTCGAGGACCTGCGCGGGCTCATGGAGTACCTCGGCATCCGGCGCGCCCACGTGGGCGGACTGTCGCTGGGCGGCGGCGTGACGGTGAACTTCGGCATCCGGCATCCCGAGCTGACCGCCAGCCTCGTCATCTGCGGCGCCGGCGCCGGCAGCGACAATCCCGACGAGTTCGTCAGGAATGCCGAGCGCCAGGCCCGCCTCTACGAGACGGAGGGCGCCGAGGCCAAGGCGCGGAACTTCGCCGCCAATCCGACCCGCCGCGGCTTCGCCGAGAAGGACCCCCGCGGCCATGCCGAGTTCATGCGCAACGTGCTGGACCATTCGGGAGTCGGCTCGGCGCTCATGGCGCGGGGTGTCCAGATGAAGCGCAAGACCATCTACCAGCTGGAGTCCGAGCTGAAGGCGATGGCGGCGCCGGCCCTCATCGTCGTGGGCGACCAGGACGAGCCGTGCCTGGGGCCCGGGCTCTTCATGAAGCGCCACATCCCGCACGCCGGCCTCGTGGTGGTGCCGATGACCGGCCACACGGTCAACATCGAGGAGCCGGGGCTGTTCAACCAGCTCGTCGCCGAGTTCCTGACCTCGGTCGAGAGCGGGCGCTGGGGACCCTGGAAGGGAGGATCGCGATGAGCCATTACACGCTCGAGCAGTTCCTGGCAGACACCCGGGCGACGATCAAGAGCAAGGGCGTGCCGTCGGGCCTGGCCGAGATCCGCGACCACCTGGAGAAGCTGCTCCACAACCCCGAGCTGCTGACGAAGCATCTCGGCGATCCCGTCCCCTATGTGGACCGCACCACGATCGGCCACGACCCCGAGACCGACGTCCACGTCCTCGTCCATGGCCGGCAGAAGGCCGGCAAGTCGGCGGTGCACGACCACGGCCCCTGCTGGGTGATCTACGGCAACTACCGGAACCCTACCCGGATGCGGCGCTGGCGCCGGCTCGACGACGGCAGCACGCGGGGCTATGCCGAGGTCGAGCTGCAGAAGGAGTTCCTGAACGAGCCCGGGCACGCCGCCGTCTTCGCCGTCGGCGACATCCACTCCATCGAGTTCAGCGACGACACCTTCTTCATCCGGGTGACGGGCGGCGACGTCGAGACCAAGAAGACGCTGAAGTTCGACCCCGACAAGAAGACCGTCGAGATCGCCGACCGGGCGCTGAACCAGCGGTAGCCGCCCGGCGACACGCGGGGATCGACTGGCGCGAAGACATGGCAACTCGCCACGCTCATGACGAGGCCGCCGCCCGCCTGCGGGCCGCCCTCGAATTGTTCGAGACCGGGGTGGAGATGATGCGGCAGAATCTTCGCCGCAAGCATCCCACCCTCACCGACCTCGAGATCGAGGCGCGATTGACAGCCTGGCTGTCGGAGCGACCGGGCGCCGAGTTCGGCGATGCCGTCGGGCGGCGCGTCGGCTGGCCTCGCCGGCCGGAGTGAATCGCCTCGAAGCCGTCCTCCGCACCGCGCCAGGGGACCTGGCCGATCTGCGCCTTCGATGGGCCCTCGTGGGCGGCCTCGCCGTCTCTGCCCGCACCGAACCCCGGTTCACGCGCGACGTCGATCTCGTCATCGCCGTCTCCGGCGATCGGGATGCCGAACAGGTGCTCCACTCCCTCCAGCAGCGGGGCTACCAGGTCCAGGCCCTGGTGGAGCAGGAAGCCGCGGGACGGCTGGCCACGGCCCGCCTGGCGCCGAAGGGCGGGGACGCGGCCGGCGTGGTGCTCGACATCCTGTTCGCCTCGTCGGGAATCGAGCCCGAGATCGTCGAGGCGGCCGAACCGCTGGAGATTTTGTCCGGGCTTCGGGTCCCGGTGGCGACCATCGGCCACCTGCTGGCGCTGAAACTGCTCTCACGAGACGACCGCACACGGCCTCAGGACCGGGTGGATCTCGCTCGACTGGCGCGCGCGGCGGCGCGGACCGATCTCGACGTCGCGCGTGGGGCCGTGGCCCTGATTCACGCGCGCGGGTTCCAGCGCGATCGTGATCTCACGCACGACCTGGAGCGGCTGATCGCCCACGGCGTCTGACGACCGCTCGGCGACGACCCCGGGGGCGTCGTTCCAGGATCGTGGGCGCCGCGGAGCGGGTCAGCGCCGCCAGATGCGCGCGTAGTGCTCGGCCAGCTGGGCGCGGACCGACGCCACGTCGGGCCGGCGGCGCGCCTCCACGTAGGCCTCCCGCGTGGCCGGGTCCTTCAGGTCCACCGCGCCCCGCTCGCAGCACATCAGCGAGCGGGGGTCGCGCACATGCGGCAGGCCAAGGGCGTGGCCGAGCTCGTGGGCGAGCACCTGGTACAGGATGGTCTCGGCGCTCGTCTGGCCGCGCGCGGCGGGCTCCACGACCACGATGGTCACCGGGAGCTGGATGAGGCCGGTGTCGTCCGGGCTCAGCTGGGTGACGCCCATCAGCCCCTGGGCCGCCGGCGGCTCGATGCTCACGCGGACCTGCGCGCTCTCCCGCGCCGCGTCCGCCGCGAAGGCCGCGACGCCGAGCACGGCGCGGGCCACGGCGTTCCAGTCGTCCACGGCCCGCCGGGCGGCGGCGTCGAGCTGCGCGTCGCCGGACGGCTGCACCCAGAGCCGTAGCGGGAGCGCGGCGCGCAGATGTCCTTCCAGTCCCGAGAGCGCGGCGTCCGATCCGACAGCCGGCCGCGCCGGCGCGACGAGCGCGACCAGGGCGAGTATCATGGCGACCATCACGAGGCCGGAGGGACCGCGATGATCGAGCGACGGCCGTTCGGGCGCACGGGTCACCTGAGCACGGTCACGCTGTTCGGCGCCGCCGCGCTGGCCCGGGCCAGCCAGGACGACGCCGACCGGGCGCTGGAGGTGCTGCTGCGCTACGGCGTCAACCACATCGACACCGCCGCGCGCTATGGCGACTCCGAGCTGCGCATCGGCCCCTGGATGGCGCGCCACCGCAACGACTTCTTCCTCGCCACCAAGACCGGCAGCCGGACGGCCCGCGAGGCCCGCGAGGACATTCACCGCTCGCTGGAGCGGCTGCGGGTGGACCACGTCGACCTCATCCAGCTGCACGCGCTCTGGCACCCCGACGACTGGGACCAGACGATGGCCGCCGGCGGCGCGCTGGAGGCAGTGGTCGAGGCCCGAGAGCAGGGCCTGGCGCGCTTCATCGGCGTGACCGGTCACGGCTGGGCGATTCCCGTCATGCACCGGCGTAGCCTGGCCCGCTTCGACTTCGACTCCGTCCTGCTCCCGTACAACATCTTCTTCCACCGGGACCAGCGTTACCGGCAGACCTTCGAGGAGGTGCTGGCCATCTGCCGCGAGCGCAACGTGGCCGTGCAGGTCATCAAGTCGATCGCACGCGGGCCGTGGGCCGCCGCCGAGCGGACGCATACGACATGGTACCAGCCGCTGGAGGCGCCGGCCGACCTCGACCGCGCGGTGCACTGGGCGCTCGGCATCCCCGGGATCTTTCTCAACACCGCCGGCGACCTCGCGCTGCTGCCCTGCTTCCTCGACGCCGCCAGCCGCTTCGAGCGCCGGCCGACCGACGCGGAGATGACCGGGATGCTGGAGTCGGCGCGCATGACGTCGCTGTTCGGCCTGCCGACCTGAGCGACGTGAGCAGCCGGGGCTCCCGGCGACCGTTCCTGACGGCCGCGTGGCATCACCTCGTCCTGCTGGCTACGAGGTCGAGCCGGCCGTCCTGGCGCCGCTGGTGCCGGCCGGCACGACGCTCGACCGGTGGGACGGCCGCGCCCTCGCCAGCGTGGTGGGCTTCCGTTTCCTCGGCACGCGCGTGCTCGGCGTGCCCGTGCCCTTTCACCGGAACTTCGACGAGGTCAACCTGCGCTTCTACGTCCGGCGGGAGGTGGCGGGCGAGGTCCGGCGCGGCGTCGTCTTCGTGCGCGAGCTGGTCCCGCGCGCCGCCATCGCCTGGCTGGCGCGGCGTGCGTACAACGAGCCGTACCGCGCCGTGCGGATGCGGAGCACGGTGCCGGCCGCAATCGGGACGCCGGGGCGGCTCGTCTACGAGTGGCGCACCGAGGCCGGCTGGCAGCGGCTGGCGGCCACGGCCGGCGGCGCGCCGACCGTCCCGGCCGCCGACTCGGAGGCCGCGTTCATCACCCATCACCTCTGGGGCTACACGCGCCAGCCGGACGGCGGGACGCTCGAGTACGAGGTCGAGCATCCCCGCTGGCGCGTCTGGGCCGCCGAGGCGCCCGCGCTCACGGCCGACGTGGCCGGCCTCTACGGCGCCGCGTTCGTCCCCGCGCTGTCGCGGCCGCCGGCGTCCGCATTCATCGCCGACGGCTCGCCGGTCGTCGTCTATCGGCCCCGGAGAATGTGACGACCGCGACCGCTACTCGACCCCCCAGCTCGTCACGTGGGCGGGGACGATCCGGAACATGACGCGGCTGGGCGGCATCGCGCGCCCGCCCCACAGCCGCTGAAGCCTCGGGTACTTCGCGTGAAAGCGCTCCGCGAGCGCGGCCCGCTCGGGCCCGTCGGGCAGGAACTGCGCGCACCCCTGGATGGTCACGCCGCGCGCGTCGCCGCCGTCGGCGCCGGCCGACTCGACCACCACGCACACGCGGGGATCGCGGCGCAGGTTGCGGACTTTCTGGGTCTCGGCCACGCTGATCATGGTCAGCGTGGCCGGGTCGTGCAGGAACCACATTGGCATGGCCAGCGGCCCCCCGTCGGCCTGCACGGTCGCCAGCACCGCGATGAGCCGGGTGGCCAGGAATCCCTGGATCGCGCGCTCGTCGAGCACGAGCGGTATTATGCTCCAACCGTGGGCGACGGGCAGGCGGCCATGACGACAGCAGACTCCTCCAGGAACATGCGGGTGCTGGCCCAGCACGACCTCGGCGGGTTCGGCAACGTCGGCGAGGGCATGGTGATCCAGCTCGCGCGGGACGGCCGGCGCGTGCTGTGGCTGGCCCACGAGTCGGCGCCGAAGAACGTCACCGCCGTCGACGTGACGGATCCCCGCCAGCCCTCCGTCATCCTCCAGACGGACCTCCCGCACGGCGACATGCGCTCGAACTCGCTGGACATGGCGGGCGACCTGCTCGTCGTGGCCTACCAGACCAAGACCGTCGGCCTGAAGCCGGCCGGCTTCGAGATCTTCGACGTCGCGGACCCGGGCAAGCCGCGGCCGGTCGCGTTCTTCGACGCCTCCGGGCCGCACTCCCGGGGCGTGCACCACCTGTGGTCCGTGGACGGCGCCTACGTCCACATCGCCAGCGGCGCCGCCGACTTCGAGGCGCGCAACCCCAAGGACGATCAGTGCTACCGCATCGTCGATGTCCGCCAGCCCACGAAGCCGGTGGAGGTCGGACGCTGGTGGCTGCCGGGCACGCGCGACGGCGACGCCGACCCGCCGCCGGTCCGCCATCCCACGTTCGACGCGGGCTTCCGAGCCCACAACACCAACGTCTACCCGCAGCGGCCCGACCGCGCGTGGGTCGGGTACCTCGACGGCGGCGCGATCATCCTCGACATCGCGGACATGGCGCGGCCGAGGCTGGTGAGTCGCTGGGACTATCACCCGCCCTTCCCCGGCTTCACGCACACGGTGCTGCCGCTGCTGAGCCGGGGCCTCATGATCGTCTCCGACGAGGCCGTCCGGGACGGCGGCGAGGACTGGCCCAAGCTGGTCTGGGTCGTGGACGTGCGCGACGAGACCAACCCGGTGCCGATCGCGACCTGCCCGCTGCCGCCCGTCGACGAGTTCAAGGGGCGCGGCGGCCGCTACGGCGCCCACAACCTGCACGAGAACCGGCCGGCGCCCGGCGCCTGGGCCTCGGACACGATCGTCGTCGGCACGTTCTTCAACGGTGGCGTGCGCGCCTTCGACGTGTCGGATCCGTTCCAGCCGCGGGAGATCGCCTACCACGTCCCGGCGGCGCCCCGCGGCTCGCGGGCCGGCGCCATCCAGATCAACGACGTCTTCGTCGACGAGCGCGGGATCGTCTTCGCCGTCGACCGGTTCACCGGTGGACTTTACGTGCTCGAGCTGGTCCTGTAAGGAAGGAGATCCTCCATGAGCGCGCCGCGCGTGCTATCCCTCACCCTGGCCGCAGGTCTGATCGTGGCGATCCTGACGGGCGCGGGATCCGTCGAGACCGCCCGCGCCGACGAAACCTGCAACTCCCCCTACATCGCCAAGCTCATCAAGGGACAGGAGGACTACGTCTACGTCTGGACGCTGGGCGTCGAGGGCGTCGGCGACGGCTTCGACAAGCTGGTGACGATCGACGTGCATCCGAAGTCGAAGAGCTACGGCAAGGTGCTCGGCTCGGTCGCGGTGGGCACGCGCGGCGAGGCCCATCACATGGGGTTCACCGACGACCGGCGCTTCATCTGGGCCGGCGGGCTCTCGGAGCCGACGATCTACGTCTTCGACATCGCCACCGACCCCGCCAGGCCGAAGCTCGTGAAGACGATCGCCGACATGGCGGCCAAGACCGGCTACCTCGGCCCCCACACCTACTATGCGCTGCCGGGGCGGATGCTCGTGCAGGCGCTGTCCAACACGAAGGACAGGGGCGGCGTCACCGGCATGGCCCTCTACAACAACCAGGGCGAGTTCCTCGCCGCCTACCCGATGCCGACCGACGGCGGCGGCGACGGCTACGGCTACGACCTCGCCGTCAACCCCAGGAAGAACGTCCTGCTCACCTCCAGCTTCACCGGCCACGCCAACTACATGCGGCCGCTCGGCGAGGTGGTGAAGGACGCCGAGGCGATGAAGCGCTTCGGCAACACGATGGTCGTGTGGGACCTCAAGGCGATGAAGCCGCGGAAGGTGCTCAGCGTGCCCGGGGCGCCGCTGGAGATCCGCTGGTCGCTCAACCCCAAAGACAACTGGGCCATCACCGCCGCCGCCCTCACCTCCAAGCTCTGGCTCGTCAAGCCGGACGCCAAGGGCGAGTGGCAGGCCCGGGAGGTGGGCACGATCGGCGACCCGGCCAAGATCCCGCTGCCGGTGGACATCAGCATCACGCGCGACGGCAAGGGGCTCTGGGTCAACACGTTCATGGACGGGACGACCCGGTACTTCGACCTGACCAACCCCGAGGCCCCGAAGGAGACCTATGCTCTGGTCACCGGCAAGCAGATCAACATGATCTCGCAGAGCTGGGACGGCAAGCGCGTCTACATCACCTCGTCGCTGCTCGCCAACTGGGACAAGGGCGGCGCGGACAACGAGCAGTTCCTGCGCGCGTTCGCCTGGGACGGCAAGGCGTTGAAGCCGGTCTTCGAGGTCGACTTCACGAAGGAGCAGCTCGGCCGCGCGCACCACATGAAGCTCGGCTCGAAGGCCCTCAAGTCGCCGTGAGGCGGGCGGCGACGGCGCTGGCGCTCGCGCTCGCGTGGCTGGCGGCCGCCGGGCCGGCGCCGGGCCACGAGCCCACGCCGCTGCCCGCGCTCGACTTCGACCCGCCGGCGCCCGGCACTTACCGGCTGCACCGCATCATGGCGGCGCCGGACGGCGAGGTGCTGGACACCGGCGGCCGCGCCCACCGCCTGTCCGCGTTCACCCGCGACCGCATCACGCTGCTCGGGTTCATCTACACCACCTGCATCGATCCGGAGGGCTGTCCGCTCGCCTACCGGGTGTTCGACGCGCTCGAGCCGGCCATCGAGGCCACCCCGGGCATGCGTCACCGGGTCCGGCTGGTCACGCTGTCGTTCGACCCGGCGGTCGACACGCCGGCGGCGATGCGGCGCTACGCTGGAGGCCGCCTGCGCGAAGACGGGCCGGGGCCGCGCTGGCACTTCCTCACCACGCGCTCGACCCGCGCGCTGAAACCGCTCGTCGACGGCTTCGGGCAGGACGTCCGCTCGACGACCGACCGGTCCACCGGCTCCACCCGGCGCGAGCTCTCGCACGTCCTCAAGGTGTTCCTGATCGATCCCGCCGGCAGCGTCCGCGAGATCTACTCGTCCGCGTTCCTACACCCGCGCACCGTCCTGAACGACGTCGAGACGCTCCTGATGGAGCCATGACGCCGGCCACGTCGGCGCGCACCGGGGACCAGTCATGACCGAGTCCAGGACGGCGGTCGTGGTCAGAAGCGGCGAGGATAGCTGGCGGGCCTCGAAGATTCCGGGCGCCTCGTACAAGCTGCTACGCCGGAACGCCGAGACGGGCGAGTCGACGGCGCTGGTCCGGCTCGAGCCAGGCGCCCGCGTCCCCGCCCACACCCATCCCGCCGGGGAGGAAGTGTTCGTCGTCGAGGGGGACCTCCTCATCGGCCGCGACCGCCTCACCGCCGGCGACTATCTCTACACGCCGCCGGACGGCAAGCACGCGGCTTCGAGCGCCGGCGGCTGCGTCTTCCTGGTGACGTTGCCGAAGCCGATCGAGATCCTCGACGACTGATCGAGCCGGGCGAACTCGACGAAGTCGTCGAGGCCCGCGCCCGCCGGTTTCCCCGTCAGCGCGCCGGGCGCGGCCGGCGGGCGAGCAGGAAGAACACCGAGCCCAGCGCCGCCAGCGCGGCCAGCACGCTGAAGCCGGGCACGTAGCTGCCGGTGCGGTCGGCCAGGATGCCGGCCACCAGCGGGCCGCCCATCATGCCGACCATGAGGACCATGGAGGAGATGCCGGTGATGGTGCCGAAGGCGGCGCTGCCGAAGTAGTCGGCGCGGATCGCGCCCATCAGCGGCCCCCGCATGCCCCACGCCGTGCCGTGCAGCACGGCGAAGGCGAGCACCATCCAGAACGCCCCCGCCAGGGCCAGGATCATCAGCGCCGCGGCATGGGCCAGCATGCAGGCGGCGGCGATGCGGCGCTTGCTGACGCGGTCGCCGAGCCAGCCGCCGCTCACCTGCCCGATCCCCTGCATCATGGTCATCAGGGCCACCACCGCGCCGGCCTGGGGCAGCGAGTAGCCGAGCCGCTCGGTGACGTGGATGACCATGTGGACCATCACCGCGGAGACGACGAGCAGCGAGGCGGCGTGCCCGAGCGAGACATACCAGAATGCGCTCGTGGCGAGGGCCTCGCGCGGCGTGAAGTCGCGCTCGGGGGCCACTGGACGCGCCGGCGCGTCACCGGTCTCCGCCCGCGGCGGGTCGCCGTCGGGCGTCCAGCCGTACGCCTCGGGCCGCCGGCGCATCACCTGGGCCAGGGGCAGCCCGGCGGCGATCACCAGCAGGCCGGACGCGAACGCCGTCCACCGCCAGCCGAAGCGGCTCAGCGCCAGCACCACGAGCGGCGTGAGGAGGCCGCCGACCGCCATGCCGCTGGCGCTGAGGCTCAGCGCCAGCGCGCGCCGGCGGCGGAACCACGCGACGACCGCCACGCCCACCGGCAGGTAGCCGCCGAGGCTCGAGCCCACCGCCATGACGAAGAAGGTCAGGAAGAACGCGACGGGGCCCTCGATCCGGCTGAACAGGATGAAGCCGATGCCGAAGATCACCATGCCGATGCGGATCAGCACGCGCGGGCCGAAGCGGTCGGTCAGCCACCCCTGCAGCGGCCCCAGGATGCCGCTCTCCGCACGGGCCATCGCGAAGGCCGCCGACAGCATCGTCTTGCTCCAGCCGAACTCCTCGCGCAGGAGCACGGCGTAGGCCCCGTAGGCATGGAACATGAGGCTCCCGATGAGGCTCTCGAGGCCGAAGCCGGCGGCGACGACCCACCACCCGTAGAAGATCCGGCCGCGGGGCATGCTATTCCGAACGGTTCCTCGGGTAGCTCGGCCGGCCCATGCGGACCTCGCCGAGACCGGTGCCCATGGCCTCGACGTCGAGCTCCTGCTCCAGCCGGTGCAGCACCTCGTCGCTGATGACGCCCTGATCCCGCAGCCCGACGACGGCCTGTCGCTCGGCGTCGAGCGTGGCGTGCCGCAGCCGCCGGTAGCCGGCCTGGGCCGCGGCCACCGCCGGGTCGGCGCTCTGGAGCAGCGGCGAGGAGCGGGCCAGACGCTGGGCATAGAGCGCCCGCATGCGCTCGACCTGGTCGCGTCGCGCCCACGGCGCTGCCGCGACCTCGTCCAGCCGGGCGAGCGCCGCCCGCGCCGCCGTCTCCCGGGCCCGGGTCTCCTCCTGCGCGAGGGTCGCGTCCTCGCCCAGCTCGAGGATCCGGATGAGGGGCGACAGCGTCAGCCCTTGCACCACCAGCGTGCTGAGGATCACCGCGAACGCCAGCACGATGATCTCTCCGCGGAACGGGAACGGCGTGCCGGGCGCCGTCGTCAGCGGCAGCGCCAGCGCGGCGGCGAGCGAGACGATCCCGCGCATGCCCGCCCACCCCAGGATGAACAGGGCCGGCCACGACGGCGCCGGCTCCGGCGCCCGGCGCCCGGGGCTCACGAGGCGCGACAGCCCCGCCGCCGGCGGGACCCACGCCAGACGGATCGCGATCGCGGTCGCGCTGACCACGGCGCCGTGGGCGAGCAGCGTCGACCACGGGGTGCCCAGCCCCGCTTGCCGGATCGCCGCCAGCTGCAAGCCGATCAGGATGAAGATCAGGCCGTTCAGCACGAAGACCAGCAGGTCCCAGACCGCCCGCGCCTGCAGGCGTGTGGCCGGGCTCGCGACCTCGCTGAAGCTCTGCCGGACGTAGAGGCCGCCGACCACGCAGGCGAGGACGGCCGAGGTGTGGAACCGCTCGCCGATGATCCAGGCGGCGTACGGCGCCAGCAGCGTGATGGCGATCGCCGCGAGGCTGTCGGTGGTATGGTGCAGGGCCCACCGTGTCACCACGCCGACGACGAGGCCGACGGCGATGCCGCCGGCCGCCGCCAGGACGAACTGGCCGGCGATCTCGCCGACCGCGAACCCGCCGCTGACCGCGGCCGCGACGGCACCCCGGTAGATCACCAGCGCGGTGGCGTCGTTGACGAGGCTCTCGCCCTCCAGGATCGTGACGAACCGGTGCGGGAGCCCCAGTCGCCGCGCGATCGCCGTCGCCGCCACCGCGTCGGGGGGCGAGACGATCGCGCCCAGCGCGAATGCCACCGGCCAGCTCATGCCCGGGATGACGACCCGGGCCACGACGGCCACGGCGGCGGACGTCGCCAGCACCAGACCCACGGCCAGCAGCATGATCGGGCGCAGGTTCGCGACGAAGTCGCGCAGCGACGTGAAGTAGGCGGCCGACCACAGGATGGGCGGCAGGAAGATGACGAAGACCAGGTCGGGGTCGAGCGGGACGACGGGCGCCCACGGCAGGAGGCTGACCGTGAGGCCCCCGATGACCAGCAGGATGGGATACGGGATGAGGACGCGGTTGGCCAGCGTGACGAGCGTCACGACGACGATCAGCAGCAAAACGACCGTCTCGAGCTGATAGAGCGTCGACATGACGCGCGTCCCGGGCGTTCGGCCCGGCGCTACAAGGTCCGCTGGAAGAGCGCCAGCGCGAGGCTCATGCCGATGCGCGCCGCCTCGGGGTCGTAGCGCGGTCCCTCGTCGCGCATGAAGGCGTGCTGGGCGGTGAACTCGTGCCAGGTGAACACCACGCCGGCGCCGAGGAGCGCCTTGTAGATCGTGGCCCGCGCCGCGTCGGGGATGTGGGGATCCTGGCGTCCCCAGAGCATGAGCAGCTCGCCGCGGATCTCGCCCGCCCGGGCCAGCGTGTCGCCGCACTTGCCCTCGCCGAGGATGCCGCCCTGCAGGTCGGTCGGATAGAAGCAGCCGGCGGCCAGGATCTCCGGCCGCCGCGCCGCCCGGAACGCCAGGTGCCCGCCGATGCAGAAGCCGACGGCGCCGAGGCGGCCGGTGCAGGCCGGGTCCGCGGCCAGCGCGCGGATCATGACGGCCGCGTCGGCGTCGAAGGTCGCCAGCGTCGTCTGCTCCTTGTACGCGTTGCCCCGGTCCGTCCCGGCCTTGTCGTAGGCGAGCACCGTCCCCGGCGGCTCGTGCTCGTGGTAGATCTCGGGCGCCATCACGACGTACCCGTGTCCGGCGAACTGCGTCGACAGCCGCGCGATCGGCCCGGTCTGCTGGTAGATCTCCGGATACAGGAGCAGCCCCGGGTAGCGCCGGGATCCCGCCGCGGGCGCGGGCGTGTAGACGTGGGTCCGCATCGTCCCGGTCGGGGTGCCGAGATCGCGGACTTCGTAGCGGACGATCACCTACTTCTTGTCGGAGACGAGCGCGCCGCCCACCGACCAGCTGTCCTGCGGCATGGGCTCGAACACCACCCAGATGTAGTCCTTGGGGATCTTCGTCGCGCGATGCACGACCTCGGTGATGCCGTCGGCGATCTCCGACCGGACCTCTTTCGACTGCGGGAACGACGTCACGCGGATGAACGGCATGGCGCACCTCCTGGTCGGCCGATCTTAGGGGCGTCCGCCGGCGGCGTCAATGCGCGGCCCGGCGGTGCGGTATCCTCACTGCCATGAACCTCCTGCGCCCGCTCGACCGCGACCTCGTCGTCAACGGACTTCGCCTGCGCCTGCTCGACTGGGGTGGCGAGGGCCGCTCGCCCCTGCTCCTCCTGCACGGCTTCACCGGCCACGCCCACGCCTGGGACACGCTCAGCATCGCGCTGCAGCCACACTTCCGCGTGCTGGCGCTCGACCAGCGCGGCCACGGCGACAGCGACCCGGCCGACGCCTACAACCCCGTCCTGGCCTTCGACGACATCACGGGCGTCCTCGACCAGCTGGGCCTCACCGCCGTCACCCTGATCGGGCTGTCGATGGGCGGCCGCAACGGGATGTACTTCGCGGCCAAGCGGCCGGAGCGCGTGCAGCAGCTGGTGGTCGTCGACATCGGGCCCGAGATCAGCGCCAAGGCCAGCGCCCCGTCATCGGGGCCGGCCGAGCCGGAGACGTGGGAGAGCATCGAGCAGGCGGCGCAGCACCTCTACCGCGCCAACCCGTATCCCGGCATCCACTACTACCGGTGGGTCGTCTCCCACAGCCTCCGCCGGCGGGACGACGGCGCGCTCGTCTGGAAGTGGCACCCGAGCGTCAAGACCCGCCGCTCGACGGGCGACGTCGACTGGTGGGCGACCGTGCGCGCGATCGCGGCGCCGACGCTGGTGCTGCGCGGCGAGCACAGCACCGTGCTGGACCGCGACGTCGCCGAGCGGATGGCCAAGGAGCTGCCGCGCGGCCGCTTCGTCGAGATCCCGCGCGCCGTCCACACGCTGCACGAGGACAACCCCGAGGCCGTGCTGGCCACGCTCCGCGACTTCCTCGGCTTCTGACGAATCGGCAGGCTCCCTCGCAGGGACAGGAGACCCGTCATGCCCCACGCGCTGCTCGCATTGCTCGTCACCCTCGTCGTCGTCGCGCCCGCCGCCGGCGCCGAGGTCGCCGTCCAGACCTACGACCTGCCCAGGGGCGGCGGCCCGCACGACGTCGCGGTCGGCCCCGACGGCATCGTCTGGTACACGGCGCAGCGCAGCGGCCAGCTCGGCCGCCTCGACCCCGGCACGGGCAAGGTCGAGCTGGTGCCGCTCGGTCGCGGCGCCGCGCCGCACGGCGTCGTCGTCGGCCCCGACGGCGCCCCCTGGGTCACCGAGAGCGGCACCAACGCGATCGTTCGCGTCGATCCGAAGACCCGCGCGGTGAAGAGCTGGCCGCTGCCGGAGGCGCGCGGCTACGTCAATCTCAACACGCTCACTTTCGACCGGCGCGGCCGGGTATGGTTCACCGGCCAGAACGGCGTCTACGGCCGCCTCGATCCCGCGACCGGCGAGCTGAAGGTCTGGGACGCGCCGCGCGGTCGCGGCCCCTATGGCATCGCGACGACGCCGGACGGCGCCGTCTACTACGCCTCGCTGGCCGGCAGTCACATCGCGCGGATCGATCTCGACACCGGCGCCGCCACCGTCATCGAGCCGCCCACCAGGGGCCAGGGCGCCCGGCGCGTCTGGTCGGACTCCACGGGGCGCATCTGGGTCAGCGAGTGGAACTCGGGCAACCTGAGCCGCTACGACCCGAAGACCGGCGACTGGAAGGCCTGGAGGCTGCCGGGCGACGCGCCGCGCGCGTACGCCGTCTACGTCGACGACCGGGACAAGGTCTGGGTGAGCGAGTGGAGCGCCAACGCGATGGTGCGCTTCGATCCCGAGACCGAGACGTTCCAGGCGTTTCCCAGCGACCGGCGCGGCGCCAACGTGCGCCAGATCCTCGGCCGCCCCGGCGAGGTGTGGGCGCCGGAGTCGGGCACCGACCGGCTCGTCGTCTATCGCACCAAGTGACGGGAGCGGCGGGCCGGCGATTGATTCGCGCTACACGAAGCCGAGGAGCCCCAGCGCGCCGGCGGCGGCGAACAGCCAGAGCGGGTTGACGCGGGTGAAGACCACCAGGCCGGCGACGGCGGCGGTGATGCCGGAGGCGACCCAGCCGGTGTCCTGGGCGCCGCGCGCCACCAGCCAGCCGGTGGCGAGCACGAGGCCGACGGTGATCGGCGCCAGCCCCGCCTCCACCGCCCGCCGCCAGCGGGCGCCGCGAAACCGGTCCCACACTCGCGCCACGAAGTAGCTCAGCGTGCAGGAGGGCGCGCACATGGCGGCCGTCGCCCCCAGCGCGCCCGGCAGGCCGGCGGCGTGCCAGCCGACCAGCGTCACCAGCAGCATGTTGGGGCCCGGCGCCGCCTGCGCGATCACGAACAGCTGCGTGAACTGGGCGTCGGTCACCCAGTGGTGCACGTCCACGGCCAGGCGGTGAATTTCCGGCACGACCGTGATCACGCCGCCCACGGCGAGCAGCGAGAGGCTCATGAACCGCAGGGCCAGCGTGACGAGAATGCTCACGCGCGCCGGAACCAGGCGACCAGCACGCTGGCGGGCGCCAGCGTGAAGAGCACCGGAACGAGCGGCCAGCGCAGCAGCGCGATGGCCACGAACGTGACGAGCAGGAAGGCGAGCACGCGCGGCGTGCGCCCGAGCGGCGCCGCCATCCTGAGCCCGGTGGCGAGGACGAGCCCGCCCGCCGCCGCCCCGAGCCCGCGCAGGAACGCGTCGATTCCCGGCAGCTGGCCGAAGCGGTCGTACAGCAGGGCCAGCGCCAGGACGGCCACGACGGGCAGCGTGAGGATCCCCGCCAGCGCGGCGAGGGAGCCGCGCGGGCCCTGAAAGCGGGCGCCCACGATGATCGTCATGTTGATCGTGTTCGGTCCCGGCAGGAAGTTGCAGAGGCTGAACAGGTCGGTGAACTCGGCGGCGGTGAGCCAGCGGCGCTCTTCCACCAGCATGCGGCGCGCCCACGGCAGCACGCCCCCGAAGCCCCGGGCGCCGGCGTGAAAGAACCCCCGATAGAGCTCGGCGACGGTCGGAGGGCGGACGTCGCCGGCGCGCGGCGGAGTCACGCGGGCGTCAGCTGATGAAACGCCCACCCATGACGCGGATGGTGTCGCCGGTGACGTAGGCGGAGGCGTCGCCGGCCAGGAACACGCAGGCGTCCGCGATGTCCTCCGGCCGTCCGAGCCGGCGGAGCGGGATCTGCTCGAGCTGCTTGGGGGCGCCCGGCGGGGCCTGCGTGAACTCCGGGTACCAGTCGGCGTAGCGCCGCTCGGTGTCGATGAAGCCGGGCACCACCATGTTGGCGCGGACGCCGAACGGCCCCAGCTCGGCGGCGAGCGCGCGGACCAGGCCGAGCAGGCCGGTCTTGGCCGTGGTCACCGCCGCCGTGTCGGGCCGGCCGGTGAGGCTCGACAGCCCGCCCAGCGCGATGATGCTGCCCTGCCGCCGCTCTTTCATGCCGGGCACGACCGCGCGCGCCAGGTAGAAGGCCGAGTGGAGGTTGACGGCCAGCACGCGATGCCAGTCCTCGAGCGACGTCTCGGCGAGGCTCCGGTGCGGGCGGATGGCGGCGTTGCACACGAGCACGTCGATCGCGCTCAGCTCGGCCACCCCGCGGCCGACCATGGCCTCCACCGCTGCGGCGTCGCCGACGTCGGCGAGGACGGTGACGACCCGCACGCCCGCCTTGCGGCACTCGGCCGCCACCGCCTCCAGCTCCTCGGCGTTGGCGCGGGTGTTGAGCACGAGGTTCGCGCCCTCGGCGGCGAAGGCCAGCGCGATCGCGCGGCCGATGTTGCGGCTGGCGCCGGTGACGAGCGCGGTCTTGCCGCCGAGCCGCACGCGGCCCGCCTACCGGACCGCGAGCCCGCGCCGGGCCAGCTCGGCCTCGAGGTCGAGCGGCCGCGTGCCCGCCGGCGTGCCGCCGGGCACCGTCCAGAACAGCTCGAACTCCAGGCCGTCGGGGTCCTTGGCGTAGAGCGACAGGCTGGTGCCGTGATCCGACTGGCCGACGAGCGAGCGCGCCTCGATCAGCCGCTGCCGCGCCCGGGCGAGGTCGGTCAGGTCGCCGACCTCCCACGCCGAGTGGTACATGCGAGCGGCGCCCTCGTCGGGCGGGCGCACGCCGGCGTGCTCAAACAGGCCCAGGTGGTGATCGTCGGTGGTGCCGGGGATGATGAGGAACGCGGCGTTCGGAGAGCGGCGCTGCACCTCGAAGCCCAGCACCTCGCAGTAGAAGCGCACGCTGCGCTCCACGTCGGCCACCCACAGCACCAGGTGCTGCAGCCGCTTGAGCCCGAGCGCGCCGCCGGTCATCTCGCCGGCCCTTCCTCCAGGCTCACGGTGATGGCCGCGCACGCGATCAGCGTGTCGGAGCCGGGCACGCGGAGGCCGCCCGTCACGGGCCGCACGGTGACCTCGCCGTGCGGCAGCTCCTTGCGCACACGCTCGACGTCGACCGAGGCCGGGTCGGGCACCGCCACCGTGACGTCCACCAGCATCCGGCCCCCACGGGCGCGGACGTCGGAGAACAGCGGCAGGCTGGAGTGGCGGATCGCGTCGGACACCGCCCGGCAGGCCGCCTTGGTGCAATCCAGCCCGTGGACGTCCACGCCCATGCCGAACTCGAGGACGGCCGGCCGGGCGCTCACGCGCGCAGCCCCGGCATCGTGAACGCCCTGGCGTCGAGCTCGGCGACCAGCGCGCGTGACTGCTCGGCGGTGAGCGCGACCAGCGGCGGCCGCACCGTCGCCCACGCCGCGTCGCCGCCGTAGTGGGCCACGGCCGCCTTGAGGGCGGGGATCATGGGGAACTTCGCGAACGTGCCGCGGATCTCGTCCAGGCGCGCCTGCTGGGCGTCGGCGTCGGCGCCCTGCCACGTCTCGAACAGCCGCGCGATCGCCGCCGGGTTCACGTTGGCCGTGGCGCTGATGCAGCCGGCCCCGCCGTGCCGCATGCCCTGCAGCAGGAACGTCTCGGCCCCGGGGAAGACGTCGAAGCCGCTCTTCGCGAAGGCGTCGAGGAAGGCCTGCGTGTTCTTCCAGTCGCCGCCGCTGTCCTTCATGCCCGCCGTCTGCGCCGGGTAGGCCTTCAGCAGGCGCTCGACGAGGCCGAGGGTGATGGGGACCTGGGCCACCGGCGGGATGTGGTAGAGGTACACGCGCAGCCGGGCCTCGCCGACCCGCTCGATGATCTCGGCGAAGTTGCGGAACAGGCCGTCGTCGCTCACGCCCTTGTAGTAGAAGGGCGGCAGCATCAGCACCCCGCCGCAGCCGAGCTTCACCGCGTGCGCGGTCAGCCGCACCGAGTCCGGCAGCGCGCAGCAGCCGGTGCCCGGCATCATCCGCGCGGGATCGAGCCCCGCCCCCACCAGCCGGTCGAGCAGCTCGATCTTCTCCTCGACCGCCAGCGAGTTCGCCTCCGAGTTCGTCCCGAACACCGCCAGACCCACGTTCTGCGACAGCAGCCAGCGGCACTGGCGCACGAAGCGCTCGGGGTCGGGCGAGAGGTCGCCCTTGAAGGGCGTGATGACGGGGGACAGCACGCCGGCGATCCGCGGGGTGTCGTTCATGCGCGATACGTTACCATGAGGCCCATGCCCGACCAGACCCTCAAGATCGACCGCGCCCGTTACGTCGTCACCGTCGACCCGCAGCGCCGGATCATCCAGGACGGCGCGGTCCTGATCGAGGCCGGCCGCATCCGCCAGGTCGGCAAGGCCGCCGAGCTGGCGGGCGCGCGCGCCGACCGGGTCATCGACGCCCGGCACCTGGTCGTCACCCCGGGGTTCGTGAACGGGCACATGCACATCTCCTACGCCCACGCCGTCCGCGGCATCTTCCCGGACGACCAGGGCAGCCCCCTGCCCACGGTCTTCAAGCTCCAGATGGCGATGACCGAGGAGGAGGAGCACGTCACGACGTTGCTCGGCCTCGTCGAGCTGCTGAAGAACGGCACCGTGTGCTTCGTGGACCCCGGCAGCACCAAGTTTCCCGACGCCTGCCTGCAAGCGTACGAGGACGCCGGCATCCGGGTGATCCTCGGCGACTGCGTGACCGACCAGCCGGCGCCCTTTCCCCTGCCGCGCTACTCCGCCACCGAGGCCATCGACCGCACGTCGGCGTTCCTCGAGAAGTGGCACGGGCGGCTGAACGGCCGGCTGCGGGCGTGGGCGATGCCGTTCTCGCCGGAGACGTGCAGCGCCGACCTGCTGCGCGGGCTCAAGCGGCTGGCCGACGAGCACCGGACCTCCTTGACCCTGCACCACGGCAGCGGTGCCAAGGCCCGCCAGGACTACCAGGCCCGGGGCGCGCCGAGCCCGACCCAGTACCTCGAGTCGCTCGGCGTGCTCGGCCCCAACGTCGTCCTCGCGCACGTGCTCGGCATCGACGACGCCGAGATCGACGCCATGGCCCGCACGGGCACGACGGCGGCGATGTGCCCCGTCACTGCCGCGAAGGGCGCGCGTGGCGCCGGGCAGCACGGCCGGCTCCCGGAGCTGCTGGCCAAAGGCGTGAAGGTGGCGCTCGGCTGCGACTCGCCCAACAACTCGAACCACCTCGACATGGTCCGCGCGCTCAACATGGCGGCGATCCAGTACAAGGACGCGCGCCAGGACATGCGCCAGATCCCGGCCGAGACCGCGCTCGAGCTGGCCACCTTGACCGGCGCCCAGGCGGTCGGCCTCGGCGACGAGATCGGCTCGCTCGAGCCCGGCAAGAAGGCCGACCTCGTGCTCTTCGACACGCAGCGGCCCGAGTGGCAGACGATGTTCAACCCGATCAACAACCTCGTCTACAACGCCGACGGCCGCAGCATCCACACGGTGATCGTGGACGGCCGGGTGGTCGTCGACGCCTACCGCCAGTCGTTCGTGGACGAGCCCGCGCTCTACGCGAAGGTGCAGGAGATCGGCGAGCGGCTGCTTGCGCGCACGGGCGTCACCCCGGGCCGTCCCCGCTGGCCGGTCGTCTGATGCGCCTCTCCGGCAAGGTCGCGGTCGTCACGGGCGGCGCGGCGGGGATCGGCTTTGCCTACGCGCGTCGCTTTCTGGCCGAGGGCGCCGACGTCGTGCTGGCCGACGTGGCGGACGCCGTCGCGGCGGCGGAGAAGCTCGGCGCCGACCGCGCACTGGGCGTGCGCACGGACGTCAGCGACGCCGCGGCCGTGCGTGCAATGGTCGAGGCCGCCGTCGCCCGCTTCGGCCGGATCGACGTCCTCGTCAACAACGCCGCCGTGTTCGCGACGCTCAAACCGCAGGCGTTCGACGAGATCCCCGAGGCGGAGTGGGACCGCGTCATGGCCGTGAACGTGAAAGGCGTCTGGAACTGCGCTCGCGCCGTCGCGCCCGTCATGCGGGCGCAGGGCGGCGGGCGCATCGTCAACGTCGCCTCCGCCATCGTGGCGAAGGGAACGGCCCTGCTCCTGCACTACGTGACCTCCAAGGGCGCGGTGGTCGCGATGACCCGCGCGCTGGCCCGCGAGCTGGGCCCGAGCGGCATCACGGTCAACGCCGTGGCGCCGGGGCTGATCATGAGCGACACGGTGCAGGCCAATCCGGACATCCGCGAGTTCCAGCGCGCGGCGGTCATGCAGGCGCGCTCGCTCAAGCGCGAGGCGTTCCCCGACGACGTCGAGGGTGCTGTCGTGTTCCTGGCCTCCAACGACAGCGCGTTCATGAGCGGCCAGACGCTGATCGTCGACGGCGGCTCGGTGTTCTCCACGCTGTGAGCCTGACCAGCGTCCCCGTGATCGATCTCGCCCCCGCCCGCCAGGGCGGCCTTCCCGAGCGCCGGAGGGTGGCCGACGCCATCGACGCCGCGTGCCGGGACATCGGCTTCTTCGCGATCACCGGCCACGGCGTGCCGGGGGCCCTCGTCGACGACCTGCGGCGCTCCGCCCACGCCTTCTTCGAGCTGCCGCCGGCCGGCAAGCTCGCAGTCCGCCACCCGGCCGGCATGAACCGCGGCTACCACCACGCCGGGGGCGAGGCGCTCGCCACGGCCAACGACGGCGCCGCGCCGCCTGACCTCAAGGAGTTCTTCCACGTGGGGCCCGTGGACGTTTCCGGCGAGCCGTACTACACGGGCGCGCTGGGACGGCGACACTTCACGCCCAACATCTGGCCGGCGGGGCCGGCCGGGTTCGAGCGGGCCGCGACCATCTACTACCGGACGATGAGCCGGCTGATCGTCGAGCTCATGCGGCTCGCCGCGCTGGCGCTGGACGTCGAGGAGACGTTCTTCGACGACAAGGTCGACCGCTCGATCGGGACCATGCGGTTGAACTACTACCCGGCCCAGGCGGCCTCGCCCCAGCCGGGCCAGCTCCGGGCCAGCGCCCACACGGACTACGGCGGCTTCACCATCCTGAGCGGCGAGGACGTGCCCGGCGGCCTCCAGGTGCTCACGCGCGGCGGCCGGTGGGTCGACGTGAGGACGAGCCCCACCACGTTCGTGGTCAACATCGGCGACCTGCTGATGCGCTGGACGAACGACCGCTGGCTGTCGAACCTGCACCGGGTGGTGAACCCGCCGGCCGGCGACGGCCGGGCGCGGCTGTCGATCGCGTTCTTCAATCATCCGAACTACGACGCCCTGATCGAGTGCCTCCCCTCGCAGGGCGCGGCGAAGCACCCGCCCGTGCGGTCCGGAGACTATCGCGACCTCAAGTACGCCAAGACGGGGCTGACCGGCGCCATCGCGCCGACCGCCTGAGAGGAGCTCGCATGCTCTACCGCGGGATGGACCGCGCCGCCCTCGACGCCGCCTACAACAACACCGCCGCCGTCGGCCAGGCCAGGCGCGACCAGTACGTCGCCGGCTGGACGGCCCGCAGCGACGCCTTCCGGAGGGCGCACCAGGGAAAGCTCGACCTGCGCTACGGCAGGGGCGAGCGGCAGCGACTCGACGTCTTCCCGTGCGACGCCGCCGCCGCCCCGACGCTCGTCTACATCCACGGCGGCTACTGGCAGACCAACGACAAGGAGCCCTACGCCTTCCTCGGCGAGGCGCTCCTGCCGGCCGGCTTCAACCTGGTGCTGATCGAGTACACCCTGGCGCCGGCCGCCCGGCTCGACGCGATCGTGGGCGAGGTGCGGGCGGCGGTCGCGTGGACGATCGACCACGCCAAGGAGCACGGCGGCGATCCCGCCCGCGTCTTCGTGGCCGGCCACTCGGCCGGCGGGCACCTGACCGCCACGGCGATGAACGACCCGCGCGTGGCCGGCGGCGTGGCGATCAGCGGGATCTTCGAGCTGGAGCCCATCCGCCTGAACTATCTCAACGACAAGCTGCGGCTGGATCCCGACGAGGCCGAGCGCAACAGCCCGATCCGCCACCTGCCGGAGCGCGCCGCCCCGCTCGTGGTCACGGTCGGGCTGGGCGAGCTGCCCGAGCTGATCCGCCAGTCGGAGGAGTACGCCGCCGCCTGGCAGGCCCGCGGCCTCCGCGGCCACTACCTGCCGCTGCCGGCTCACGACCACTTCTCGATCCTGGAAGAGGTGGCGCAGCCGGGCGGCGCGCTGGTCAAGGCGCTGAGGGAGCTGGCCCGCGTAAGCACGTAGGAGCGACCTTTCGTCAGGCGGGGGAAAGTATGGCGCGGTCTCGCAGAACGCCGAGCGGTTCGGCTGGAACGGCTCCCGTCATGTCAGGGACCATCGCGATCACAGATGAAGGCTGGTACAGCTTCCTCGAGCAGCGGTCCGAGATCCAGGAGCTAAACTTCTGGACGCCGTCCGCTCGCCGCACGTTCCACGCACCGCCGTTCTCCCCGTTTCTCTTCAAGCTCCGTGCGCCTCATAATGCGATCTGTGGGTTCGCGTATTTCGCACAGTTCTCGAGGCTTCCGGACTGGCTCGCCTGGGAGTCTTTCGGCCCCGGCAACGGCTGCGCCTCATTCGAGGAGATGCATACGCGAATTGCCAGGATCCGGCGGGGTATGCGGTACGACGAAGCCACGGGCTCAGACCAGGTCGGGTGTATCCAGCTCGTGTCGCCGACGTTCTTTCCACGGGGAGCCTGGATCTCCCAGCCAGCCGACTGGCACCCTCGAATCCAGGTGCCAGTGAGGTACGACCTCAGCAGCGGTGAGGGCCGACGTGTCTGGCAAGCGTGTCTCACGCAGGCGATGGCCTTCTCGACACCCCCCCTTGCGGCCACCCTTCCCGTGATAGGAGAAGCTGGTCCACGCTACGGTGATCCCCGGCTGACTCGCCCGCGCCTCGGGCAGGCGACATTTCGCATCGCCGTCCTGGACGCATATGGCCGAGCCTGTGCCGTCACCGGAGAACACTCCCTCCCCGCGCTCGAGGCAGCCCACATTCGGGCCTACGCACACGACGGCCCTCACGAGATCAGGAACGGTCTCCTGTTGCGTGCCGATCTTCATCGACTGTTTGACACCGGATACGTGACGGTGACACCGGACCTTCGGCTCAATGTGGGCTCGCGCCTGCGCGAGGACTACCAGAACGGCCGAAGCTATTATCCACTCCACGGCGCCCGGGTCCACATCCCGTACGTCACTTCGCATCAGCCCGACAAGGCGTTTCTCGAATGGCACAACGAGTACAGCTTTCGCGGTTGATACGCTGTAAGAGCCTCCAATCCGCTCGCTGGGCTTGAATTGACATGCCGGCGCGCAGCGAGCCGGAGGCGATCCATCAGATGCTCGAGTACGCCCAGGAGGCGGTCGGAATGCTTGCCGCGCGATCGAAAGAGGATCTTCGGGTTGATTATTTGCGGGATCTCGCACTTCAGCAGTTGATCTCGATGATCGGCTGCGCTGCACGTACCGTATCGGCCGAAGGGCGCGCACGGCTTCCCGAGATCCCCTGGGAGCGAACGATCGCTATGGGCGATCGGATGCTCCAGGACTACGATACAGTCGACTACGCTGTTGTTTGGACCCATGTGACCGACGAGATGCCACGTCTGATCGCCGCGCTCCAGCGAGTGCGATCGAAGCACCCCCTGTAACCGGTGACGGTCGTGCTGGCGCCGGCTCTTCCGCGTGACCCGATGCAGGGTGCGTCGACGTCACCTTGACGGATTCTGGGACGTTGTCGCCGCTGCCGCGCGGCCGTAGCGTGGGCACGATGGACAAGGCGGTGCAGACCCGCAAGTGGACCCGCGGAGAGTACGACCGCCTGGTCGAGGCCGAGATCCTCGGGCCCGAGGACCGCATCGAGCTGCTCGGCGGCCGGATGATCTTCAAGGAGCCGCAGCACAGCCCCCACGCCACCGCGCTCACGCTGGTGCACCGGGCTCTCACCTCCGCCTTCGGCCCGGGATGGTGCGTGAGGGCCCAGCTGCCGGTTGCGCTCGACGACGAATCGGAGCCGGAGCCCGACGTGTCCGTGGTGCCGGGCGACCCGCGCGACTATCGCGACGCCCACCCCCAGCGCCCGGTCCTCCTCGTCGAGGTGGCGCTGTCACGGCTCCCCTTCGACCGCGAGCACAAGGGCAGCCTGTATGCCCGGGCGAGGGTCGCGGATTGCTGGATCGTGAACATCCCGGATCGGCGTCTCGAGGTCTACCGCAACCCGATCCCCGACGCCGCCGCGCCCTTCGGCGCGCGCTACGGGCTCGCGACCACGCTCGGGCCGGACGACCGGGTCTCGCCGCTCGCCCGGCCGGCGGCGTCCATCACGATCGGCGACCTGCTGCCCTGACGCGGCGGCGTCACGCCGCCAGCCGCGCGAAGACGCCCGAGGGGCCGCCCCCCGCCAGACACGCCCCCTCGCAGCGGAACGCGTGCACGCTCCCCGCCACGTCCTCCTCGAAGATCACCCGCACCGGCCACGACTCGACGTCGAAGACGTTGCGGGTCACCGGGAGCAGCGCGCTGGTGAACCAGAGGATGCCCCGCAGCGCGAGCCGGCCGTCCACCACCTCGACGGTCGCCTCGCGCTTGCCGTCGCCGTAGCGGCCGGCCACCCGCGCGATGTCGGCGGCGACGGCGACCGGGTCGTCCTCGAACGGCACGCCGACGAAGTCACAGATGCGCCGGCGGCGCTCCGCCCAGCCGCCGGGGCCGCCGTCGAGCACGAGCTTCGGCAGGTCGAGGCGGCCGACGATGGCGCCGCAGAGCTCGGCGTGGGCGCGCCAGTACGCGAGCAGCCCGTCCAGGCCGGACAGCCGGCGCGCCTGCGTGAAGGCGAATCCCGCGCTCGCCTGGACGTGGTGGAGGAGCCACGCCATCCCGCGTCGCTCCCCGATGGCGCGGAAGGCGGCCTCGGGATCCTCTCGATCGAGGTAGACGAGCGAGGGGCTCAGCGGGGCCGCTGACTCGACAAGCCGGTGTACGAGGGCCTCGATGACGGCAGGCTCGGCGTTCCGCATGAGCATGGTGGCGATCGGCGTCTGCAGCAGCGCGCTCTCGGGAATGACGGTCACCTCGTAGTCTCGGGCGGCGGCCGCGAAGGCGCGCCAGCGCGCCACGCGCGCGTCGGCGAACGCCTCCCAGCTCTGATACCCGTGTGACGGCCGCGACGGGACGAGCGGGTGCGGCGTCTCCTCCTCGTAGACCCAGCGCGCCGCCTGGCCGCGCCGGGCGAGCAGGCGCGCGAGGAACTGCGCCGTCGTCGACTTGCCGGCGCCGGGGAACCCTTCCACGAAGATCAGGCGAGTCACTGCCGGGCCGCCCCGCTCGGCCTACGAGGCCACCGCCGCGCCGGCCGCCAGCTGGCGCGACACCAGGTGCGCGTAGAGCCCCCCGCGCGCCAGCAGCGTCGCATGGCCGCCGACCTCCGCCACCCGCCCCTCGTCGAACACCACGATCGCGTCCGCGTCGCGCACGGTCGACAGCCGGTGGGCGATGACGATCGTGGTGCGGTCGCGGGCCAGCACCTCCAGGGCGTCGCGCACCATCATCTCGCTCACGGCGTCCAGGTGCGACGTCGCCTCGTCGAGGACGAGCACGGGGGCGTTCTTGAGGAACGCGCGGGCGATGGCCACCCGCTGGCGCTGGCCCCCCGACAGCCGGGCGCCGCGCTCGCCCACCAGCGTGTCGAGCCCGGCCGGCAGCGCGGCGACGACGTCGCCCAGCGCGGCTCGCTCGATGGCGTCGGCCAGCGCGGACTCGCCGGCGTCCGGGCGCGCCAGCACGATGTTGGCGCGGAGCGTGTCGTTGAACAGGTAGGTGTCCTGCGCGACCAGCGCGATCCGCCGGCGCAGGTCGTCCAGGGTGTAGTCGCGCAGGTCGTGCCCGAGCAGGCGGACGGCCCCGGCCTGCGGGTCCCAGAACCGCAAGACCAGATTCGCCACCGTCGTCTTGCCGGCGCCCGACGGCCCGACCAGGGCGATGGTGCCGCCGACCGGCACGCGCAGCGACACGCCGTCCAGAGCCGGGCGCGTGCGCTCCGGATAGGTGAAGCGCACGTCCGCCAGCTCGACGGCGGGAGCGCCGGCCACGGGCGCCCGCACGCCGGGGCCGTCCACGACCGGCACCGGCTCGGACTCGACGGCGTGCAGGCGTCGCGCCGCGCCGAGCGTGTCGGCCAGCTGGCGCCCCACCTGGGCGACTTCCCAGAGCGGCACGAACGCCGAGAGCGCCAGCAGCGTGAGCAGCGGCAGCGCGCCGGCGTCCAGCCGTCCCTGCTGCACGAGCCAGGCGCCGGCCACGGTGACCGCGAGGCCGCCCAGCCCGGTGGCGATCTCCTGCAGCCCGGTCTGGCGCGCCAGGTCACGCAGGAAGGGCAGGCGCAGCGCGTAAAAGCGCTGGGCCCGGGCCGCCAGCGCCTCGCCCCAGGCGCGCATCCGGCCGTAGGCCACGATCTCCCCGAGCCCCTGCACGGTGTCCACCACGTGCGCGTTCAGGTCGCCGGAGGCCTCGCGCGCCCGCGAGCCGAGGCGGTCGATCTGCGCGCGCCCGAGCACCGGCACCAGCGCGACGTAGAGCAGGAAGGGCACCAGCACGAGCGCCAGCAGCGGCGCGAAGGCGCCCAGCGTGACGAGGACGGCGGCGGGGACCAGCACGGCGACCAGCGCCGGCGTCACCGTGTGGGCGAAGAAGTACTCGATCAGCTCGACGTCGTGGGTCGCGACGCCGGCCAGGTCGCCGCTGCGCCGGCGCGTGAGGTAGGCCGGCGCCAGCGCGTCCAGCTTGCGGAAGACGGCCAGCCGCATGTCGGTGAGCAGCCGGTAGGCGACGTCGTGGGCCAGCCACGACTCCACCCAGTGCAGCGCCCCCGCCAGCGGCGCCACCACGAACAGCGCCGCCAGCAGCCCGCCGGCCGGCTCCCCCCGGGTGACGGCGCGGACGACCAGCGCGCTGAGCGCGCCGATCCCGATGAGGGCGGCGACGCGCGCGATGCCGAGTCCGAACGTCAGCGTGAGCCGGGCCCGGTAGCCGCGCGTCTTGTCGAGCAGCGTGCCGAGCACGGCGCGCCAGCCGATCTCGCCGGCGGCCACGATGGCGTCGCGGGAGTCATCCGCGGTGGCGTCGGCTCCGCCCGCGCCGGCGCCGTTGCCGGCCGTCGAGACGAGCGCGCGGGCCGCGATCCCGCCGGCGCCGGCGCCGTCGCGCGCCTGGGCGGCCATGAGGCGGGCGTAGATCCCCCCGCCCGCCAGCAGCTCACCGTGGGTGCCGCGCTCGGCCACGCGGCCGCCGTCGATGACCAGGATCGTGTCGGCGCCGACGACGCTGGACAGCCGGTGCGCGAACACGAGCGTCGTGCGGCCCACCATCAGCCGATCGAGGGCGGCCTGGATGAGCGCCTCGCTCTCGGCGTCCACCGAGGACAGGGCCTCGTCCAGCACCAGGATCGGCGCGTCGCGCAGCAGCGCCCGGGCGATGGCGATGCGCTGGCGCTGCCCGCCCGACAGCCGCACGCCGCGCTCGCCCACGACGGTGGCGTATCCCTGGGGCAGTCGCTCGATGAACTCCTCGGCGTTGGCGGCGGCAGCGGCGGCGCGCAGCTCGCCGGGCGTGGCCTCGGGCCGGCCCATGCGGATGTTGTCCTCGACGGTGCCGTGGAAGAGCCAGGTGTCCTGGCTCACCACCGCGATGCGCCCGCGGATCTGGCCGAGGCTCAGCTCGCGCAGGTCACGGCCGCCGATGGTGACGCCCCCGCGGTCGACGTCGTGGAAGCGCAGCAGCAGCCGGGCGATCGTGGACTTGCCCGAGCCGCTGGCTCCGACGATGCCCACCCGCCCGCCCGGCGGCGCGGCGAAGCTGAGCCCGGCGTGGACGGCCCGCGCCGTGCCCGGGTACGTGAACGTCACGTCGTCGAACACGACGCTGGCGTCGCCGGGCTCCGGCCCCGGCGCCCGGTCGCGCACCAGCGGGACCGCGTCGAGCAGCGCGAAGATGCCCCGGGCCGCCGACAGGCCGAGCATCCCCTGGTGCAGGAGGATGCGCAGCTCGCGCAGGGGCCGGAAGACCTCGACGCCCAGCATGAGGATGATCAGCAGCGCCGGCAGCGACATCGCCCCCGTGTCCACTCGCCAGGCGCCGGCGGCGAGCGCGGCGGCGGCCCCGACCGCGATGCCGGTATCGGTGATGCCGCGCGCCAGCGTGTTCGTCCCGAGCACCCACATGGTGCTCTGGAACAGCGCGTGGGCGCGCTGCCCCAGCCGGCGCGCGCGCTCGCCGCTCTGGCCGAACGCCTTCAGCGTGGCCAGTCCCTGCACGGCGTCGAGGAAGTCGGCGCCGAACGCCTTGTAGGCCTGGTTGCGCGCGAGGCTGGCCTGGCTGTCCCACCGGTGCCACAGCGTCGGGGCGAACAGGATGACCAGCGCCGCCGCCAGCATGATGAGCGCCACCGGCAGGTCGAGGAAGGCGACGAAGCCGAAGATGAGCACCGGCGTCAGCGCGGCGACGAACAGCTGCGGCAGGTACTGGCCGAAGTAGACCTCGAGCTGCTGCACGCCCTCGACCAGCGACAGCATGACGTCGGCGGTGCGAGCGCCGCTGAAGTGCGCGGGCCCCAGCGTGACGATGTGCTCGTAGAGCGTCCGCCGCAGGTGCGCCTGCACGCGGGCGGCGGTGTGGTGGGCCATCATCGTGCGCGCGTAGTCGAGCGCGCTCCGCAGCACGACGGCGGCGCCCGTCAGCGCCGCCAGCGGCAGCAGGGCGGCCAGCGGCTCGCCCGCCAGCACGCGGGCCAGGAGCCAGCCCAGCAGGACGAGCCGCGTGATGCCCGCCGCGACGGCCGCCAGGCCGACGAGCACGCTGGCGGCGATGCGCAGGCGCACGCCGCGGGTGAGCGCCCAGAGCCTAGGGTCGAGGTACATGCGGCCTCCCGCCGGTCCAGATCGGGATCGAGGTGGGTCTCGACGAGCTCGACGGTGAGATCACGATGCGCGCGGGCCAGACCGGCCAGGCGCGGCGCGAGGAAGCGCGCCGCCCACTCGTGAGCGGCCGGTGGCCGTCGTTTGTTCGAGCCGCCTCAGGTGGCGGACGATGGTGGGCTGACCACGATGCGGCACGCGGGCAGCGCGCCGCAAGCTCCCGGTCTGCGCCACGGCGAGGAACACGCGCACATCGTCCCATTGCACGCCGGCAGTGTAACAACAAGGTCGACCGCCGACGCGCGTCGTCCCGCCCCGGCCCGTTACGGGGTCAGGACGGCCGGGTTCTGGACGTTGATCGGCTTGCCGCTGGCGTACGCGAGGATCTGGTCGAAGATCGTGCTGAACTGGTGCTCGAGCCCGTCCCGCTCGACGTAGCCCAGGTGCGGCAGGGCGAGCACGTTGTCGAGCGCCAGCAGC
>DASWJN010000228.1:0-18194 GCA_036397135.1 Candidatus Methylomirabilota bacterium
CAGCCCCGCGCGTCGCCGGGCGCGCCGACCTCACGGGACTGGAGGCCCGCGGCGCGCGGCTGGAGCGGGCGCGGGTGCCGTTCGCGTACGCGGACCGGACGCTGCGCGTCGAGGGCGGCGAGGCCGGCCTCGGCCAGACCACCGTCGTGGTGACGGGCCTGGCCCGACTGCCGGCGGAGGCCGGGTTCGCTTTCGCCGAGCTTCGCCGCTCGCTGCGCGTGGAGGCCGACCTGCGAGCCTCCGCCGCGCGCCTCGAGGATTTTTCCGCCTGGCTTCCGGAGAGCTGGCCCGTGGCCGGCCGGTTCAGCGCGATGGCCCGCGTCGAGGGAACTGCGGACGCCTGGCGCGCGCGGGGCCAGGTGACCGCGCCGCGGATCGACGTGCGCGACGAGGCCGTGGAGGACGCGGCGCTGGCGTTCTCCGCGGGCGCCGCCGAGATCGAGCTGTCGAAGGTCACCGCCCGTGTGCGGGGCGTTCCTCTGACCGGCGCTGGCGTGTGGCGATGGGAGGGGACCGGCGCCTTCCACGCCGAGGCGCCGTCCGTCCGTCTCGACGCGCTGCTCGCCGGCTGGCCGGCGCTGGAGCCGGCGGGCCGCGTGCACGGTCGCGGCGAGGCGACCGTCGCCCCGGACGGCGTGACCGCGAGCCTCGCCGTGACGGCGGACGACGTCGCAGTGGGCGGGATGGTCCTGGGCGCCGGCCAGGGCCGCGCGTCCCTGCGCCAGGGGCGAGTCGACGCCGAGCTGCAGTTTCCGGCCGCGCGCCTCGTCGCGACGGCGAGCGGGAGGCTCGACGGCCCGCCGCTCGCCGTCCGCATCGACGCGCGCGACGTCGACGCCCGTCCGCTGCTGGCGCGGTGGGCGCCGCAGGCCGGCGCGCTCGCGGCGCGCGGATCGCTGTCGGCGGACCTGCGCGTGCCCGTCGCCAACCCCGCGGCCACGCAGGGCACCGTGCACCTGGATCCGCTCGAGGTGGAGGTCGCGGGCGAGACGTGGCGGGGGCAGGGACCCGTCGTCGTCGAGCGCGCCGCCGGGATGACGCGCCTGCGGCGCGCCGAACTGGCCTCGCGGGTGGGGTCGCTGTCGGCCTCCGGCACCGCGGACGACCGCGGGGCGCTCGACCTGGGCGTGCGCGGCCGGGTGCCCCTGGCGATCCTGCCGCTGCTCCGCCCCGAGGTGCGCGAGGCGGCGGGCACGCTGGAGGCGACGCTCCGGGTGGGCGGCCGGCTGGCGGCGCCCGAGCTGGGCGGCGAGGGGACGGTCGCCGGCGGCCGGCTGGCGTTCACCGGCATGGACGAGGCGTTGCGCGACCTGCACGCCCGGGTCACCGTGTCGCCGGGCGGGCTGCGCATCGTGGAGGCGACCGCGACCTTCGGCGGCGGCACGCTCCGGGCGCGTGGCGACGTCGCCCTCGACGGCCGGCGCGTGCGGGGCTACCGCGCCGATCTCGTCGCGCGCCGGGTCGCCGCGGAGCCGCTCGACGGCCTGCACACCGTCTGGGACGCGGACCTGGAGCTGGTCGGCGGGCCCGAGCGTGGCCAGGTGCGCGGCGAGGCGCGGCTGCTCCGCGGACGCTACGACCGCGATCTGTCGCTCGTGCGGCTCGTCCTCGACCGCCGCCCGGCCGGGGCGGCCGCCGCCGGCGGCCTGCACCTGGACGTGCGGCTGGCGCTGCAGGACAACCTCACCGTCACCACCGACGTCGCGCGCCTGCGCGCGGGCGGCACGCTGCAGGTGCAGGGCACCACGGGGGCGCCGATCGTCTTCGGTACGCTGGCGGCGCGGGAGGGGCAGCTCGTCTTCCGCCGCCACCGGTTCGAGCTGACCCACGCCGCCGCGCGGTTCGTCGACCCCCGGCGGATCGACCCGGTCCTGGACGTGCAGGCGACGACGCGCATCCGCACCTACGACGTGCGTCTGCAGATCAGCGGGCGGTCCGAGAATCTCGAGGTGCGCCTGGCGTCCACGCCGCCGCTGCCGGAGGAGGATCTGCTGACCCTCGTCGCCTTCGGCCTGACGCGCGAGCAGCTCGCCCGGTCGGGCGGCGGCGCGCTCGCCGGCGAGGCGGCCGGCCTCCTGGTGCGCGAGCTGTTCGGCGCCCAGGCCGGGCAGACCGGGCTCGACGTGCTCGAGCTGGACCGCGCGCCCGAGACGGGCGCCACCTCGGTCCGCGTCGGCAAGGAGATCGCCCCGCGCACGCTCGTCGTGTACTCGCAGGGCATCGAGAACGTCGAGGAGCGCAAGCTCCGCATCGAGTACCAGGTCATCGGCCCGCTGGCGGTGGCGGGCGAGCAGGACTTCCGCGGCGGCTTCGGCGCCGACGTCCTCGTCCGGGTCCGGTTCCGATGACCGGCCGCGCCGTCGCAGTCGCGCTGCTGCTGGCCGTCGTCGCCGCGCCCGGTCCCGCGCCTGTCTCCGCGAGCCCGGCGCCGCCGGTCGTCGTGGCCGCCGAGCTGGTCTCGCCCCACCGGCTCGACACGGCGGTGCCCGGCGAGATCGTCGCCGCGCTGCGCGGTGCGCCCCGCTGGCGGGGCGCCGTCCGCGACGTCGTGGAGCGGCTGTGGACGCTCGGGCTCTTCGACGAGGTGCGCGTCGAGGAGGAGCCGGCGCCGGGCGGCGTGCGGCTGCGGGTGCACGTGCTCCGCCGCCCCTGGGTCCGGTCCGTCGACTTCCGCGGCGACCTGGGGTTGCCGGATGTCGAGCTGGTCGGCTCCGCAGGGCTGGCCCTCGGGGGCGACGCGAGCCCGGCGCGCCTGGAGCGGGCCCGCCAGTCCGTCCTCGAGCTGTACCGCCGGGAGGGCTACTTCGGCGCCCGCCTGGAGGTCGAGAGCGCAGCCGACGCCGCCACCAACGGCCGGACCGTCACCCTCGTCGTTGCCAGCGGTGAGCGCGCCCGCGTCGGCGTGGTCGAGCTGCGGGGGCTCGCGCGCGCGCCGGAGCGTCTGGCCCGTCGCGCCCTCGGCGTCGAAACCGGCGACCGCTACCGTGACGCCGCCGTGCGTGACGGCGCCGGCGAGCTGGAGCGGCGGCTGCGCGCGGAGGGCTTCGTCGAGGCCCGCGCCGAGATCGCGTCGACCGAGTGGTTGCCGGCCGACAACCGCGTGCGCGTCGTCGTCGCCCTGACCGAGGGGCCGCGCCTGCGCGTGGAGTTCAGCGGTAACGACGCCCTCGCGGATGCGGCGCTGCGCGAGCGGCTCACCTTCGGCCTGGCCGGCGTCGTCGACGAGGTCGAGCTGCGGGCCAGCGTGCGGCGCATCGAGGCGGCGTACCGTGAGCGCGGGCACGCCTTCGCGACCGCCGGCGCCACGCTCGAGCGGCAGGACGACGAGCTGATCCTCCGGGTCGCCGTGGTCGAGGGGCCGCGCGTGGCCGTCGAGTCGGTCGCCTTCACGGGACTCGTCCGGGTGCCGGAGGAACGGCTGCGCGAGCGGATGGAGACGGCGCCCCCCGGGGTGCTGCGGCGCACCGTCTTCCAGGAGGAGATCCTCGGGCGCGACCTGCGCGCGCTCGCGGCGTTTCTCGCCGCCGAGGGCCACGCCGAGGCCCGGGTCGGCCCTGCCGATCTCACCTACAGCGAGGACCGGGCGCGCGTGCGCATCGTCGTTCCCGTCGTGGAGGGACCCCGGCTGCAGATCGCCTCCGTGCGCCTCGAAGGCGTCCGCGTCCTCGACGAGGCCGAGCTGCGCGCGGCGCTCGCGCTGCCGCCGGGCGCGCCGTGGAGCGAGCTGGCCGTGGACCAGGGCCGGCGGGTGCTCGAGCGGCGCTACGCGCGCGCCGGGTACCTGGCGCCGCGCGTCGAGGCGGCGAGCGCCCGCCGCGACGGCGGGGTGGACGTCGTGTACACCGTCGAGGAGGGGCCCCGCACGCGCGTCGGCCGCGTGCTGGTGCGCGGGCTCACGCGGACCCACCCCCGGGTGGTTCTGCGCGAGCTGCCGCTGGCCGCGGGCGATCCCTTCGATCCCGACGCGCTCGTCGAGGCGCAGCGCAAGCTCGCCCTGCTCGGCCTGTTCGAATCGGTGGAGGTGGAGCCGCTGCGGCCGGCGCCGGCGCCGTTCGCCGACGTCACGGTGACGGTGCGCGAGGGCAAGCCCTGGCACCTCGCCGCCGGCCTGGGGTACTCGACCTTCGAGGGAGCGCGGGGCTTCGCCGAGGCCGGGCACGACAACCTCTTCGGCACGGGACGGAGCCTGGCGCTGCGCTTCCGGCTGAGCGAGCGCGCCGATCGCGCCGACCTGCTCTACCGGGAGCCCTGGCTGTTCGGCACGCGCTGGCTGGGCGACGCCAACCTCTTCCGCGAGCGGCGCGAGGAGATCGGCTTCGACCTCGAGCGCTGGGGGCTGGCGCTCGGCGCCCAGCGCGAGCTGTGGCCGGAGCTGATCAGCGGCCTGCGCGGGGCCGTCCGCTACCAGCTCTCGCTGGTGGACCGGTTCGACGTCGACGCCACCCTCGCCGATGCCGACGTGACGCCGGGCAGCGAGCTGCTCGCCACCCTCACGCCGGAGGTGACGCTGGACCGGCGGGATCAGCCGCTCGACCCGCGGCGCGGCAGCTTCCACCTCGCCTCGCTCGAGGTGGGCGGCTTCGCGCTCGGCGGCGACTCGGACTTTCTCAAGACGCGCCTGGAGACGGCGTGGTTCCTGGACTGGCTGCGGCCCACCGTGCTGGCATTCGGCCTGCGCCTGGGGCTGGCCACCCCGTTCGGCGACACGACTGACCTGCCGATCGAGGAGCGGTTCTTCGCCGGCGGCGCCACCACCGTGCGCGGCTACCGGGAGCGGCGCCTGGGGCCGCTCGACGCCAAGGGCAACCCGGTCGGCGGCAACGCCCTCGTCGTGCTGAACGTCGAGTGGCGCTTCCCCCTCTGGCGCTGGCTCGGCGGCGCGGTCTTCTTCGACACCGGCGCCGTCACCGCCCGCGTCTCGGACCTGTCGGCCGACGAGCTGCGTTCCGGCGTGGGGGCCGGCGTACGCGTCACCACGCCGGTCGGGCCCCTGCGCCTCGACGTCGGCTACCCGCTGGACCGCGTGCCGCGCCAGTCGCAGAGGCTACGGGTCTACGTGACCGTGGGATACCCGTTCTGATGCGGTGGCTCGACGCCGTGCGCCGGGTCGCCGCCCTCGCGCTCGCCGCCGGGCTTCTCGCCCCGACCCCGGCCACGGCGGCCCCGGTGCTGGTCGACGTCGTGGTCGCGGCCGTCGGGGACGCGCCGGTCACGGCCGGCGACGTCGCGCTGGCCCGCGCCCTCGGCCTGTTCGGCTTCACGCCGGCGCCGACGCCGATCGTGGCCGCCGACGTCGAGCGGATGATCCGGGCGAAGCTGGTGGTGGACGAGTCCCAGCGGCTCGACATCGGAGTCGGCGAGGCCGAGCTGGAGGCGGCGTGGGAGGCGCTGGCCGAACGGCACGGCGGCGGCGCCGCGCTCGCCGCCTGGCTGGCCGGCCACGCGGTCGAGCCGGCATGGGCGCGCCGGATGCTGCGCGACCACCTGCGTCACGAGCGGTTCGCCGAGCTGCGATTCCGCGCCTTCGTCTTCGTGCTCGAGGAGGAAGTCTCGGCGGCCCTCGGCCCGGGCGAGCATCCGCCCGATGCGCGCGACCGGGCGCGCGAGCGGCTCCGGTCGGAGACCGCCGAGCGCCGTCTCGCCGAGTGGGTGGAGGAGGCGGCGCGGCGAGCGCAGATCCGCCGGCTCCTGCCGCCGGAAGCTGTTGTACCGTTGCCTTGGTCCATGCCACCCCCGTGAGCCTGACGGCCCCGGGGTCGGAGGACGCCCGCCATGACGGACCTCGACGGCGGCGAACCGCAGCCGCGCCGGTCGCACGCGCTCCTGGCCGGGGCGCGGCGCTACTTCCTCACCGGCCTCGTGATCATCCTTCCCACGTTCCTGACGTTCTACGTCCTGTGGTTCCTGTGGGGCGTGGTCGACACGCTCCTGTCCCCCTTCACCTACACGCTGCTCCGGCCGTTCCTCGCGCGGGAGACCGTCCCCCTCCTGGTCACCGCCCTCAGCGCGCTGGTGGCGGCGGCGCTGGTCTGGCTGGTCGGGTTCACGAGCGCCACGTTCAGCCGCCGGCTCTTCGAGCGCGCGGAGGCGGCGGTCAGCCGGGTCCCGCTGGTGCGCGGCATCCAGCGGACGATCAAGCAGCTCATCCAGCTCTTCGTCACGACCGACAGCTCGTTCAAGCAGGTGGCCGTGATCGAGTACCCGCGCAAGGGGATCTACTGCATCTGCTTCGTCACCAACCCCGCCCGCTGGAGGCTGCCGGGTCAGCCGGGGCGCCGCGCCGTGCCGGTGTTCATCCCGACCACGCCGAACCCGACGTCCGGCTATTTCCTGCTGGTGCCCGAGGAGGACGTGGTCGCGCTCGACATCAGCGTCGACGAGGCGATCAAAGTGATCGTCTCGGGCGGGCTGATCTCGCCGGCCTCGGACGATCTGCCGGCGTCGCCGCAGACTGAGCCGTGACGGGCGATCAGGGTCTCATCCTGGGCGGCTCCGGCCATCCGGCCGTCGTCACCGTCGCCTGCGTGCTGGTCCCGAGCCAGGGGCTGCAGAACTCCGGCGTCGTGGACGCCACTCCAACAACGGCGGCCGGCAACCCGCGATGTACACCCACCGACATCGCAGCTGCCCGCCGACCTGGTGCCAGTTGTCCGTCCGTCCTGTTCGATTTTGAACAGGATCCGTCGTGTTCTGTTGCGAACAGACTGTGAAGTCTCGGTGCGGTATCATTGGCCCCTGGCGGCATCGGGGCAGTCGACGTCCGCCCCGGGCGCTGCAGTTAGAAGACTTCGTGACAAGCCCTGGGGAAGGAACGTGGGGCCGGGCGATCGACAATGCCCTCCGGTGGGAGGGACGCGTACCAACCGGAGGCTCTCCAGGGGAAGAGGAGAAGGAGCATGCAGGAGTACGAGCCCCGTAGGCGCTCAGCCGATCTCGAGCGCGCGCTCGGCGAGGTGCGGAATCTCCTGGCAGGGTTCGGGGGCGGGCGGCTGATCACGGGCGCCGCCGTCGTGCTCGTCGCGATCCTGCTCTGGTCGAGCTGGTTCACGGTGCAACCCGAGGAGACCGGCGTGGTCCAGCGCTTCGGGGCGGTCGTCCGGAGCGTGGGTCCGGGTCTCCACTTCAAGCTGCCCTACGGCATCGAGATGGTTCGGCTGGTGCCCACCGCGCGGGTCCTCAAGGAGGAATTCGGCTTCCGGACCGTGGCCACCCGACCCGGGCAGCGGACGCAGTACGGGGACGACAAGGCTTTGAAGGACGAGTCGCTCATGCTCACGGGCGACCTGAACGTGATCGACGTCCAGTGGATCGTGCAGTACCGGATCGAGGATCCAGTCCGCTACCTCTTCCGGGTGCGGGAGTCCGGGCAGACGATCCGGGACATCGCCGAGGCGGTCATGCGCCGGATCGTCGGCAACCGGCTGGGCAGCGACGTGCTCACGGTCGGCCGCGTGGCGGTGTCCACCGAGATGAAGGAGGAGATGCAGAAGATCCTCAGCGCCTACGAGACCGGGGTGCGTCTGGTGACGGTGGAGCTCCAGGACGTGACGCCGCCGGATTCCGTCAAGCCCGCCTTCAACGAGGTGAACGAGGCGCGGCAGGACCGGGAACGGACGATCAACCAGGCCCAGGAGCAGGCCAACCGGGAGATCCCCAGGGCCCGGGGGGAGGCGGCCCGGACGATCACCGAGGCCGAGGGCCACGCCGTCGAGCGGGTCAACCGGGCCAGCGGAGAGGCGACGCGATTCCTGGCCATTCTTGACCAGTACCAGGCGGCGCCGGACGTCACCCGCCGGCGCCTGTACCTGGAGGCGCTGGGGGCGATGCTGCCCGAGGCGAAGGCGCTGTACATCGTCGACGGCGACCAGAAGGCGCTGGTGCCCTGGCTGCAGGTAGAGTCGGGCGCTCGGCCCGCTCCGGGAGGGAAACAGCCATGAAGAGACCGCTGATGGTCGGGCTCGCTCTCGTCGCCGTGGTGATCGTCCTGGTGCTCGGCGGCACCTTCTACACGCTGGAGGAGGGCCAGCAGGCGGTCATCGTGCAGTTCGGCCGGCCCGTGGGCACGCCGGTCACCGAGGCGGGTCTCCACGTCAAGGTGCCCTTCGTGCAGGATGTCCGGCGCTTCGAGAAGCGCCTGCTCATCTGGGACGGCGATCCCAACCAGATTCCCACCAAGGGGCGGGAGTTCATCTGGGTGGACACCACGGCGCGCTGGCGGATCGCCGATGCCAAGAGGTTCCTGGAGAACGTGGCGACCGAGGCGGGCGCGCGGTCCCGGCTGGACGACATCATCGATTCCGTGGTCCGGGATCAGGTCTCCGCCAGCGAGCTGGTCGAGCTGGTCCGGAGCGCCTCGTGGGAGGTTCCCGAAGGCGAGGTTCTGGAGGAGGTGCCCGCCGAGGTGCGGGAGGAGCTGAAGAAGGAGGTCACGCGCGGCCGCGAGGAGCTCACGCGGGCCATCCTGGCCGAGGCCCGGAAGGTCATTCCGCAGTACGGGATCGAGCTGGTGGATGTGCGGATCAAGCGGCTCAACTACGTGGAGAGCGTCCGCGAGAAGGTCTATGCCCGGATGATCTCCGAGCGGAAGCGGATCGCCGCCCGCTTCCGGTCGGAGGGCGAAGGCCGAAGCGCGGAGATCCTGGGGACGATGGACAAGGAGCTGCGCCAGATCCGCTCGGTCGCCTACCGGCGGTCGCAGGAGATCCGGGGCAAGGCCGACGCCGAGGCCACGCAGATCTATGGCCGTGCCTATAACCGCAACCCCGAGTTCTACGCCTTCTCGCGGACCCTGGAGGCCTACAAGGACGGGCAGAACAAGAACTCGGTGATGATCCTCACCACCGACAGCGATTACTACCGGTACCTCAAGGACGCGGTCAGCCGGACACCGGGTCCGGCCCGGGCCGCGCGCTGAAGGAAGCCGGTGCCGCCTTCCTGCTCGAACCGCCTCCTGCCCGGCGCTCACGGGTCGGTGGCCGCACCTGACCCTGGCGACTCGACATGCAGCGGGGATGGTGGCCGCTGCCCCCGGTCGGATCGCGCTGGCCGCCAGCGGTCGTTCGGTCTCCGATAGCTCGGCCAGCCGGCGCAGCGCCTGGGCGTCGAGCAGCATGGTCTGTCCCCGTCGGCGATCAGCTCTTCAACTCGACCGAGAAGCGACTGGCCCGGATCCTCCTGATGCTGGCGGGCTTCAGCAAGAAGCGGGGAACGGAACCGGTGGTCCCGAGAGTCGGCCAGGAAGCCCTGCCGGACGAGTTGCCGGCGTCGGCCGAAGACATTGAGCCGTGACGGGCGATCAGGGTCTCGTCCTGGGCGTGCTCCTGGCCACGGTGGCCATGTTCCTCTGGGGCTGCTGGCGGCACGACATGGTGGCGGGAGCCGCCCTGCTGGCCTGCGTGGCGGCGGGGCTGGTGTCGTTCGCGGACGCCTTCACCGGCTTCGGCCATCCGGCCGTCATCACCGTCGCCTGCGTGCTGGTGCTGAGCCAGGGGCTGCAGAACTCGGACGCGGTTGTCGTGGAAGACGGCGCCGCCGCCCATGTCGGAGTCCCGCTCGGCCACCGTGGCGTTGGCGTTGGCGCCGCCCGCCACCCGCTTGGGCCAGAAGCCCTTGCTGGCGGCGACCACCCCCGGCCGTACGGCGTCGCTCACCCGTACCAGCGCCTGGAACGCTCCGCGGTCGTTGTAGACGCGCGCGACGTCGCCCTCCCGGAGCCCGCGGGCTTCCGCGTCGGCCGGATGCAGCACGATCGCCGGCGCGCCCTGCCGCCGCTCCAGCTCGGGGACGTTGGCGAACATCGAGTTCAGCAGGTAGTGGGAGGCCGGCGCGATCAGCGCCAGCGGGAAGCGCCGCGCGAGATCGGTGCCGTGCTGGGTCGCCTCCGCCGGCGGGGTGTAGGCGGGGACGGGGTCAAGGCCCGCCTCGGCCATCGCCGGGGAGACGAACTGCAGGCGGCCCGACGGCGTGGGGAAGCCGGGGGCGAACGGCACGAAGGGCGTCGGCACCTCGAGGCGCCGCCAGCCCTCGCGCTTGAGGCGCTCGAGCGTGATCCCGGCCAGGGCGGGATCGGGCGAGGCCAGCACCGCCCGGGCCAGGTCGGCGTCGCTGTCGTAGACGCAGGGCTCGGTCACGCCGAGGCGGCGGGCCAGGCGGCGAAAGATCTCGGTGTGCGGTGTCGGGACAATCGAGCGGACAGGCGCCGCCGACCTCGTGGGATGCGCTCAGGCTCATCGAGCGGCCTCCTCTCCTGGTTACGGCGCAGCCTGCGGGAGAGAGGGTGTTCCGAATCAATTCCCTTCAGGGTAATGTCGGGCCGGCGCAGAGGGAGGCTCGGATGACGGACAGGATTCGCGTGGGAATCGTGGGAGCGACCGTGACCCAAGGGGGCAGCGGCTGGGGAGCCAATGCCCACGTTCCGGCCCTGAATGCCCTGCCCGGCTACGAGCTGAGGGCGGTCTGCACCGCGCACCAGGACACCGCGAAGGCCTCGGCGACGGCGTTCGGTGCCGAGCGGGCCTTCCACCGGTTCGACGAGATGGCGGCGCATCCGGACGTTGACCTCATCGTCGTCTGCGTGCGGGTGCCCGGGCACCGGGAGCTGGTGATGGCCGGCCTCCAGGCCGGAAAGGCCGTGCTCTGCGAGTGGCCGCTGGGCAGGACACTGGCCGAGGCGGAGGAGATGGCCGGGTTTGCCCGGCAGCGCGCGCTCCCGACCATCGTCGGCCTGCAGGGGCGCAGCGACCCGGCGCTCCTGTACGCGCGTGACCTCGTCCAGGGGGGCTACGTCGGTGAGGTGCTCACGGCCACCCTGAGCACCGCGGCCCAGGCCGTGCTGCAGCGGGGCCCCGGCCGCATCTGGCAGGGCGTGCGCGCCAACGGCGCCAACACGCTGACCATCGCGGGCGGCCACGCCATCGACGCCCTCTGCGCCGTCCTCGGCGAGCTCGTGGAGCTCTCGGCCCGGGTGTCCACCCGGATCCCGGAGTGGCGAACCCTGGAAGGACAGCCGGTCCCGGTGGATGCGCCGGACAGCATCACCGTGATCGGCCGCGTGGTGGGCGGCGCCGAGGTCTCGGTCAACGTGGCCGCCGTTCCCTCGAATCCCGCGGGCAACCGGCTGGAGATCTACGGGCGCGAGGGCGCCCTGGTCGTCCGGACGGACGGCTCCTTCAACATCGGCCCGAGCCAGGTGCTCGCGGGCAAGGGCAAGGAGCCCCTGGCACCGATGCCCATCCCGGCCAGGTACAGGGTCGCGCCGGAGGGCACGCCGGGCGGCCAGCCCTACAACGTCGCCCAGGCCTACGCGCGCGCCGCCGACGCCCTGCGGGGCCGTGGGGCCTTCGACGTCGACTTCGACCTGGCCGTCCGGCGGCACGCGCTGATCGACGCGATCGAGCGGTCCTCCACCACGGGCCGGCCGGTGACGGTGGACCAGGTCTAGCCGACGTCGAGGGACACTGCCGAGAGGATGCTCATGGACAACGTGGAGTTCGACCGCGAGCCGCCTGCCAGGCTGACGACGCTGGTCATGGCGTTCGGGGGATGGATCGATGCCGGCCGGGCGGCAACGGGCGCCTTGCGTCACCTGGCCCGCGACCTCCGGGCCGCGCGGCTGGCCCGGATAGACCCGGAGGAGTTCTTCGTGTTCACCCAGGAACGGCCCGAGGTGCGGTCGAGGGCTGATGGGGGGCGCGACATCGTGTGGCCACGGAGCGAGTTCTTCGCCTGGCAGCCAGGGGATGGCCGGGACGGCCTCCTCCTGTTTTGCGGCCCCGAGCCCCACCAGAGATGGCGGACCTATACGAAGGCGTTCCTCGATGTTGCCGAGCGCTGTGGGGTGAGGTTGATCGTCTCGCTCGGGGCGCTCCTGGCGGGCGCTCCGCATACCCGGCCCGTACGTGTCACGGCTCGCTGCACCGACCCCGCCACGCGGTCGTTGCTCGAAGCCTGGGGCATGTATCGTCGTCCGACCTACGAAGGCCCGACCGGTATTTCCTCGGTCGTCCTGGACGCGGCGGAGCGACGGGGCATGCAGCATGTCGGCTTCATGGGGCAAGCACCGCACTATCTCCAGGACTCCGAGAACCCGGCGGCGATCCAGGCCCTGGTGACCTGTGTGGCCCGCCTGCTCGACCTGAGCCCGGACATGTCCCACTTCGCCGAGGCCATCCAGGACTTCCGCGCCCAGTGTGATCAGGCGGTGGCCCGGGATCGCGCCACCCGAGAGCACGTGCGGAAGCTGGAGCAGGAGTATGACGCGTCGGCGGGCGAGGAGCGGCACCCGCTCCCTGGCGGAGAGTTCGACTCGGACAAGCTGATGCAGGAGCTCCAGGACTTCCTGCGCAAGCAGCGGGAAGGTGGTGCGCAACGCGAGGGCTCCTCATGAACCCAGCTCGCAAGCAGGTCGCCGTCGTGGTCGGGGCCACCTCCAAGTGGCAGGCCGATGGGCGCAACACCAAGCTGGCGCACGGCAAGGTGCTCGATGACAGCGATATCCCCGTGGGCATACGCTGGGGCGTCGGCGGGGCCATCGCCCAGAAGTTCGCCCGGGAGGGCTTCGTCGTCGTCCTGACGACCCGCAAGGCCGCCAACGCCGCGGCGCTCGAGAAGGCCATCATCGAGCAAGGGGGCGACTGCATCACCGTCGAGCTGGACCTGGTGTCGCGCGAATCCATCTCGCGGGCGTTCGCCACGATCCGCACGCAAGTCGGTGACCCGGATGTCCTCGTCTACAATGCCGGCTACCTCGAGGGGCGGGACTTGCCGCCCGAGAAGGAGCTGCTGGAACACGTCCCCATCGAGATCTTCGAGACCGCCCAGCACATCGCCGGCCGCGGACCGTTCCTCGTCGCCCAGGAAGTCCTGCCCGCCATGCGCCAGCGGGGGGCCGGCACGTTCCTCATCTCGAACAACGCGTCGTCATTGCGGGGTCGCAAGCGCCTGACGGGACAGTCGCTCTACTACCCGCGCGTCATGATGCGCACGCTGGCCCAGGTGCTGACGGAAGAGTATTCCGAGCATGGCGTGCACGTGGCCAATGTCGTGATCGACGGCCTCATCGACTCGCCCGGCACCAGAGCCCTTCCACGAGCCCAGCAGCATCCCGACGTCGTGATGAACCCCGTGAAGATCGCCGAGGCGTTCTACTACTTGCACACCCAGGATAAGTCCTGCTGGACGCACGAGCTGCAGCTGACCCCATTTGCCACCAAGCCGAGCTTCTGAGCCCGAGGCCCACGGCCGTCTTGGAGACATCGGGAGTGCGTTCGTAAGCGAAGTTCTGCCCGGCTTGAAACCAATTCCTGGTTGAAGTCTGGGTAAAGCGAAGGGGCTAGCGGCCGCTGCGTCCGCTAACCCCTCGTCGTCTAGTCAGGTTCGTGCCCAATAGCGGTCGGCGCCGGCCGCCGAGAGGACCCAGCCTCCGCGGCGGCAGCGCATCGGCGCACGAAGGCTAAGATAGCCGCCACCATGCCGGGCGCGGGATCGCGGACGATCGTCGCGTGATCCGAGTGTTCCGCGACGAAATGCTCGGCTTTGGGCGTGGCGCGAAGTTGGGCCTCCACGATCCGCCGCGAGAAATACGGACGTCCTCCGAGCCAAGGCTTGAGAGCCTGCACGATCATGACCGGGCATCGCACCCGAGCGAGCGCCCCTAAACTGTCTGCGGCGATGATCGAGTCCCACTCGGCTTCTACGGCCGCGCGGAGGGCACGGACGCGATAAGCCCCGCTGGGCAACGGGGCCAGGGCGAAGCGCACCCAGCGGTCGAGCAGGCGCTCCGCATCGTCGCTGAAGCGCTCGCGCCGGGCGCGCCACCCGGCAAGATAAGCGTCGAAGCCCGCCACCGGCGAGCCGAGCGTCGTGGCGAGCGGCGCTGCCTGAGCCGCGGCATTCTCGGTGAACGCGCGATCGCCGATCATGGCCTCCAACAGGACCAGGCCCCCGACGTCGGTCCCCAAGGCGACGAAGGCGGCGACGGTACCGCCCGCTGAATGACCGAGGAGGACCGGTCGCCGCAAGCCGAGGGCGGCGATCAGCTGTCGGACATCCTCGACATGCCGCTCCAGGTCGTAGCCGGCGGGGGGCTTGTCGCTGAACCCGTGGCCCCTGAGATCGACACCAACGAAGCGGACCGTAGGAGCGAGGCGCTCGGCCAGCGCGCCGAAGGTGTGCGCCATGCCTGCCGACCCATGGATGGCGAGCATGGTCGGCTCGCCTCCTGCCCAGTCCACGATGTGAAGCGTCACGTCCCTCAGAGGGATGAACTCCTCCCGGGGCAATGTGGCTCTGGTCGAGGGCTTACCCTCGAAGCGCAATACGAGCGACGGTTGCGGCTCAGCGGCCAATTCCCGACGGACGATGCGCTGGTAACGATCGTACGCCTTGGCCGCTCGCTCGCTCTCTCGGAGTGCGTCAAAGGCCTCGATGAGCATCACGTGGCCATCCTCGCAGTAGGGATCGACGGTTACCAGGCGAGCCAGAGGTTCGAGTGCCTGCCTTGCGGCCCGGTGGTTCATGGCCCACCGGGCAAAGGCGAGCGTCCCCCGCCGGAAGTCCCGGCGCGCCCCCTCCTGAGCGACGTAGAGCCAGTTGTCGAACTCCGCCGCCGCTGACACGGTCAGCCCAGCCACCAAATCGCCGCGGTAGAGCGCGAGCGCCCGGGCAGCTCCTGGCGTCTCGGGCCGTCGGTTAACGACCTGCATGCCTGCCCGAAAGAGCGCCACGTCCGTCGGAATCGAGAGCGCGACTGCGTCCCGTGTCGCTCGAAGGCGCCGCACGACAAAGGACGGCGCCGCCGTCCGTACATGTACCAGGTGCCAGCGTAGGACGCCTAGCGGCTCCTCAGCTTCAGGAAACAACAGGCGAGCCAGTTCGCGCCGCGAAACTTCCGTGCCGGCCAGTGCGAGATACGCGACCAACGCAACGGCCTTGGGGCGGAGCTTCAACTGGGCGAAGTGCTTACCGGCGAGCAGCGCCGGCCTCCCCAGCAGGCACAGGAGGGGACCCCGCGCCCCCGCTAACGCTTCCGTAAACGGTGGGGAGTCTATATTTCGTTTCGTGCGGACCATCGGCGCAATCGGCTCCCCCCGGCGATCTCACCCAAGCGGTAGAGCCGCTCGCCCGCGGCAGGAGGACACAATAATACTCGGACGATTGTCGGGAATCACTCTTCTCCCCGTGCTCTTGGTGGTGCGCGTTGTGGAGGCGGGCGCCCAGGAAGGGGTGTCGCATACCTTGCGCATCCCGCTCTTCTGGACGGAGGGGGCGAAGAGCGCGCGTAGGCGCCCATGAGCACGGGGCTGCGGCGATTCACACAACCTGAAATGGAATGGAGGCAGGCATGCCTAGGCTGATCTCTACTGTGCTGACGGTGCTGTGGGCGGTTGCGTCGGTAGGGGCACTTCCGCACACCGCGCCTGCCCAAGAAAAGGCGCAGATAACCGATGTCTTCAGAGAGCACTTGGCAGTGGGCGATCCAAAACTCGTCAGCGTCCGTCAATATGACGTTCCGCCCGGCTGGACCACTCCTATGCATCAGCACACGGGGCATATGTTTCTGTATGTCGTGGAAGGCTCGGGAGCGATGGAGACCGAAGGCCAAGTACGAGCTGCGGGAGCAGGTCAGGTTATCCATCAGCTTCCCGGCAAACCGATGATCATGAAGAATTCGAGCAATTCAGCGCGGCTAAAGTTCATCCTGTTCCAAGTCGGGCCTGAAGGGCCGCCGCTGACCGTGCCGGTGAAGTAATCGCAGAAACGAGGCCGGGGCCTGTGCGCAGGTCCAGAAGCTGAGCGCTGCCGACACCTCAGCATGTAGCCAAAGCCGAAGCGGCCCGACGCTGAACCAATTCCTGGGTAAAGGGAAGGGATTAGCGGCCGCTGCGGCCGCTAATCCCTCGTCATTCATGGTTGCGGGGGCTGGATTTGAACCAGCGACCTGTGGATTATGAGCCGGGTCGGGGTTGTCGGGCCCCCCGGTCACTCGACAGCCTCCCCGACCTTGAGCTGGAACCGGACCCGGGTCGCCGGCTTCACCAGCAGCACCGGCACCGTGAGCGCCTGGATCAGCTGCTTGAGTACGCGGGCGCGGCCGGTCATGAGCCGGCCATGCCAGCCCACCACGAGCACGCTGATCTGCCTGCGCTCGATCAGCGCGAGCAGCTCGGAGGCGACGTCGCCCTGGCAGAGCGCGACGTCCGCGATGCGGCGGCATTCCTCGGGCGTGCAGCGGGGCAGCGCCCGGCTCACCAGCTCATCGAGCAGGCGCGGGTACTCGTGGTGGAGGGCGTCGGCGTAGCGCGCCCGGGCCGCGAGGCTCTCGTCGCCCGTGTCCGGGTCGGCCACGTGCGCGACGTGCACCTGGAGGTCCAGCACGCCGGCGAGGCGGGCGGCAAGGGCCAGCGCCTCGTCGGCCTCGACCTCGCCGCTCACGGGCACGAGGGCGCGCTCCCACGGCAGTGTCTCGCGGTAGCTCGGCGGCAGCAGCAGCACCGGCACCGGGCTGCGCTCGACGATCGCCCGCGTCACGTGCCCGACGACGCGGGCGGGGTCGGGTTCCGCGACGGCCGGCGCCTCGGCGGTCTGGCCGCCGGCGGTCATCACCACGAGCTCGACGTCGTAGCGCGCCAGGGCCGCCAGGATGGCGTCCTCCGGGTACGCCGGCGCCTGGTGCAGCGTGATGAGCGGCCAGAGCTCCTCGGGCACCCGCAGGCGCGCCAGCTCCTCGCGCGCCGGCAACTCGCGGGGCGTGGCGCTCAGGAGATGCACGCGGGCGCCGAGCCGGCCGGCGAGCCAGGTGGCGCAGCCGAGGCTTTGGGCGGCGAGGCGCGAGCCGTCGAGCGGCACCAGGATGGACGCAAAGACGCTCATTGCGGCGCCTCCCTGGCCACCTCGATCGGGTACACGTGGCCACGCCAGGCCAGCGCGAGCGAGACGGTCCGCCAGGTCGCAGGCAGGCGCGCGCCGGCCTCGGGATCGGCCACCGGCCCCGCATCGGTGAAGCGGACGCCGAGGAAGCCGGACACCAGCGCCTGCCAGGTGGCCCCCATGCACGCCGGGTGCACGCCCAGCGCGCTGTTGGCCATCACGTTGGAGAGATCGAGCCACAGGCTCTCGCGCCAGTAGCGCTCCGCGTCCTCGCGCAGGCCCAGGCGCGCGGCCACGGCCGCGTGGATCCCGGGGGAAAGACTGCTCCCGTGGTCGGTGATCGGCTCGTAGTAGCCGTAGTTCGCGGCGACCACCTCGCGCGGGAACGCCTCCGGGAACAGGTGCAGGAGCATGAGCACGTCCGCCTGCTTGATCAGCCGCAGGCGGTTGATCCGGTCCCAGTCGAACAGCCGGCTGATCGGCGCCCGGAAGCGCTCCTCCCGGGGCAGGGGGTAGGCCTCGAGGTCGAAGAAGCCCTCGAACTGCTCGATGACGCCCCGTGCGTCCGGGCCCGGGCAGTAGAGCTCGCGGGCGGCCGCCGCCCACTCTCCCGGCTCATCGGGCGCGAGCGCCAGACGCTCGGCGAGAGCGCCCCACGCCGGCGGAAACTCGCGCGCCAGCCAGCCGGCGGCCTCGACCGCCCGTTGCAGGTTGAAGCGCGCCAGCCAGTTCGTGTAGGCGTTGTCGGCGACCGAGTGGTGATACTCGTCGGGGCCGACGACGCCGCGGATGTGCCGGCGGCCGCCCTCGCGCGTGCTGCGGCCGGCCCAGAAGCGGGCCGTCTCCGCCAGGATCTCGACACCGGCGTCGCGCAGGAACTCGCGGTCGCGCGTGGCCTCCCAGTAGCGCCAGACACCGTGGGCCACGCCGGCCGTCACGTGGATCTGCTGGGTGCCGGTGAAGATCGGGATCTCCTTGCCGGTCGTCCTCAGCCGGATCGTGGTGGGCGTGACGTCGTCGCCGGTGACCGTGGACTCCCACGCATAGCACGCGCCGCGATAGCCCAGCTTACGAGCGCGGCGGCGGGCGCCGTCGAGCGTGTGGTGGCGGTAGTGGAGCAGGCTGCGTGCCACGTCGGGGCAGGTGTGCAGGTAGAAGGGCAGCTTGAAGATCTCCACGTCCCAGAACACGTGGCCCTCGTAGGCCCGGCCGGTCAGGGCGCGCGCCCCCACCGACACCCGCGGGTCGCGGTCGGCGGCGCTGGCCAGGTGATAGGCGTTGAACCGCAACGCCTGCGCGGTCGCCGGGCTGCCCGCGATCCGCACGTC
>DASWJN010000229.1:0-1951 GCA_036397135.1 Candidatus Methylomirabilota bacterium
TCTACACCGTGCGCCACCGCAAGGGCTGCGGCATGCTGACCGGCGAGTACGGCTGCGGCAAGACGACGCTGTCGCGGGCGCTGATCCAGCGCCTGGAGGCCGAGCGCTACGAGATCGGCCTGCTCACCAATCCCAGCTGGAACGCCGTCGATTTCCTGCGCGAGACCCTCTACCAGCTCGGCCACGAGACCGCCGACCGGAGCAAGCCCGAGCTGCTGCACCAGCTCCACGACGTGTTCTTCCGCAACTTCCGCGAGGGCCGCGACACCGTCGTGATCGTCGACGAGGCGCAGCTGATCGAGGACGACGCGGTCTTCGAGGAGCTGCGGCTGCTCATGAACTTCCAGACCGACGACCGCTTCCTGGTGACCCTGCTGCTGATCGGCTCGCCGGAGCTGGGGCCCCGGGTGCGCCGGCTCAAGCACCTGGACCAGCGCATCACCATCCGCTATCACCTGAACACGCTCGATTACACGCACACCGCGAACTACGTCGCCCACCGGCTGAAGATGGCCGGCCGCCCGGCGCCGATCTTCACCGAGGAAGCGATCAAGCTGATCTTCGACTTCACGCGCGGCACGCCGCGCGAGATCAACAATCTCTGCGACGTGGCCCTGCTGGTCGGCTACACCAAGCGGGCCAAGGAGATCGGCGAGCGGATCGTCGCCGAGGTCATCAAGGACATGGTGGGCGTGTCCTGATGGTCCGCATGAGCGACCTCGTGCGCGGCCTCGCGCAGGAGGCGCCGGCCCGCCCCGCCGAGCCGCCGCGGACGGCCTCCCGGGAGCGCACGAGCTACGGCGAGCTGCCGGAGGTGGCCGCGACCTCGCCGGCGGCGCCCGAAGACCTGGCCGACGAACCCGCGGCGCCGGCGGCATCCGACGAACCGGCGGCGCTGCTGGGCGCGCTCCAGGAGCTGCTGCTCGAGGTCCGGGGCCTGGTCCGCGAGCCGGGCCCGTTCCCGTGGTCGCGTCTGGCGGCGTTGATGGAGCGCGCCGTCGCGTCGCTGGAGCGCTCGTCCGACCTGTTCTGGGCCGCCAACAGCCCGGCGGCGCTGGCCGGCGTGGATTACGTGGCATTCCACCAGTCCCGGGTGGCCGTGACTGCCCTGCGCATCGCGGCGAACGTCGGGTACGACCGCCGCCGCCTGGTCACCCTCGGCATGGCCGCCTGCCTCATCGACGTCGGGCTGTGGCAGCTGCCCGACGCGCTTCTGCGCCGGATGGACGCGCTCACCGGCGACGAGCAGACCGCCTACCGCTCGCATCCGCGGCTCTCGGCCGACCTCATCCGTCGCTGGGGGCCGCCCGACGACGCCATCGTGCAGGCGGTCCTCGAGCACCACGAGCGCGAAAACGGGCAGGGGTTCCCCCAGGGGCTGACCGGCACCGCCGTGGAGTCCGACGCCAAGGTCCTGGGGCTGGCCGACACCTACACCGGGCTCACCCTGCCGCACTCGGCGCGGCCGCGCCTGCGGCCGCACGAGGCGGTGCGCGAGATCGTCAAATCGCGCAACGAGGCGTTTCCCGCGCCGCTCATCAAGGCCCTGCTGTCGGAGATCTCAGTGTTCCCGCCCGGCACCGTGGTGCGGCTCAACACCGAGGAGATCGGCCGCGTGGTGGCGGTCAACCGCAACCACCCGCTGCGCCCGCACGTGGAGATCATGGCCGACTCCCGCGGCCAGCGCCTGCCCGCCCCCAAGACCGTCGACCTCTCCGAATCTCCGTTCATCTACATCACCGGTCCCGTCACCGAGGGCGGCCGCTCATGACGCTCGTGGAACGCGGTGCCGCCGGGGGCCGGGCCCGGGAGCCCCGGGCGCGCCACGGATGGCTCGCCTGTCGCCGTACGCTCGCTCCGGGCTCGGCGAGCGCGAGCCCCCCATCCCCCAGCGGGGGCTGGGGCGCAGACCAGTCGAATCGTTGGCGGCGCGCTCGCCGAGCCCTGCGCT
>DASWJN010000230.1:0-53149 GCA_036397135.1 Candidatus Methylomirabilota bacterium
TGTCGGCCTGCCGCGCGTGGCCGACTACAACCGCAGCGACCAGACCGGCATCGGCTACGTCCAGCGCACGATTCGCGACGGCCGCCGCGCCAGCGCCGCGGATTCCTTCCTGACGCCGGCACGCCACCGCCCCAACCTCACGGTGCTGACCCAGCGCAACGTGCGCCGCGTGCTGATCGAGAACGGCCGCGCCGTGGGGGTCGAGTGCCACGCCGGCGCCAAGGGCGAGACGCTCGAAACCTGGCGCGCGGAGCGCGAGGTGCTGCTGGCGGCCGGCGGCCTGCAGTCGCCGCAGCTGCTGCAGCTCTCCGGCATCGGTCCCGGCGAGTGGCTGCGCGAGGCCGGCATCCCGGTGCTGCTCGACTGCTGGGCGGAGTGGTGCGCACCCTGCCACATGCTGGCGCCGACCATCGACGCGCTGGCCCGCGACTACGCCGGGCGCGTGCTCGTCGGCAAGCTGGACGTCGACGCCAACCCGGCGACGGCGGCACGCTTCGAGATCCGCGGGATTCCCACGTTGCTGGTCTTCGACCACGGGCAGCTGGTCGACCGCCTGGTCGGCGTCCAGCCGCGGCCGGCCCTCGAGGCCCGGCTGGCGCCGCTGCTGGCCGCCGCCCGCTGAGCTGCCAGCGCGAGAGCGTCTCGATCCATCCGCGGGCCGGGTATGATGGGGCGGATGGCGAACCGGCGCGCGAGCCCGCGACTGGAGTTCTCCGCGGGCGGTCTCGTGTTCGACGACGAGGGCCGCGTCCTGCTCATCCGCGCGCGCGACCTCCGCGATCAGCCGGTGTGGACGCTGCCGAAGGGCGCGCTCAAGCCGGGCGAGTCCAGCATCGAGGCCGCGTTGCGCGAGGTGCAAGAGGAGACCGGCTACCACTGCGAGCTGGTGCGCGAGCTGTCGCCGGTCACCTACTGGTTCCAGCGCGACGGCCGCCGCATCCGCAAGATGGTGCGCTGGTACCTCATGCGGCCGGTGGCCAAGGTGGGCGAGCACGATCACGAGGTGGACGAAGTGCTGTGGGCGGAGCGGGCCGACGCCCAGGCGCGGCTGCGCTACGACTCCGACCGCCGCCTGCTCGCCGCCGCGCCCTGAGCCATCAGCCTCGCAGCTCGGCCAGCAGCCGCTCGCCCAGCGGCCACGGCCCCAGCCCGGCATCGGCGTTGACGTGGCCGCTGTCTCCGGCGTCCACCAGGCGGCCGCCCCACGCCTCGGCCAGGGCCCGTGTCCGCTCGAACTCCGAGAACTGATCGCTGCGGCTCGCCACCACGATGCTCGGAAAGGGCAGCCGCTCGCGAGGGACCGGCGCGAAGCCCTCGCTCACCGGCGGGAAGTCCGGGTGCTCGACATCGGGCGGGGCCACCAGCAGCGTGCCGTGGACGGGCAGGGCGCCGGCGCGGGCGCGGGCGCAGTGGGCGACGGCGATGCAGCCGAGGCTGTGCGCGACCAGGACGACGGGACGGCCCGCCGCGTGGATCTCACGCGTCAGCGTCTCGACCCACTCCGCGCAGACGGGATACAACCAGTCGCGCTGGACCACCCGGCGGAAGTCGGGGTTGGCCTTCTCCCACAGGCTCTGCCAGTGCGCGGGGCCGGAATCCCCCCAGCCAGGGACGATCAGCACGGGGGCGCTCATGGCGGGGGAAAGAGGCGGTCGCCGTTCTTCCAGGCGATCTGCTCGGCGACCTCGCGCGGCAGCTGCTGGAGCCACTGCTGCACCGCCTCGGTGGCGCGCCGCACGCTCTCCCAGCGCGAGGTCACCCACGTGTCGGTGCCGACCAGGAACCGGTCAGGATGGCGCAGGAACACCCTGCGCCACTCGGGATCGAGCGTGCCGTCCGGCGCCACGTCGCTGCGCAGCGCCAGCTCCACCCACAGCGCCGGATAGCGGTCCAGCAGCTCGCCGACCCGCCGGGCGGGTGCCGACATGCCGGCGTGCGCCCACAGGAGCCTCACGCCCGGGTACGTCGTGAGCATCGCCTCGGCGGTGGCGTCGTCGACGTGGCACCAGAGGAAGAGCTGGTGCCGGGCGGCCAGCTCGGCGAAGCGCTTCACCACCGGCGCGGCGACGTCGCCCGGGCCGAAGTGCGACTCGCCGATCGCGCGGTAGACGCCGCGCTCGAGGCGCTTCTCGACGTAGGCGGCGACGGCCGGATCGCGCGGCCACGTGCTCATGTCGGCGCCCGTGCGGTAGGGGCGCAGCGACGGCACGATGCCGGCGGGCGCGCGGTCATACAGCATGAGCGTGCCGTCGTCGGGCGTGCTCGAGACCAGCGCGCGCCGCACGCCGGCCCGGGCCAGGATGGACAGGATGCGCTCGGGCGTGTAGGCGTCCCAGTCCGGCCGGCTGTAATGGATGTGCGCGTCGAAGATCGGGTAGGGCTGCGCGGTGGCCGGTGCCGGCGCCGCCAGCGCCAGCGCCAGCAGGGCCATGAGCAGGCGCCTCATGGCCCCGAGCCTACCACGCGCGCTTCAGGCCGCCTGATCGCCCGGCCGGCACACCTTGCACGGCCGGTACCCCACGCCGGCGGCGTCGGCGACCGACGCGAAGACCACGCGCCGGTCCTCGCCGATGCGCTGCTCGGCCCGGCAGCCGCGGCGGCAGACGATGCGGGTGCTGGTGCAGCCGACCAGCAGCGGCGTGGCGCGCTCCAGCTCGAGCAGCCGCGTCTTCAGCGCGGCGCCGAATGCGTAGTGGCCCCAGGTGCCGTCGCCGCGGATCACCCGGTGGCAGGGGACCAGCACCGGCACCGGGTTGGCGCCGAGCGCGTTGCCCACGGCCCGAGCCGCCCGCGGGTGACCGATGCGCCGGGCCAGCGCTGCGTACGACTCGACCTCGCCGAACGGGATGCGGGCCGCCTCGGCCAGCACGTGGCTCTGGAACTCCGCCACGCCGCCCAGGTCCACCGGCACCGTGAAGAATGTCCGCCGCCCGGCCAGGTACTCGGCCAGCTCGGCGCGCGCCTGCTCCACGTGACGGCGCCCGCGCCCGGCGGCCGCGTCGCGCCCGCGGCCGTAGGCGAGCCGGGCGATGCCGCGCTCGCTCGCCTCGAAGTGGAACCGGTCGGCCAGGGCCTCCAGCGTGGGCGCCGGCCCGCGCAGCGCCGCATGCACGCGTCCCGCCAGCGTGGGCGGCGCCGGTACCGCGAACAGCTCCCTGAGCGTCTCGTCAGTCCGATCCATCGTGTCCTCCTGCTTCCAGCGCCTTCTTCATGATGGCCTTGCCCCGCTTGAGCTGGCTCTTGACGGTGTTGATCGAGATCCCGCGGATCTTCGCCAGCTCGCCGTACCCCAGCCCGTCGACGTAGTGCAGGGCCAGCAGCAGTCGGGCCTCGCGGGGCACCGTGTCCAGCGCGCGGGTCAGATCTATCCGTTCGATGCGTGGCTGCCGTGCGACGGCCTCTCCATCAGCGAGGGCAAGCTCCCTCCGTCTCCTCCCCTGGGCGTTCGGCGTCGTCACGGCTCCCGACCCCGCCCCCGGACCGAGGTCGGCGACGGTGCGCACCCGCCGGCGGCGCAGCTCGTCGATGCACACGTTCGTCAGCGCGCGGTAGAGCCAGGTCGAGACGGCCCAGCGCGCCGAGTAGCTCGCCCGCGCGGCGAAGCACTTGAGCAGTGCGCGCTGCACCGCGTCCTCGGCATCCGCGCGGTTGCCGAGCATCCGGTACGCGACCGCGTACAGGCGCCCCGCGTACTCCCTCGCCACCCGCTCGAAGTCGTGCTCGTTCATGCTCGAACTGGTATACGCCCCGGGGGCGGCCAAGGGGTGGAACACAGCGGCGCCACCGGGCTGGGCCTCGGCCCCGCCGCCGGCCGGCAGCCCCAGGGGCCCGCCGGTGCGGGCAGGGAGCCGCTGATCGCCACTACCGGATCCGGCCGGCCGCTGACGACTGGGGGAGCGCCTTACCAGATACATTGCCGAGTAAGGCGGTCCGCGATAGGCTCCGTGCACGTCGTGACCATCACCGCCAAGCGTCAGGCGACCCTTCCGGCCGCCCTCTGCAAGGAGCTGGGCCTGGCTCCCGGGACGAAGGTCGCGATGGAGCGCCGGCTCGTCGGCAGGGAGACGGTCTGGGTCCTGAAGGGACCGGGGCCCGACTGGTCCTGGATCGGTTCCTTGCGGCGGTACGCCAAGGGCAAGTCACATCGGCTGAGCGACATTCGGCGGAGCATCGCCAGGGGATGGACGAGTGACGATCGGGCTTGATACCTCGGTCGTGCTTCGCCTGCTGATTGGCGAGCCACGCGCGCAGATGGAGGCCGCCCGGCGGAGGATCGAGCGGGCGCTGATCTCTCCGGTGAGAGGGTGGTGGTGACCGATCTGGTGATCGCCGAGGATTGCCTCATTGTCGAGCCACGCCTGCCCGTCAACCCGTCGGTGTCGATCTTCAAGACCCTGACGGTGAGCAGTGGGACGAGCGGACTCCAATTACGGGGATCCGCCGTGATGTTCGCTGACAGCACGATAGCGCTGGTGCACACCCGCATCGTCCTGTGTGGGGCGGCGGTTGCGACCAACGCCTGCGCGCCCCCCAGTCCCAGCGCGATTACTCTGACGTCGGCTGCCCTCTCCCCGGCCATCCCCGCGACCGCCGGCCAGCAGATCCTCGTGACGGTCACCATCACGGAGGGCACCGCGACGCCGGCCCCGGCGGCGTCGCAGGACCTCTGGCCTCCCGAGTGAGCACCGACGGCTCGCGCGGCGCGTGACGAGCCGACGGGACGGATCCGGCGATTGAAAGGATTCGTCAGTGTCTTCGAGGCCGGACCGATGTCCGCCTCGCCGTCGTCTTCGGCTCGCGGGCCCGAGGCACGGCCACGCCGGCTTCCGACGTCGATGTCGCCGTGCGCGCGCCGGGCGTCGACCTGCTCGAGCTCGCCGCCGACCTGTCACGGATCACCGGGCACGAAGTCGATGTTGTGGCTCTCGAGGACGCCGGCGTGCCGTTGCTCGCCCGGATCGTGCAGGAGGGTCTGGGGGTCCACGAGGCCAAGCCGGGGGCCGTGGCCGCCTGGCGCGCACGGGCCCTTGTCGACCTCGAGACAGATCGACCCCTGGTTTGCCCGGATGCGCGATGCGTGGCTCGCCCGGGTGGCGTCACGCGGCGCGTGATGGTTGATCGCGACCTCATCGCCGGCAAGCTGGGCGAGCTGGCCGATCACCTGGCGCGTGTGCGCGCCCGGCGCAAGGCCACCGCCGATGAGCTTCGGCGAGACCGTGACGCCCTCGACCTGGTCGCATTCAACCTGATGCTGGCGGTTCAGACCTGCGCGGACATCGCCAGTCATCTCATCGCGGACGAGGGCTGGGCTGTCGCTGCGTCCCTGGGCGCCGCGTTCGAGCGCCTCCGCGACCAGAGAGTGATCTCCGCCCTGGTGTGCGAGGCCCTCGCGAGCGGTCGGGCTCCGCAACGTGGTCGCGCACGGCTACGCCGGCGTGCGTCCAGAGATGATCCATTCCGCCGCCACCGCCGGCTTAGCCGATCTCGAGGCGTTCGCCCGCGAGGTCGCGACCTGGACGGAGGGGCGACAGCGGTAGGTTGCGTCCAGACCTTCCTGCGGGAGGCCGCCCGCCCGAGGAGCGAGCGGGCGTTGATCTCCGGTGAACGGGTGGTGGTGACCGATCTGGTGGTCGCCGAGGTGTTTCACGCGCTCCCGGCGTCACTACGGGGTCGTCGACTGGCTCATCGTGGAGGGAGGGGTGCTGTCGCGGGCCTGAGCGCTCGTGGCAGTATGGGCGCGCCGCCAAGAGCGGCGCGAGAGGAGAGCGCCATGCGCTACCGTCCGGTGGAGGGGTGGGGCCGCCTGCCCGAGGGCTGGTCCTTTGTGGAGGCCACCAGCGTCGCCGTCGACGCCAGCGACCACGTCTGGGTCTTCAACCGGGGCACGCACCCGGTGATCGTCTTCGACCGCGACGGCACGTTCGTGCGCTCGTGGGGCGAGGGGCTGATCCGCCGCGCCCACGGCATCAACATCGGCCCCGACGGCACCATCTGGCTCACCGACGACCTGCACCACACGATCCGGCAGTTCACGCCCGAGGGAAAGCTGCTGCTGACCATCGGCGATCCCGACCAGCCCTCGACGCTGCACGGCGGCAAGCCGTTCAACCGCCCGACCCACTCGGCGATCTCCCCCAAGACCGGCGACATCTACATCTCGGACGGCTACGGCAACTCGCGCGTGCACAAGTTCGATCCCAAGGGCCGGCACCTGCTGTCGTGGGGGGAGCCCGGCACCGACCCCGGCTGCTTCAACATCCCGCACAACATCGCCACCGACGCCGCCGGGATGGTGTACGTCGCCGACCGGGAGAACTCGCGCGTGCAGATCTTCGACAGCGCCGGGCGGTATCAGAGCCAGTGGAACAACCTCCACCGGCCGTGCGGCCTCGTCGCCGATCCGCGCAACGACGTCTTCTACGTCGGCGAGTTGCCCACGCATCTGCCGGTGAACAAGGACGTGCCCAACATCGGAGCCCGCGTCAGCATCCTGTCGATCAAGGGCGAGCTGATGGCCCGCGTCGGCGGGCGCTTCGCCGGGGAGCAGTCGGGGGAATTCGTCGCGCCCCACGGGGTGGCCGTGGACTCGCGCGGTGACTTCTACGTGGCCGAGGTCTCGTGGACGGCCAAGGGGAGCCTGGAGGCCCCGCCGCGCGAGATCCGCTCGCTGCAGAAGTTCGTCAAGATATGAGCCGGCTGGACGAGCCCGGGATCGCGCAGGCGCTGCGGCAGGCGCCGGGCTGGGAGCGCGCGGGCGGCGAGATCAAGCGCACCTATCGCTTCAAGGATTTCCGCGAGGCGCTGGCGTTCGTCAATCGGGTGGGGGAGCTGGCCGATCGCGCCGGCCACCACCCCGACATCGACATCCGCTACAGCGCCGTCACGCTGGCGCTGACGACCCACGACGCCGGCGGGCTCACCGCGAAGGATTTCGAGCTGGCGCGGGCCATCGACGGCGGTTAGCCGCCTACCAGTACTGCATCGAGTCGCGGAGGATCCAGTCCAGCTCGCCGGCGCCCACGGAGCGCGGCGCGCCGGACAGCAGGCGGGGCTGCTTCAGCGTCCCCTCGATCAGCGCGGCCACGTCGCGTTCGCCGTAGCCCACCGCGGTGAGACCGTTGGGAATCCCCACGTCGCGCATCAGCGCCATCAGCGCCCGCGGCAGCGCCTCGCGCCGCTCGGCGTCCGAGAGCCCGGTCACCGGATACCCCATCAGCTCGGCCGCGCGCAGATGACGCTCGGGCGCCGTGGCGTAGGTGAAGCGGAAGGACGACGGCGCGGTGAGGATGACCGACATCCCGTGGGGGATGAGCGGGTGGCGCGTCTTGTAGCCGGCCGGCACGTAGTCGCGCACGAGGCCGGCGATCGGATAGGCGACGGCGTGCGGGATGTGCACGCCGGCGTTGCCGAAGCCGATGCCCGCGTAGTTGGCCGCCAGCGCCAGGTGCACTCGCGCCTCCAGGTCGTTGCCGTTGAGGACGGCGCGACGGAGGTAGCGGCCGACGTACTCGATGGCCTTCTCGCACCAGATGTCGCTGGCGGGGTTGGCCCCGATGTAGGCGGGCCGGTCGGGCGGGTGGTGCTTGGGGCGCGCGTTGTAGGGGCGCGTGGTGTACGACTCGATGGCGTGCGTGAGGATGTCGCTTCCGGCGGCCGCCGTCACTTCCGGCGGTACGGTGAGCGTGTTGAGCGGGTCGACGACACCGAGGGTGGGCCGCAGCAGGCGGTGGGAGACGCCGGCCTTCACGTTCTGGTCCACCACGTGGGTCACGGTGACCGCCGTCGTCTCGCTCCCCGTTCCCGCGGTCGTCGGTACGGCGATCAGCGGCCGCAGCGGACCGGGCACCGGCACGCCCTTGCCGACGGGCTTGTTGATGTAGTCGAGCAGCGCGGCCGGGTAGGTGGTGAGGAGGTTGACAGCCTTGCAGGTGTCGATGCTGCTGCCGCCGCCGACCGCGATGAAGCCGTCGACCTTGCTCTCGCGGGTGACGGCCGCCGCCTCCTCCATCGAGCGGTCGGTCGGCTCGACCTCCACGCCGTCGAAGATCTCGGCCTTGATCCCCTCCTCGCCGAGCAACCCGCGGATCCTCTCCGGCAGCCCCAGCTCCGCGAGATTCCGATCCGTGAAGATGAGCACCCGCCCCAGCCCCAGCCGTTTCGCGTCGTGCCCGATCTCGTCCGTCGCCCCCAACCCGAACTTGATCGGCGCCATCTCCATCACGAACACCGTCTCCGTCGGCAACGTCACACCCCTCATACCCCACCCCCTGGACTCACGCCGGAATCTTAACTCCGTCAGGCGATGCGGACGAGCGGCAGACCTCGCCAGAGGAACCGCCGCAGATGCCTTGAGGGATCGCTTTCGAGCGGCGGCTTTGCCGCCGCCATCCGGGATCTGGAGGGAGGCAGGCGCAAGCGGGCCGTCAGGCCCGCTGCGCCGTCGGAAGGGGGGCGAAGCCCCCCTCCGAGTTCAAATGCGTGCTTGAAGAATCAGCTGCGGCGCCGCCTTGGGCACTTCGCGGAAGCGGCAGCGGAGCTCCGGCCGCTCCAGCACCTCGACGTAGGCGCCCATCACCATGCGGTAGTAGTGGGGATGGCGGCCGAGGGGCCCGCCGTTGTACTCGGTGAGCGCGTCCCTGATAGCCGGCTTGCGGGTCATGATGTCGCGCAGGTACGCCATCGCGAAGCGCGTGCTGATGGCCGGATCGGCCAGATCGCCGAGGTCGCGGGGGGCCTTGTTGAGGACGGGTCGCTTGAATTTCCCGGCGAGGGGCTCCAGGATCGCCGCCGTCGAGGGCTTGATCTGGAAGAGCCCGATCTCGCCGGCGGCGCCGACCGCGTCGTGCTTGAACTCCGACTCGACCTCCGCCTGGGCCAGCGCCAGGCAGTGGTCGATGTTCGAGCGCTGCGCCTCCGCCAGCAGGACGTCCGGGAAGCTGCGGAACGCGCTGATCGGCGCCCGCGGGTTCTTCAGGGCGACGTAGTCGAGGATGATCTTGTGGAACCGTCCGGTGTCCGCCTCACTGGCGACGGCGATGACGTGTCGCGTGAGAAGGAGCCCTCCGGACACGACCGCGACGACGATCGTCAGGATCGCGATGGCTCTGCTGAGTCTCATACGAGTGTTTCCTCCCTTTGTGTTGCGACTGCACCTGCGTTTGGTTGTGTCGTCGTAACCGAACCAGGAGGATGACGGGACGAATGAATGAAGTACACGGAGAGTACCATCCGCTGGGCGAACTACGCAACCCGTTGGTGAGCCGTGGCCAATCTTCCCCCACGGGCGGCGTCAATATCCTGACGGTCGGCGGGGCCGGATACGAGAAATCCAGGGCTTACACGGCGCAGCGGGGGATGTGACTGAATGGCGCCGCGGATCAGCGGCAACGCGATTGCACAAGGGACTGACTGCGCGCGTGACGAACGCGCGGAGGAGGGCCTATGGATCGCGACGAGATCAAGGGCAAGGCCGAGAAGGCCAAGGGCTACGTCAAGGACAAGGCCGGCGAGCTGATGAACGATCCCGAGCTGGAAGCCGAGGGCGAGATCGAGCGGGGGACCGGCGCCGTGCGCGAGGGGTTCGGCAAGGCCAAGCGCAAGGTCAAGGAGGGCGTCGAGGACGTCGCCGAGGCGGCCGACGACGAGCGCTGACGTGCGGTGAACGAGCGCGCCGCCCCGCCGTCAGCCGGCGAGGCGGCGCAGCTCTTTCCGCAGAATTTTTCCGATCGGACTCTTCGGCAGCGCGTCGACGAACCGGACCTGTTTCGGGCACTTGTACTTCGCCAGGCGGTCGTGGCAGAACGCCACGATGGCGCCGGCGTCGGCGCCGCCGCCCGGCCTGAGCACGACGAACGCCAGCACCTCCTCACCCATCAGCGGGTCGGGCGTGCCGACGACGGCGGCCTCGGCCACGGCCGGATGGGCGTACAGCACCTCCTCGACCTCGCGTGGATAGACGTTGAAGCCGCCGCGGATGATCAGGTCCTTCTTGCGCTCGACGATGTAGAGGAAGCCGTCGGTGTCGAGTCGCCCCATGTCGCCGGTGTGCAGCCAGCCGTTGCGCAGGGTGCGGGCCGTCTCCTCGGGCAGCCGGTAATAGCCCTGCATCACGTTGGGCCCCCGCACGCACACCTCGCCCACCTCACCGGGCGGCAGCGGACGGTCGGCGTCGTCGAGGATGGCGACGTCCACGCCCGGGATCGGCTGGCCGACCGAGCCGACCTTGCGCACACCCGACAGGCGATGCGCGCTCACGACCGGCGAAGCCTCCGTGAGCCCGTAGCCCTCGAGGAGCCGCCCGCCGAACTTCTTCTCGAACGGCTCGACGATCTCGACCGGCAGCGGCGCGGCGCCGGAACCCCACTGCCGCATGGACGACGTGTCGAAGCGCTCGCTGTCGGGAGAGTTGAGCAGGTAGACGAACATCGTGGGCACGCCGGCCATCGACTGCACGCGGTACCGGTGGATGGTCTCCAGCACGCCGTCCGGGTTGAACCAGCGCAGCAGCACCCCCTTGGTGCCCAGGATGTTGCCCGCGTTCATCACGGTGAGCCCGTAGGAGTGCGACAGCGGCAGCACCATCAGCGCCCACGCCGTCCGGTCCAGCTCGTAGAGGCTGGCCGCCGCCCGGGCGTTGCAGGCGAGGTTGGCGTGGGACAGCGCCACGCCCTTGGGCCGGCCGGTGGTCCCGGCCGTGTAGAGGATGACGGCGAGGTCGGCGTCGGCGCGCTCGACCGCGGCGAAGTCGTCGGGCCGCCCCGCCACGAGGTCGTCCCAGCCGTGACCGCCGTCGCCGCCGACGAGGACGACCGGCTCCGGCCAGCCCTCGATCCTGTCGAGGAACTGGGAGGCGGTGATCACCACCTTCGCCTCCGAGTGGGCGAGGATGTGGCGCACCTCCTCGGGGCCGAGCAGGAAGACGACCGGCACGATGACGCCGCCCAGCTTGAGGACGGCCGCGTAGGCCTGCAGCACCTCGGGGCAGTTGGGCAACAGCACGACCGCCCGGTCGCCGGGGCCGAGGCCGAGCCCGCGCAGCGCGTGGGCCAGGCGGTTGGCGGCGCGCTGCTGCTCCACGTTCGTCCACTCCCGCCCGTCGAAGGCCAGCGACACGTACTCGCCGTACGTCCGGACGTTGTCTTCCCCGAGCCGGGCCAGATTCATGGGCGCGATCTTACCCCGGGGCGCCCCGGGCGCGTGGGCTCAGGTGCGGCCGCCCCGCCAGCCGGCCGCGAGGGCGGCGCCGAGCACGGCGCCGGTCGTGTTCGTCAGGACGTCGATGAGCGAGGAGTAGCGGGACGGCAGGAGGAACTGCAGCGTCTCCACGGTCAGGCTGAACGTGGCGCCGACCGCGGCGACGATCGCCAGCCGCCCCGCCGTCGACGTCGGAAGGTCGCGGATGGCGCGATGGAGGAGCCAGCCGAGCGGCACGAACACGGCCGTGTTGAGGATCGCGTCGACGACGAGCCGGCGCCCGGAGCCGTGACGGAATTCGAGCAGGTATGCGCGCGGGTGGGGCCGGCCGTCGTTGTCGGTGACGAGCAGCGGCAGGAGCACGACGAGGTACAGCACGGCCGTGACCAGCGCTTTGAACGGGACTCTCACGACGGTCAGTGTACGGTACGTGATAGGATCGCCCGCGATGCGCGGGAAGCTCGCGGTCAAGATCTCCGTGCTCATCGTGCTGGTGCTGATCATCGGCTTCGGCGCTTCCACGATCTGGACCGTGCAGCGCGAGTCCGAGCTGCTGGTCGAGCAGAGCAAGATGGCGGCGCGGCGGCTGACCGCCACCCTGGTGGCCAGCATCGAGGGCGCCATGCTGCAGGAGCGCCCCGACGTCACCCGCACCGTCATCCAGGAGCTGAAGACCTCGACGCCCGTGGAAGGGCTCACGGTCTTCCGGCGCAACGGGGTGGAGGCGTTCACCGATCTCGCCACCGCCATGGAGGTCGACAGGAACGCCGGGCTCTCGAAGGACGTCCTCGACAACATCAAGAAGATGGCGCGGGAGCCGGGGCAGGCGGGGTCGGGGCCGCAGTTCAGCCGGGCCGTCGACTCGCTGCAGATCCAGGAGTCGCTGGAGATGCGCGACGGCGCCACCTTCTTCACGCTCCACTACCCGATCGTCAACCAGGAGAAGTGCCAGGGCTGCCACGGCGGCGACCACAAAGTGCGCGCGGTCGTGCGCGTGGACACCTCGATGGCCCCCGTGCTGGCCGAGGTGCGCCGCCATCGCAACCGCCAGTTCCTCATCGGTGGGCTGACCATCGTGGCCGCCGCCGCCGTGCTGACGATCGCCATGCGCCGGGTCGTCATCCGCCCGCTCGGCCAGCTGTCGGCGGCCGCGTGGCGGGTGGGGGCGGGAGACTTCGAGGCACGGGCGCCCGTGACCAGCCGCGACGAGATCGGCCAGCTCGGCGCCGCGTTCAACGACATGACCGCGCGCCTGGCCGCCGCCCGCCAGGAGCTGGAGGGCAAGAACACCGAGCTGGCGACCGCCCTCCAGCACCTGCAGGAGTCGCGCGAGCGGCTGGAGCTGCTGGAGCAGCTCAAGGGCGAGCTGTCGAAGTTCGTGCCGGAGGCCGTGAAGCGGCTGCTCGAGCAGAACCCCAACGCCACCGAGCTGGAGAAGAAGAGCGTCGAGGTCTCGGTGCTGTTCCTGGACATCGCCGGCTACACGAAGCTCTCCGAGCAGCTCGAGCCCCGCAAGCTGAACCAGCTCGTGCAGACCTACTTCTCGAGCTTCCTGGAGATCATCCAGCGCCACCACGGCGACATCAACGAGACCGCCGGCGACGGTCTGATGGTGATCTTCCAGGCCCAGCCCGGCGCCGCCGATCACGCGCTCAACGCCACCCGGGCGGCGTTCGCCATCCGCCAGCGCACCGAGCAGCTGAACGAGGAGTACGGCGGCATCTTCCCGCCGGTGCAGCTGCACATGGGGATCAACAGCGGCGAGGCCCTGGTGGGCGCCACCAAGATCGGCGCCGGGGCCGGCCAGCGGTGGACGTTCACCGCCACCGGGCCCACCACCAACGTCGCGGCCCGGTTCGCCGGGTCGGCCCAGGGCGGCGAGATCATCGTGGGGCCGGCGACGGCCGAGCGAATCCGCTCGCAGTTCGTGCTGGAGAGCCTGGGCGAGCGCGCGTTCAAGAACGTGTCGCAGCCGATCCGCGTCTTCCGCGTCATCCCGCCGGGGGTGTACGAGAAGATCGTGTGAGCCGGCCGGCGGGGCGCGCGTGACGGGCGCCGCCGGGCGCGTGCGGGTGGGCATCTGCGCGTGGGCCGATCCCGCGCTCATCGAGGCCGGGACCTTCTACCCCCGGAAGTCGATGAGCGCGGAGGCGCGGCTGCGCCACTACGCGGGCGTGTTCGACGTGGTGGAGGTCAACGCGTCCTACTACGCCATCCCCGACGTGCTGACCGTGCGCCGCTGGGCCGAACGGACGCCGCCCGGCTTCATCTTCCACGTCAAGGCCTGGAGCCTGATGACGGGCCACCACCCGCGCCCGCAGGCGCTGCCGGCCGACGTGCAGGCGGTGCTGCCGGCGCCGGCCCGGCGCAGCCGGCGCGGCGAGATCCTCGCCGCCGACGTCCCCGCCGAAGGCCTCGACGCCGCGTTTCGCCTGTTTCGCGCCGCGCTGGCGCCGCTGCAGGAGGCCGGCAAGCTCGGGTACGTCCTGTTCCAGTTCGCGCCGTGGGTGCACTTCGCGCCGCGCCGGCTCGATTACCTGGCCTCGCTGCCCGAGCGGCTGCCCGGCTGGACGATCGCCGCCGAGTTCCGCCACCGGTCCTGGTTCCCCGACCACGCCGACGAGACGCTGCGCGCGCTGCGGGCGGCGCGGCTGGCCCACGTGATCACCGACGCCCCCGCCGTGGCCGGCGCCATGCCGCATGTCACCGCGGTGACCGCGCCGACTGCGGTCATGCGCCTGCACGGCCGCAACGCCGAGGGCTTCCTGCGGCAGCTGCGCGGCGAGGAGCCGAGCGTGCGCGAGAAGTACGACTACCTCTACAGCGACGCCGAGCTGGCGGCGCTGGTGCCGGAGATCGGCGGGCTCGCCGGGGAGAGCGAGGAGGTCTTCGTCTCGTTCAACAACAACAACCGCGACTACCCGGTCCGCAACGCGCTCGCGCTGAAGAAACTCCTCGGCCACCACGTGCCGGACGATGCCTTGCCACGCGATCTCGACGCCGAGGTCTGGTAAAATCCCAGTCCCATGCCGGATATCACGCTGCGGGGCGGGGAGGTCGACGGGCTCGCGCTGCACTACGTGGCGGCCGGGCGCGGTCCCACCGTCGTCCTGCTGCACGGGCTGGGCGGCTTTGCGCAGTCGTGGCGGCGCACCATCGAGGCGCTGGCGCCGCGGGCCACCGTGTTCGCGCTCGATCTGCCGGGTTTCGGCCGCTCGGCCAAGCCGCGCACGATCTATCAGCTCGGCTACTTCGCGCGCGCGCTCCACGGCTTCCTGGACGCGATGGGCGTGGGGCAGGCCTCCCTGGTCGGCCATTCCCTGGGCGCGGCGGTGGCCGTGACCTACGCGCTCACCCGCCCCTCCCGCGTCGAGCGCCTGGCGCTGGTGGGGGGCCTCGTCCCCGGCTTCAGCTTCCGCATGTCGTGGCCCTACAAGCTGGTGGCGCTGCCCGTCGTCGGCGAGGCGCTGGCGCTGTGCGGGAACGCGGCGCTCTACAAGGCGGCCATCGCCCGCTGCTTTCGCGTGGCGAGCCCGGCCGAGGTCGAGTTCCTGGTCGAGCACGACTACCGCCAGCGCACCGGCCCCGAGGCGCGGGCGGCGTGGCTGGCGACCGCGCGGCACATCCGCGCCGACTTCGTCGACCGGCGCGCGGACTACCGGCGCGCGCTTGTCACGCTCGACCTGCCCACGCTGCTCGTGCACGGCCGCCAGGATCCCGCCGTCCCCGCGCGCCACGCCGGGGAGGTGGCCGCCGGCATCCCGCGGGCGGCCCTGCGCTGGGTCGACGACTGCGGCCACTTCCCGCATCTCGAGTACCCCCAGGCCGTCAACGGGTGGCTCGCCGAGTTCCTGATCGGGCGCCCGGCGCCCCGCTGATGAGCGAGATCAGCCCGCAGGCGCTGAAGTCCCGGCTGGACCGCCGCGAGGCCCCGCTGCTGCTCGACGTCCGGCAGGACTGGGAGACGAAGCTCTGCCGCCTGCCCAACGCCGTGCACATCCCCATCGAGGAGATCGAGCTGCGGGTGGAGGAGCTGACCCGCGAGGACGAGATCGTCGTCTACTGCCACCAGGGCGTGCGCAGCGCCGCCGTCGCCGAGTACCTCCGCTCGCTGGGCTTCGCGAGCGTGCGCAACCTCAGCGGCGGCCTCGACCTGTGGGCGCGCACGGTCGACCCGGCGATGCGCCGCTACTGATGGCGGACGGCGCCATCCGCGTCGAGCGGCGCGGCGGCGTCGTCCGGTGCACGCTCGATCGCCCGCCGCTGAACCTCCTCGAGCCCGGTCTCATCGCGTCCATCCGCACGACGTTCGCGGCGCTGGCGGGCGATCACACGGTCCGGCTCGCCGTGGTGACGGGCGCCGGCCGGGCCTTCACCGGCGGCATGGACGTCCGCGAGCTGCGCGACCTCGACGCCGCCTCCGCGACCGCGCTCATCAGCGGGCTGCACGACGCGATCGACGCCGTCCATCGCGCGCCCTTCCCGGTGATCGCCGCCGTCAACGGCCACGCCCTCGGCGCCGGCTTCGAGCTGGCCCTGGCCTGCGACCTGCGCGTGGCCGCCGCCGAGGCGACGCTCGGCCTGCCGGAAGTGCGCGTCGGCGTACCCTCGGTGATCCAGGCCGCGCTGCTGCCGCCGCTCATCGGCCCCGGCCGCGCGGCCGAGCTGCTGCTCACCGGCGCCAGCATCGGCGCCGAGCAGGCCCTGGCGTGGGGGCTCGTCAACCGCGTGGTGGCGCGCGCCGCGCTCGACGCCGCGGTCGAGGAAACGGTCGCCGCCATCACGGCCTGCGCGCCGGAGGCGGTGCGGCTGCAGAAACAGCTCATCGTCCGCTGGCGCGAGAGCGACCTGTCGTCCGCGGTCCGGGCCGGCATCCCAGCCTTCGCGGCCGCCTACGCCACCGGCGAGCCGCGCGAGGGCGCCGCCGCCTTCCTGGAGAAGCGGGCGCCGCGCTTCGAGGCCTCCCGTTGAAGATCCGAGCCGTCACCGTCGACTTCTGGGGCACGCTGCTCTTCGATCCCCCGTCCAGCGACAACCGGTACAAGCGGCGCCGGATGGCCGACTTCGAGACCATCCTGGGCGGGATCGGGGTGAAGGTCAGCCCCGGCGCGCTCGACCGCGCCTACGAGGAGTCCGGCTCCTTCCTCGGCCGCGTGTGGACCCAGAACAAGGACGTGCCCGTCGTCGAGCACGTGCGCGCCATCCTGACCGCCGTCGACCGCGACCTGCCCGCCCGCGTGCCGGGCGACGCCACGACGGCCCTGATCGAGGCGTACGCCCGGCCGGTGCTGCTGGTGCCCCCCGCGGTGGACGACGGCGCCCGCTCGGCGCTCGAGCGGCTGCGGGCGCAGGGCGTGGCGCTGGCGCTGCTGTCCAACACCATGCGGACGCCGGGCTCGACACTGCGCAAGCTCCTCGAGCAGTTCGGCCTGCTCGCCTGCTTCGCGCACACGACGTTCTCCGACGAGGTCGGGGTCCGCAAGCCCGCCCCCGAGATCTTCGCCCTCACGCTGCGCGCGCTCGGGGTGCCGCCGGAGGCGGCCGTGCACGTGGGCGACGACCCGGTCCTCGACGTGCACGGCGCCCGGGCCGCCGGCATGCGCGTCGTGCAGGTCACGAGCGCCTCGCTCAAGGCGCTCGGCGCCCGCCGTCCCGACGCCGTCGTGCCGAGCCTGGCCGGCTTGCCCGACGCCATCGCGCGCCTCGAGGGCGCCTGACGGTCGCCGGCACCCTGACGGGCGCTCCCGGCGGGTTGCGCGGTGCGACGAGGATCAACTAGTATGCGGGGCATGGACGTCGCCGCGCTGCGCGCCAAGATCCGCGACATCAAGGATTTTCCGACCGAGGGCATCCTCTTCAAGGACATCACCACGCTGCTCAAGGACGGGCCGGCGTGGCGCTTCGCCGTGGACGCGCTGGCCAGCCGCTACCAGAGCGACCGCGTCGACCTGGTGGTCGGCGTCGAGTCGCGCGGCTTCATCTTCGGGGGGGCCATCGCCCACCAGCTCAACGCCGGCTTCGTGCCGGTGCGCAAGCTGGGCAAGCTGCCGGGCAAGACCGTCGAGGTCGAGTACGAGCTGGAGTACGGGCGTGATGCCCTGGCCATGCACGAGGACGCCATCGCGCCCGGGCAGCGCGTGCTCGCGGTGGACGACCTGCTGGCCACCGGCGGCACCATGGCCGCCACCCTGCGGCTGGTCGAGCAGCTGGGCGGGCGCGTCATGGGGGTGGCGTTCATGATCGAGCTGGCTTTTCTGAAGGGACGCGAGAAGCTGAAGCACTACCCGCTGCACTCGCTGATCGTCTACGACTAGCACTGGAAGGGACGCCCGCATCATGCAGAGATGGATCCCGGCCCTGCTGCTCCTGGGGCTCCCGGCCGTCGCCGCCGCCCACGAGGAGGCGAAGACGCCGATCACGCCCTCGATCATCCTGGACATGACGAAGCCGTCGACGCCGGCGCGCGACCGCGCCTTCGACGAATCCCTGCGCGGCCCGGGGCCGCCGCCCGCCAGCAAGCCGCTGGAGCCGGTGGTGCAGCCCGACGGCAGCATCCGCTACGGCAACACGACGATCATCATCCGGCACGACTGTCCGCCCGGCGGCGAGTTCTTCGAGCCGCCGCCGCGCCCCGGCCGCCGGCGATGATCAGATGGGGGGCCCCGACATGGCCCCCCAATCCCCCCAACGCTCGTCGCGCCCCGGCGGAGCCGGGGCGCTCCTCGATCACTCGCGTGGGCCTCGAGATGGCCCCATCTCCGCGCCATCCCCCAGCGCTCGTCGCGCCCCGGCGGAGCCGTCGTCGCGCTCCTCCAATTCTGTTTCCCAAAGGAAGGGTTCGTCATGGCCGTGAAGAACGTCGGGGTGATCGGGTGCGGGCTCATGGGGTCGGGGATCGTGCAGGTCGCGGCCCAGGCGGGTTTCTCGGTGCTGTTCGTGGAGGCCGATGACGCGCTGGTCGGGCGCGGCCTCGGCCGCCTGCGCGAGACGCTGGAGGGGCTGGCCGCCAGGGGCAAGCTGGAGGCGAAGGCCAGGGACGAGACGCTCGCGCGCATCGCCGGCACCACGCGCCTGGAAGACCTCAAGGCCTGCGACCTGGTGATCGAGGCCATGACCGAGAACCAGGCGCTGAAGAACGAGACGTTCGCCCGGCTCGACCGCATCTGCCCGCCCGGCGCGCTGCTGGCCACCAACACCTCGTCGTGCAACGTGACCGCGATGGCGGCGGCCACCAGGCGGCCGGGACAGGTGGTGGGCATGCACTTCTTCAACCCGGTGCCGCTCATGAAGCTGGTCGAGGTCGTCCGCACGATCCTCACCGAGGAGGCGGCCGTCACGACGGCCACGGAGTTCGTGCGCGCCGTGGGCAAGGTCCCGGTGCAGGCCAGGGACGCCACCGCGTTCATCGTCAACCGCCTGCTGGTGCCGTACCTGCTCGACGCCGTCCGCGTCTACGAGGGCGGGCTGGCCTCGCTGGAGGACATCGACGCGGCGATGAAGCTGGGCTGCGGCTACCCGATGGGGCCCTTCACGCTGCTCGACCTGGTCGGCCTCGACACCACGATGTACGTGGCCGAGGTGATGTTCGAGGAGTTCCGCGAGCCGCGCTACGCGCCGCCCCCCCTGCTCAAGCGCATGGTGATGGCCGGCCGCCTCGGCCGCAAGAGCGGCCGCGGCTTCTACACCTACGACCCGAAGTAACGTCCGGGCCGGTCGAGCGAGAGGTCGCGGCCCGGCATGATCGGAGCGATGCGGGACACATTCTGGCTGAGCGAGGAGGAACGGCAGACGCGCGACCTGGCGCGGGCGATCGCCCGCGAGCGGGTGGCGCCACTGGCGGCCGGGGTCGACGAGCGCGAGGAGTACCCCGCGGAGTCGTTGCGCCACCTCGGCCAGGCGGGCCTCATGGGCCTCTACGTGCCCGAGGCGTACGGCGGCGCCGGCCTCGGCGCGCTGGCCTTCTGCCTCGCCGTGGAGGAGGTCGCCTGGGCGTGCGGCTCCACGGCGGTGATCTATCTCGTGCAGTACGCCGCCGGCTATCCCATCGTTTCCCACGGCAGCGAGGCGCAGAAGCGCCGGTACCTGCCGCGGCTGGCGGCCGGCGAGATGACGGCGGCGCTGTCGATCTCCGAGCCGGGCGCCGGCTCTGACGCCGCCGCCATGGCCACCACCGCCGTGCGCAAGGGCGACCGCTACCTGCTCAACGGCACCAAGATGTGGGTGACCAACGGCAGCCGGGCGGGCGTCGTCACGCTGTTCGCCACGGTGGACCGCGGGCGCGGGCACCGGGGCGTGACGGCGTTCCTGGTGGAGCCGACCTTCCCGGGCTTCGCGCTCGGCAAGCACGAGCGCAAGATGGGCATCCGCGGCTCGCCCACGGTGGCGATCCACCTGGCCGACTGCGAGGTGCCCGTCGACAACCGCCTCGGCGACGAGGGGCAGGGCTTTCGCGTCGCGCTCGGTGCCCTCGACCGCTCGCGCCCGGCGGTCGGCGCCCAGGCCGTCGGCATCGCGCAGGCGGCGCTCGACGCCGCTGTGGGCTACGCGAAGGAGCGCCGGCAGTTCGACCGGCCCATCGCCGAGTTCCAGGGCCTGCAGTTCATGCTGGCCGACATGGCCATGCAGGTGCACGCCTCCCGGCTGCTCGTGCACCACGCCGCCGCGCTGGTCGATCGTGGTGCGGCCGCGACGGCGCTCGAGTCCTCCATGGCCAAGTGCTTCGCGGCCGACGCGGCGATGCGCGTCACCACCGACGCCGTACAGGTCTTCGGCGGCTACGGCTACACGCGCGAGTACCCCGTCGAGCGCTTCATGCGCGACGCCAAGATCACGCAGATCTACGAGGGCACCAACCAGATCCAGCGCGTCGTCATCGCGCGCGACCTGCTCGGCGCGCGCTGAACGCGCTGCGCGCGTTTACAGGACCAGTCCGACAAGGACTGGCAGGGCCCGCGCTCGGACCGCTCCGACCAGGAGCAGGGCCTGGACCGGGCGGACCGGGCGGCCGGCGACCATGGCCAGCACCCCGGTGCGGGGCCCACGCCCCGCGCCGCTCCTTTGGTCAGCCCACCGTTGACCCGGGGGCTCCCTGGGTGTTACATGTCCAGACATCCTGACAGCGGAGGCCCCTGAACGGTGAATTTCCGGCCCGGCATCCCTCGATACCTGCAGATCGCCGACGCGATCCGTCGCGACCTCAAGAGCGAAGGCGAGCGCATCCCCTCCGAGCACGCCCTGTGCGCCAGGTTCCGGGTGAGCCGGCCCACCATCCGGCAGGCGCTCGACGTCCTGGTGCAGGAGGGACGGCTCTACCGCCACGCCGGGCGGGGCACCTTCGCCACCGCGGCGGGCGGCAACGACCGGCGGCTGCGCGTGATCGGCTCGATCGACGACATGATCTCGCTCGGCGCCGAGACGTGGTTCAAGCTCATCTCGCGCGAGCTGGCGCCGATTCCCGCCAACATCGCCCACGCCATCCGGGTGCCGCCGGGCTCGAGCGCCTACCGCATCGTCGGTGTCCGCCATTCGGACGTGGGGCCGTTCCAGCACGTCACGGTCTGGCTGCCGCCCGCCATCGGCCTGGGGCTCGCCCACGATGACCTGTCCAAGACGTCGCTGATCGCGTCGCTGGAGCGCCAGCTGGGCACGCCGATCAAGTTCATGGAGCAGATGGTCGACGCCGTCCTGGCGCCCCGCTCGGTGGCCGAGCTGCTCAATCTCCGCGCCCGCTCGCCGCTGCTGCTGTTCGAGCGCATCTACTTCGCGGCCAGCGGCGAGCCGGTCAATTACGCGCTCACGTACCAGACCGGGCGCCGCTACCCGTATCGCGTCGCGCTCGCCCGGTCCGAACGGCGGAGCTGAGCGGGTGACGTATCGCGTCGGCTTCGACGTCGGCGGCACGTTCACCGACTTCGTGCTGCAGGCCCCCTCCGGCGAGCTGACGACCGGCAAGCGGCTCACCACGTATCCCGACCCGTCGGCGGCCTGCCTGGCCGGGCTCGACGAGCTGATCGGGCGGGCCGGCGTGGCCTGGAGCGAGGTGAGCCAGGCGGTGCACGGCACCACGCTGGGGTCCAACGTCGTCATCGAGCGCAAGGCGCGCGGGGTCGGGCTGCTCACGACGCGCGGCTTCCGCGACGTGCTCATCATCGGGCGCGAGAAGCGCTACCAGGTCTACGACCTCCAGATCGAGAAGCCCCGGCCGCTCATCGCCCGGCGCTACATCGGCGAGGTCACCGAGCGCGTGCTGGCCGACGGCTCCGTGCGCACCCCGCTGGACGAGGGCGACGCCCGCCGGGCCATCCACGCGCTGGCCGCCCGCGGGGTGACGACGCTGGCGGTGTGCCTGCTCCACGCCTATCTCAATCCCGTCCACGAGAAGCGGCTGGCCGCGCTCGTCGCCGAGGAGGCGCCGGGGATGGCCGTCACGCTGTCGCACGAGGTGTCGCCGACCTTCCGCGAGTACGAGCGCGCGTCGACGGCCGTGGTCAACGCCTACGTGATGACGGCCGTCCGCGATTACCTGCGCGGGCTCGGGGCCGCCCTCGCCGAGCGCAACTATCGCGGCCGGCTCTTCGTCATGCAGTCCTCGGGGGGCGTGGCGACAGCCGAGGCCATGGAGCGCTACCCGGTCCGGATGATCGAATCGGGGCCGGCGGCCGGCGCCCTGATGGCGGCCGTCTACGGCGAGCTGGCGGGCCATCGCGACCTCGTCGCCTTCGACATGGGCGGCACCACCGCCAAGCTGGCCCTGATCGAGGGCGGGCGGCCGTTCACCACGACGGCGTTCGAGCTGCACCGGGTCGACAACGCTCCCGGCAGCGGCCTGCCCATGAACATCCAGGCGCTCGACCTCGTCGAGATCGGGGCGGGCGGCGGCTCGATCGCACGCCCGCGGCTGGGCGTCATCGCCGTGGGCCCCGAGAGCGCCTCGTCGACGCCGGGGCCGGTCTGCTACGGGCGGGGCGGCACCGAGCCCACCGTCACCGACGCCAACCTGGCGCTCGGCTACCTGAACCCCGAGTACTTCGCCGGCGGCGCCATGCGGCTGCACCCGGGGGAAGCCGTCCGCGCCATCGAGGACCGGCTGGCGCGGCCGCTCGGGCTGTCGGTCGACGAGGCGGCGTGGGGGATCCACACGATCGTGAACACCAACATGGAGCTGGCCACGCGCGTGGTGTCGATCGAGCGGGGCCGCGATCCGCGCGGGTTGACGCTCGTCGCGTTCGGCGGTTCCGGCCCGGTGCACGGCTGCCGCCTGGCCCAGGCGCTCGGCATCCCGCGCGTGATCCTGCCGGCGGCGGCCGGCGTCACCGCGGCCATCGGCCTGCTAGCCGCCGAGGTGCGCTTCGACGTCGCCCGCACCTGGGTGCGGCGGCTCGACGCCCTCGAGTCCGCCCGGCTCGACGCGATGTACGAGGAGATGGCCGGCCAGGCGCTGGAGGTCGTGCGCGACGCGGCGGCGGGCGGCGCGGTGAGCGTGGCCCGCGCCGTGGACGCGCGGTACGTCGGCCAGGGCTACGAGCTGACGGTGCCGGTGCCGACCGCACGCCTCGACGCCGCCGCCCTGGCCGGTGTGCGCGCGTCCTTCGATGACATCTACGCCGCCCGGTATGGCTACGCCCAGCCCACCGAGCCGGTCGAGGCGGTGACCTGGAAGCTGTCGGCGATCGGCGGCGCCCCCCGCGTGACGTTGCCCAAGGCGCCGACGTCGCCGGGGGCCGGCGTGACCCGCGGCCGCCGCCGCGCGTATTTCCCCGAGGCGGGCGGCTGGGTCGACTGCCCCCTGTACGACCGCTACCAGCTGGCCGCCGGCATGCACGTCGCGGGCCCGGCGATCGTGGAGGAGCGCGAGTCGACCTCGGTGCTGCCGCCCGGCGCCCTCGCGACCGTGGACGACTACGCGAACCTGATCGTGGAGGTCGGCGCCCGATGAGAGGGCGGGGGGTGTGGGTGGCGGTGTGGCCGGGGGGGCTGCTGCGTGCCGACGAGGTCATGCCGTGACCGCCGTCGACCCCATCACGCTCGGCGTCGTGTGGGGCGCGCTGCAGTCGATCGCGGTGGAGGTCGGCACGACCGTGCACAAGACCGCGTACTCCGAGCAGGCGCGCGAGGGGCAGGACTTCTCGGTGGCCGTGTTCGACGCCCACGGCCGGATGGTCGCCCAGGGCCCGTACTCGCCGGGCCACATGGGGGCGATGTCGGCCGCGGTGCGCAACGCGCTGGCCGCCCACCCGGTCGACACGCTGCGGCCGGGCGATGCGATCCTCCTGAACGATCCGCTGCTCGGCTCCGGCCACTTCCCGGACTTCTTCATCACGCAGCCGGCCTTCCACGAGGGCCGCCTGGTGGGCTTCGTCGTGAACATCGTCCACCACACCGACGTGGGCGGGTCGCGCCCGGGCAGCCAGGGCGTCGAGGGGATCTTCGACTATTTCCAGGAGGGCCTGCGCATTCCGCCGACCAGGGTGTGGCAGGCGTACGAGGAGCAGGCGGGCGTGGTCGGCATCATCGCCGCCAACACCCGCACACCCGACAAGGTCCTGGGCGACCTGCGCGCCCAGCGGAGCGCGCTGCGCGTCGGCGAGCTGCGCCTGGTCGAGCTGGTCGAGCGCTACGGCCGGGCGACGGTCGCCGCCGCCATGGACGAGATCATCGCCCGCAGCGAGGCCAGCGTGCGGGCGGCCATCCGCGAGATCCCCGACGGCGTCTACCCGTTCGAGGACTTCCTCGACGACTACGGGCCGGGCACGGAGCCGTTGCGGGTGGCGGTGACGGTGACCGTCGCCGGCGACGCCGTCACGATCGACTACGAGGGCTCGAGCCCGCAGACCCCCTCGGGCCTGAACTCCTACATCAACTACACGCGCTCGTACTCGTACGCGGCGGTGAAGTGCCTGACCGACCCGCTCGGCCCGATGAACGAGGGGGCGCTGCGCCCGGTGACGGTGACGGCGCCCGCGGGCTCGTTTCTCAACCCCCACCCGCCGGCCGGGGGCGGGCCGCGCGCGATCATCTGCTATCGCACGTTCGAGGCCGTGCTCGGCGCCCTGGCGCCGGCGCTGCCCGACCGCGTCGCCGCCGCGGCCTCGCACTTCGCCAACCCGACCTTCGGCGGCTGGGACCGCGCGCGCGGGCGGCGCTTCGTGGCCTACGAGCTGGTGCTGTCGGGCACCGGCGCCCGGGCGACGCGGGACGGCTGCGAGGGGATGTCGTGGGCGTTCAACGCCTCCAACATCCCGGTGGAGGCGCAGGAGGCCGCCCAGCCGGTCGTCATCGAGCGCTTCGGGTTCATCCCGGACTCGGCCGGCGCGGGGACGTTCCGCGGCGGCTGCGGCATCCGCCGTGACCTGCGTTTCCTGGCCGACGAGGGCAAGCTGACGAACCTGTCCGAGCGCCAGCGGTTCGCGCCCTACGGCATCTTCGGCGGCCAGCCAGGACGGCTCGCTCGCACCGTGATCAACCCCGGGCCCGGCGAGCAGGTGGTCCACGGCAAGCAATCCCGCGAGTTCGCGTACGGCGACGTCATCTCCTTCCAGCAATCCGGCGCCGGCGGCTACGGCGACCCGCTCGGGCGCGACCCCGCCCGCGTGCTCGAGGACGTCCTCGACGACTACGTCACCGTGGAGGGGGCGCGCGAGGAGTACGGCGTCGTGATCACGGGCTCCGGCTTCGACCTTCGCGTCGACGAGATCGCCACCGAACAGCTTCGAAGCCGAAAGAGAATAGATCGGTGAGTGCCACAGAGCCCCGCGGCTATCGGTCAGGCCACCTGGGTGGCGAGCCGGCCTCACCGCACCCGCTACAACAGTCGCAGAAACGGCGCCGCCCGTGATCGCCTTCACCGCCGAGCAAGAAACGTTTCGCCGGACGGTGGCGCGGTTCGTCGACGCCGAGGTGGCGCCGCAGGCCGACGCGCTCGACGAGCGCGGCGAGTTCCCGCGCGAGCTGTTCAAGCGGATCGGTGCCCACGGCTGGCTCGGGCTGCGGTACCCCGAGCGATACGGCGGCGCCGACGCCGACATGGTCACCTACTGCCTGTTCGCCGAGGAGCTGGCGCGCGGCTCGCTCTCGGTGGCGGCGGCGGCGGCGATGCAGTCGCTGATGGGCACCCACTTCGTCTACAAGTACGGCTCGGAGGCGCTGCGCGCGAAGTACCTGACGCCCGCCCTGCGGGGCGACCTGGTCGCCACCTTCGCGCTCACCGAGCCCAACGCCGGCTCCGACGTCGGCAACATCACGACGCAGGCCGAGCGGCGCGGCGACGGCTGGGTCCTGCGGGGCACGAAGACGTGGGTCACCAACGCGCCGGTCGCCGACGTGCTGACGGTGGCCGCCAAGACGACGGCAGAGCGCGGGCTGCGGAGCATCGCGCTGTTCCTGCTGGACCGCGCGGCCATGCCCGGGATCACGCTCGGCAAGGCCATCGACAAGATGGCCGTGCGCGCCTCGGTGACCGGGGAGATCGTGCTCGAGGACGTCGTCGTGCCCGGCGAGCACCTCCTCGGCGGCGACACCGGCGGCGGGGACAAGATCGGCGCGATCCTGGCCGAGATCCGCGTCATGACGGCGGCGCTGTCGGTCGGGCTGGCGCGGGCGGCGTACGACGCGGCGCTGCGCTACTCGCGCGAGCGGGTGGCGTTCGGCAAGCCGATCGGCGAGCACCAGGCGATCGCCTTCAAGCTGGCGGACATGCTGACCTCGCTCCAGGCGGCCACCCTGATGACCTACCAGGCGGCCGGCCGGCTCGACGCCGGCACGCCGATCGGACGAGAGGCGGCCATGGCCAAGCTGTTCGCCTCCGAGATGGCGGTGCGGGTGACCGACGAAGCCGCCCGCATCTTCGCCTCCTACGGCCTGGCCATGGAGTACCCGGCCCAGCGATACTTCCGCGACGCGCGCTTCCTGCTGCCGGGCGGCGGGACCTCGGAAATCCTGCGCGTCGTCATCGGGCGGGAGCTGGACTGGGACCGGGGAGGGGCTTTCACATGACCGTCCAGATCCGCCACGCCGAGGCCGACGTGAACGGCGTGCGCCTGCACCACGCCGCGGCCGGCGCCGGGCCGCTGGTGCTGTTCCTGCACGGCTTCCCCGAGTTCTGGTACGAGTGGCACCGGCAGCTCGCCGACTTCGGGCGCGATCACCTCGCGGTCGCTCCCGACCAGCGCGGGTACAATCTCTCGGCGAAGCCGGAAGGCGTCGGGGCCTATGCCGTCCGGCACCTGGTCGGCGACGTGCTTGCCCTGGCGGCGCACCTGGGCCACCGGCGCTTCACGCTGGTGGGGCACGACTGGGGCGGCGCCGTCGCCTGGGCCGTCGCGCTCGCCCGCCCGGCGGCGCTGGAGCGCCTGGTCATCGTCAACGCGCCGCATCCGACCGTCTTCGCTCGCGAGCTGCGGGACAACCCGGCCCAGCAGCAGGCCAGCCAGTACATGCTGCTGTTCCGCAGCGCCGAGGCCGAGGCCGTCCTCGCCGCCGACGGCCACAAGACGCTGCGCCGGGCGCTCGGCGAGGTGTGGGACAGCCGGTTCACGGACGAGGACCGCCGGATGTACCTCGAGGCGTGGTCCCGGCCCGGCGCGCTGACCGGGGGCTTGAACTGGTACCGGGCGGCGGGCGTGGGGCCGCCCTCGGGCGAGGGGCAGCCGGCGCGCACCCTCTTCGAGGTTGGCGATCTGCCCGCCGTCGAGGTGCCGACGCTGGTGATCTGGGGCGAGCGGGACAGGGCGCTCGGCACGGGCAATCTGGTGGGGCTCGACGAGCACGTGCGGACGCTGACCGTCCGCCGCGTCCCCGAGGGTTCGCACTGGGTCGTGCACGAGCAGCCCGAGCTGATCACGCGGGCGATCCGCGAGTTCATGGCGACGAGCTGAGCGATGGGCGCGGGGGGGGGGGATGTCATGAGGAAGGTCGCGCTCGTGGGCGCCGGGGTCTCGAAGTTCGGAGTGCGCAAGGCGTCCTACCGGGACCTGATCTGGGAAGCGGGCAAGGCGTGCTTCGATTCCATCCCGGCCGTGAGGCCCCGGGACCTCGACGGCCTCGTGGTCGGCTCCGTGATGCCCGAGCGCACCGCGTTCCAGAGCCACGTGTCGTCGCTGGCGGCGGAGGCGCTCGGGATCAGGCCGAGCACGCTCAGCGCGCGGACGGAGCACATGTGCGCCTCCGGCACCGTCGGCATCCGCTACGCGTACGCGTTCATCGCCGCCGGCCTCGCCGATCTCGTGATGGTGCTCGGGGTGGAGAAGCTCAACCAGCCGACGGGGGAGGAGGCGGTGCTCAACATGGGCGCCGGGGTGGACCGCGAGTGGGAGGCGGCCTTCGGCCTCACCGCGCCGCCGTGCTTCGCGCTGGCCGCCCAGCGCCACATGGCGGCGTACGGCACCACCGAGGAGCAGCTCGCCCGGGTCGGCGTGAAGAACCACACCCACGCGTCGAAGAATCCCAGCGCCCACTTCAACAAGGGCGCCACGCTCGACCAGGTGCTGGGCTCGCGCATGATCTCGAGCCCGCTGCGCCTGTTCATGTGCTCGCCGATCACCGACGGCGCCGCCGCGGTGGTCCTGGCCTCCGAGGAGCGCGCGCGCGCGCTCACCGACCGGCCGGTCTGGATCCGCGGCACCGGCCAGGCCCTCGACGGCTTCCAGCTCACGTCGCTGCACGCGGACTACGCTCACTGGCCGGCGCTGAAGCGCGCGGGCGGCGCGGCGTATCGCATGGCCGGCGTGGGGCCGGGGGACGTCGACCTCGCCGAGGTCCACGACTGCTTCGCGATCGCCGAGCTGATCGCCTACGAGGAGCTGGGCTTCTGTGACAAGGGCGAGGCGGGGCCGTTCGTCGCCGCCGGGCGCAGCGACTACGGCGGTGACGTCGTGGTCAACCCGCGCGGCGGCCTCATCGGCTGCGGCCATCCGCTGGGGGCCACCGGCGTGGCCCAGGCGGCCGAGGTCTTCGTGCAGCTGCGCGGCGAGGCGGGCGCCCGCCAGGTTCCCGCGGCCGCTGTCGGCCTCACCCACAACAACAGCGGCATGGGCGAGCACGTGGTGATGATCTACGGCACGGAGCCGGCGTGACCCGGACCGTCGCGGTCCTCGGGCCCGGACGGATCGGGCGCCAGATCGCGCTGGCGTTCGCGCTGGGCGGCTGCCGCGTGCGGCTCATCGATCTCAAGGAGGAGCGGTCGGTGGCCGACGCCGAGGACACGCTGGCCGACGCCCGGCGGGAGATCGTGCGCGACCTCGCCCTGATGGTCGAGGAAGAGGTCATCGCCGGGGCCGCGTCGTCGGCGGCTCTCGAGCGGATCGAGGAGCGGATCGGTCTGGGCGCCCTCGAGGACTGCGAGTTCGTGCAGGAGGCGCTGCCGGAGTCCGTCACGCTCAAGCGGGCGGCGCTGGCCCGGCTAGGCGCCGTGGTCGCCCCCGACGCCGTGGTCGCCTCGACGTCGTCCACGATCTCGCCCTCGCACCTCGCCGACGCGATCGTCGAGCCCGGGCGCTTCCTGGTCGCCCACTGGCTCAACCCGGCCCACATCATCCCGCTCGTCGACGTGGTGCCGGGCCCGCTGACCTCGGGCCCCACCGTCGAGCGCACGCTCGCCCTCCTGGAGCGGCTCGGCAAGGTGCCGGTGAAGTGCAAGGACTCGCCGGGCTTCATCGGCCCCCGGCTCCAGGTCCTGCTCATGAACGAGGCGGTGCGGCTGGTCGAGGAAGGCGTGGCCACGCCGGAGGACGTCGACCGCGCGTTCCGCGCCGGCCTGGGGTTCCGGTACGCCTCGATCGGGATCTTCGAGTTCATCGACTGGGGCGGTGTCGACATCCTCTACAGGGCCAGCCGCTACATGACCGAGACCCTCGGCGACGAGCGGTTCAAGCCGGCCCGGCTGGTCGAGGAGAAGATGGCCCGCAACGAGCTGGGGCCCAAGACCGGGCGCGGCTTCTTCGACTACGCCGGCGAGCGGCGCGAGGTGTTCGAGACCGCGAAGGTCCGGGCGCTGCTCCGGCAGCTCAAGCGCGAGCGGCCGTGATCCTCATCGAGCACGCGACGGTCCTCACGCTGGATCCCGAGCGCCGCATCCTCGCCGACGGCTCGGTGCTGGTGGACGGCCGCGACGTCGCCCAGGTGGGGCCGGCGGCCACGGTGCGCCCGCCGCGAACGCCCGATCGCGTGATCGACGGGCGCCGGTACGTGGTGGCGCCGGGGTTCGTCGACACCCACGTGCACCTGACCGAGCATCTCAGCCGCGGGCTGATGCTCGACGACGTCCCCGTCGCCCGCTACCTGCCCGACTGGCTGCTGCCGCTCTACTCCACCGTCACCCCCGAGGAGGAGCAGGCGGCCGCGCTGCTGGCCTGCGTGGAGATGATCCGCACCGGCACCACGACCTTCTGCGAGGCCGGCACGCTCTTCGACGTGGCCGCTGTCGCCGACGCCGTGGAGCAGGCGGGGATGCGCGCGATCCTCGGCCGCTGGACGTGGGACCTCGGTGGCCACGGCGGACGCATGCGGCAGACGACCGACGAGGCGCTCGGGCTCACCGAGGAGCTGCTGGGGAAGATCAACGGGCGCGGCGACGGGCGGCTCGGGGCCTGGCCGCTGCTGCTCGGCTTCGGCACCTGCTCGGAGGCGCTGATCCAGGGCGCCCACGCGCTGGCCGCGCGTCACGGCGTCGGCTGGGGCATGATGCACCGCGCCCTGCATCCCCGCCTGCGCACGCGCGACACGCTGTCGCTGGCGCGGCTCGACGCGCTCGGCGTGCTGGGCCCGGCCACCAAGCTCGCGCACATGGTCTACGTGGACGACGCCGACATCGCCCTGCTCGCCCGCCGCGGCGTGAAGGTCGTCCACTGCCCGACGGCCGGCCTCAAGCACACCAAGGGCCTGGCCGCCCACGGCCGCTTCCCCGAGATGGTGGAAGCCGGCGTGGGCGTCTCGCTCGGCGGCGACAGCGCCAACGGCTCCAACCACGTCGACATGCTGCGGCTCATGTACCTGGCCGCGACGCTCTACAAGGACGCGCGGCTGGACGTCGGCGTGCTGCCGGCCGAGCGGGTGCTGGAGATGGCCACCCTGCGGGGGGCGGAGGCGCTCGGGCTGGAGCGGCGGATCGGCTCCATCGAGCCCGGCAAGCGCGCCGACCTGGTCCTCTACGACCGCGACACCCCCGAGTGGCGCCCGCTGCTGAACCCCGTCAACAACCTGGTGTACGCGGCCAGCGGCGCCAGCGTCCGGACGGTGCTGATCGACGGCCGGGTCGTGCTCGACGAGGGGAGGCTGACGACGCTCGACGAGCGCGCCCTCTACGAGCGCGTCGAGCGGCTCAGCCGCCCGCACGTGGGCCGGGCCGGCGTGCCGATCGAGTCGAAATGGCCGGTGATCCCGTGAGCTACCTTCGCGCGGTCGATCCCTTCCCGCTGGAATCGGCCGAATTCACGAAGCTGCACGAGTTCTACGCGCGGCTGGGGCAGGGGACCCTCAGCACGACGCAGTGCGCCGGCTGTGGCCGCACCGCGTGGCCGCCGCGCGGGTTCTGCCCGGAGTGCACCAGCGATGCGTTCACCTGGGTCGACCTGCCGCCCGAGGGCACCGTCCACGCGTTCACGGTGCAGGACACCGGGCTGCCGGCCGGCTTCACCGGCCCCCGCATCTTCGCGATCGTCACGGTCGGCGCCCACCGGATCTTTGCGATCCTCGTCGACGCCGACCCCGCCCACGTCGCGCTCGGGCAGCGGGTGCGCCTGCAGCCGCTGCCCGTGGCGCCGGACCCCAGGGGCAACCCGCGATGGCTTCCCGCGTTCACACCCTCGGCGTGATCTCCGACACCCACGGCCTCGTGCGGCCCGAGGCGCTGGCCGCCCTGGCCGGCGTGGAGCGCATCGTGCACGCCGGCGACATCGGCGCCCCCGCCGTCCTCGAGGCGCTGGCGCGCGTTGCGCCTGTCACCGCCGTGCGCGGCAACAACGACCGCGACGCCTGGGCCGCCGGCATCCCCGCCACCGAGGTCGTGCAGGTCGGGGGCCTCTCGCTCTACGTGCTGCACGACGTGCACGAGCTGGACCTCGACCCGCGCGCGGCCGGCTTCGCGGCCGTCATCGCCGGCCACAGCCATCAGCCCCGCCAGGAAGAGCGCGACGGCGTGCTCTTCTTCAATCCAGGCAGCGCGGGACCGCGGCGCTTCCGGTTGCCCGTCTCGGTCGGCCGGCTCACCATCGAGCGCGGGCGCGTGGCAGGCGCGCTGACGCTCCTCGCGATCCCCGACGCGCGGGCGCGCCGGTGAAAGTCCTCATCGCCAAGCCCGGGCTCGACGGCCACGACCGCGGCGCCAAGGTCGTGGCCCATGCCCTGCGCGACGCCGGCGTCGAGGTCGTGTACTCGGGCCTCAAGCGCACGCCCGAGGAGATCGTGGCCGAGGCGATCCAGGAGGACGTGGACGTGGTCGGCCTGTCGATCCTGTCGGGCGCCCACCTCACGCTGGCGCAGCGGGTGCTGGAGGGGCTGCGGGCCCAGGGCGCCGCCGACATCCGGGTCGTCGTCGGCGGCACGATCCCGCCGCGTGACGTCGAGCGGCTGCGCGCACTGGGGGTCGAGCGCGTGTTCCCGATGGGCACGCCGCTGCCCGACATCGTCGCCGCCTTCGAGGAGACGGGATGACGCCGGCCTGGCTCGATCGCGCCGAGTATCCGTTCGCCTCGCGCTGGGTGCAGATCGAGGGCGCCCGGATGCACTACGTCGACGAGGGGCAGGGCCCCACGCTGCTGATGGTCCACGGCACCCCCACGTGGTCGTTCCTCTATCGCCACCTGGTGAAGGGCCTTCGCGACGGCCGTCGCTGCGTCGTGCCCGACCACCTGGGCTTCGGGCTGTCGGACAAGCCGGCCGGCGACGCCTATCGGCCGCACGAGCAGGCCCGGCGGCTGGCGGCGTTCGTGGACGCGCTCGGCCTCGACGACGTGACGCTCGCCGTCCACGACTTCGGCGGCCCCATCGGGCTGGCGTGGGCGCTCGATCATCCGGAACGCGTCCGTCGGCTCGTGCTCTTCAACACGTGGATGTGGTCGCTGGCGGGCGACCGCCAGTACGAGCGGGTCAGCCGAGTGCTGTCCGGCGGCCTCGGCCGCTTCCTCTACGAGCGTCTCGGCTTCTCGCTCAACGTGGTGTTCCGGCACGCCGTGGCGGACAGGACCCGCTATACCCGCGCGGTGCGCGCGCAGTACGCCGCGCCGCTGCGCGACCGGGCCGCCCGGCACGCGACCTGGGTCTACATGCGCGAGCTGCTGGGGTCGAGCGACTGGTATGACGGGCTGTGGCGGCGCCGCGAGCGGCTAACGCCCATCCCCGCGCTCCTGGTGTGGGGCCTGAAGGACCCGGTGTTCGCGAAGTTCCTGCCGCGGTGGCGGACGGTGTTCAAGCGCGCGGAGGTCGCGGCCTGGGAGGACGTGGGGCACGCGCCGCCCGAGGAGCGCGGCCCGGAGAGCGCGGCGCTGGTGGCGCGGTTCCTGGACGGGGCGAACGAGTCAAGGAGGACGGCATGAGGGACGTGACGCTCCACGCCGGCATCCCGGTCAAGCCGGTCTACGGGCCCGAGGACCTGGCCGGCCGCGATCCGGCGCGCGACCTCGGGCGCCCCGGCGAGTACCCCTACACGCGCGGCATCCATCCGCACATGTACCGCGACCGGCTGTGGACGATGCGGCAGTACATCGGCTTCGGCACGCCCGAGGAGACGAACGCCCGGTTCAAGTACCTGATGGCGCACGGGCAGGACGCCCTCAACGTGGCGTTCGATCTGCCGACCCAGCTCGGCCTCGACTCCGATGATCCCAGGGCCGAGGGCGAGGTGGGGCGCGTCGGCATGGCCATCGACACGCTGGCCGACATGGAGGCGGCGTTCGCCGGCATCCCGCTCGACCGCGTGAGCGTCTCGCTCACCATCAACGGCATGGCGGCGCCGATCACGGCGATGTACTACGCGGTGGCGGAGAAGCAGGGGGCGGCCGCCGACCGTGTCGTGACGACACCGCAGAACGACATCCTCAAGGAGTTCGTCGCCCGCGGCACCTGGATCTATCCGGTCGAGCCCTCGCTGCGGCTGGTCGGCGACCTCATCGAGTTCTCGGCCGGGCACTTCCCGCGCTCCAACCCGGTCTCGGTCTGCGGCTACCACATCCGCGAGGCCGGCTGCACGACGGCCCAGGAGATGGCCTACGGCCTGGCCATCGCCGCCGCCTATGTCGAGATGATGGTGCGGCGGGGGATGGACGTGGACGAGTTCGCACCGCGGCTCTCGTTCAACTTCACCGCCTGGGGCAAGATCTTCGAGGAGGTGGCGAAGTTCCGGGCCGGCCGCCGGCTCTACGCCCGCATGCTGCGCGAGCGGTTCGGAGCGAGGAACCCGAAGTCGTGGATGTTCCGCACCCTCATCGGGGGCGGCGGCTCGGCGTTCACGGTGCAGGAGCCCGAGAACAACATCGTCCGCGGCGCCTACATCGCGCTGGCCGGCGCGCTCAGCGGCGCCCAGACCATGGCGCTGCCCACCTACGACGAGGCCTACACGATCCCGTCGCCCAAAGCCCAGCTCATCGCGCTCCGGACGATGCAGATCTGCGCCGAGGAATCGGGCGCCGCCGACACCGTCGATCCGCTGGCGGGGTCGTACTACGTCGAGAGCCTCACCAACGCGATGGAGGACGCGATCGCCCGGGAACTGGCCGCGGTCGAGCGCATGGGCGGTATCGTGGAAGCGGTGAAGACCGGCGCGCTCCAGGCCGAGGTGGCGCGCCAGGCCTACCTGTTCGAGCGCAAGCTGGTGGCGGGCGAGGTCCCCAAGGTGGCCGTCAACTGCCACGTCGGCGACCGTCCGGCCGAGGCCGACCCCGAGGTCGAGCTGTACGCGTTCGATGCGAAGGTGGCGGAGCGCCAGGTGGCCAAGCTGGCGAAGGTCCGGCGCGAGCGGGACGACCCGGCGGCCCGGGCGGCCCTGCGCCGGCTGACCGACGAGGCGCGCGGCAGCGCCAACCTGATGCCGGCGATCATGGGCGCGGTGAAGGCCTATGCCACGCTCGGCGAGATCAACCGGGCGCTGAAAGACGTCTTCGGCGAGCACAAGGAGCCCGTCAAATGGTGAGCGCGGAGCGGTTCGCGAAGGGGATGACGTTCGACCAGTACCTCGCCTACACGGCCACGCCCGAGAACCTCGCGCGCGAGTCGTCAGGCGCCGGGCGGAGCCCGGACTGGCGCGAGGTCCTGCGCAAGGCGTACGACGCCGTGCAGCTCTCCGAGGCCCAGCAGGCGGCCTGGAAGTGGCTCGTCACCCGGCCGGGCGGCCCGGCCCGGGTCCTGGCCATCTCCGAGGAGTGGTCGTCGGACTGCCGGCGCGACATCCCCCTCAGCGCGAAGGTCGGCGGCACGGTGGGGCTCGAGCTGCGCATCTTCCCGCGCGACGGCCAGCGCTTCAGCGCCGCGCCCGAGCCGGATCCGAAGGAGTCGCCAAACGCCGATCTCATGGCGCAGTTCCTGAACCGGCGGGACGGCAAGACGTTCCAGTCGATCCCCGTCATCGTGTTCTACACGCGCGACATGCAGGAGCTGTATCGCTACATCGAGTTCCCCGCCGTCTATCGCAAGGACCGGATCCGCGGCGCCCAGAGCGCGCCGAAGCCCGGCGAGACGGACGAGCAGGCCCGGCAACGCTCCGCCCGCGAGTTCGCCGAGATGCTGGGCTCCCCCTTCTTCGCGGTCTGGCGCGACGCCGCCCAGGCGGAGTGGCTCAGCCTGCTCTACGAGCGGCTGCGCGTGGGCTCGCTGGCCTGAGCCGGAGCTCCCGCGCGGGACAGCGGGGATGAGCGAGCTGGCGGTCATCGGGCGGGACGTGCCCAAGCGCGACGGGGCCGACAAGGTCACCGGACGCACGCGCTACCTGCACGATCTCGAGCTGCCCCGCCTGGCCCACGGCAAGATTCTCCGCGCGCGCCATCCCCACGCGCGGATCGTGCGCCTGGACACGGCGCGTGCCGCGGCGCTGCCAGGCGTGCTGGCGGTGCTCACCGGCGCCGACGTCGAGCAGCACCCCTTCGGCTTCGCCCGGGACCAGCTGGCGCTCAAGACCGGGGTGGTCCGCTGCGTCCGTGACGAGGTGGCAGCGGTTGCAGCAGAGAGCGCCGCCCTCGCCGAGGAGGCGCTGGCGCTGATCGAGGTCGAGTACGCCGAGCGGCCGGCGGTCTTCGATCCGCTGGAGGCGGTGCGGCCGGGCGCGCCGCTCGTGCACGAGACCCGCGCGACGAACCACACCGACCTCCGCTACCAGTTCAGCCACGGCGACGTGGACCGGGCGTTCGCCGAGGCCGCCGCGGTGGTGGAGGGCGAGTACCGGCTGAACTTCGTCACGCCGGCCTGCCTGGGCACGATGGTCGCGATCGCCGACTGGGACCTGGAAGGCCGGCTGACGATGTGGTCGACGACCCAGGTGCCGTTCCTCTACCAGCGGGACCTGGCCCAGGCGCTCGGCATCGGCGGCGACCGCATCCGCGTGCTGCAGCCGCCGGTGGGCGGCAATTTCGGCCGGGGCCTCGACCTCTACCCGATCGACGTGATCGCGGCCCTGCTGGCGCGGCGGGTGCGCCGGCCGGTGAAGATCGAGTTCGAGCGCGTGGAGGAGTTCATCGCGTGCCCGACGCGGGAGCCGTGCACGATCCGGCTGCGCACCGCCGCCGACGCGGCGGGCCGCCTGCTGGCGCGCGACGGCCACGTCGTCATCGACAACGGCGCCTACGTGTCGTGGGGCTCGACCACGCCCTACGTGATGCTGGCCACGGTGGCCGGCCTCTACCGCTGCCCCGCCGTCCGCTTCGACACCACGATCGCCTACACCAACAACCCCTACTCGGGCTCGATGCGCGGCTACGGCAACCTCGAGTCCACGTTCGCCGTCGAGAGCCAGATGGACGAGCTGGCCGAGCGGCTCGGCCTCGACCGGCTGGAGATCCGGCGCCGCAACGCGACCCGCCCGGGCGACGCCAACCCCCAGGGCTTCACGATCTCCTCCTGCGCGATGCCGGAGTGCCTGGACGCGGTGGCGGACGCCGCCCGCGACGCGCCGCCGCCGGCGCCCGGCTGGCGGCGCGGAGTGGGCTACGCGGGGATGTTCCACGTCGGCGGCGGCGCCCGCATCTACCGGTCCGACGGCTGCGGCGCGATCGTCAAGCTCGACGACTTCGGCCGGGTCTCGCTCATCACGGGCGCCACCGAGATCGGCCAGGGCTCGGAGACCGTGCTGGCGATGATCGTGGCCGAGACGCTCGGCGTGCCGCTCGAGCGCGTGGACGTCGTCAACTCCGACACCACCGTCAAGCCCTGGGACGTCGGCGCCCACGCCAGCCGCACGACCTTCGTCGCCGGCAACGCCGCCCGCCTGGCCGCCGAGAAGCTGCGCGCCCGGCTGCTCGCGATGGCCGCCGGCGAGCTGGACGCCCCGGTCGAGCGCCTGCGGGTGGCCGACGGCTGGATCTTCGTCGGCGACGAGCCCGGGCGCCGGATCGCCCACGACCGGGCGGCCCGGGCCGGCCACCTGCGCGAGGGCGGGCAGACGCTGGTGGCCGAGGCGTTCTATGATCCGCCGACGGCCATGCTCGACAAGGACCTGCGTGGCAACGTCTCGGCCACCTACGGCTTCGCCGCCCAGGCGGTGGTGCTGGACGTCGAGGAGACGACCGGGGCCATCCGCGTGCGGCGCGTGGTCTCCGCGCACGACGTCGGCCGCGCGCTCAACCCGCTGGCCGCCGAGGGCCAGATCCACGGCGGCGTCCACATGGGCCTGGGCTACGCGCTGAGCGAGCGCCTGGTCGTCGAGCAGGGGCAGATCCTCACCGCGTCGTTCATGGACTACGCGATCCTCAAGGCCGGCGACATGCCGGAGATCGTCGTGCGTCTCATCGAGTCGGACGAGTCGGAGGGCCCGTTCGGCGCCAAGGGCCTGGGCGAGTCGGGCGTGATCCCGGTGTCCGCCGCCGTGGCGAACGCGGTGAAGGACGCGATCGGCGTGCGCTTCACCGAATTGCCGATCACGCCGGCGGCCGTTCACGCGGCGCTCGAAGGGCGCCGGTGACCCGGCTGGTGCGCTTCTCGGTCACCGAGCGCGCGCTGCACTGGGCGTTCGCGCTCAGCTACCTCTCGGTGCTCGGCAGCGGACTGCCGCTGATGTTCGAGGGGCTGCGGGGGTGGATCCGCGGCTACAGCCCCGTGATCGGCCTGCGCCTGCACGTGGCGTGCGGCGTGCTGTGGCTCGCGGCCACGCTGGCGGTCGTCGCCGCCGGCAACCGGCGCCGGCTCGGCGCCACCCTGCGCGAGCTGACGCGCTTCGCCCGCGCCGACGCCGCCTGGCTCCGCCGCTTTCCGCGCTGGCTGGTGGCCGGCGCCGCCGCGCGCGCCCGCATCGACGCCGCGGTCGGCCGCTTCAACGCGGGCCAGAAGGTCAACCTGGTCTTCACGCTGGCGACGTCGGGGCTGCTCCTGGTCAGCGGCGTGGCGCTGACGCCGCTCGGCGACACCGTCATGGCCACGCCCGTGACGGGCGCCGCCAGCGTCACCGTGTGGCGGGCGGCCCACCGGTGGCTCACGTGGCTGGTCCTGTTGCCGATCGCGGGACACGTCTACCTGGCCGTCCTGCACCCGCCCACACGCCCGGCGCTCGCCGGGATGCTGGACGGCCGCGTGGACGAGCAATGGGCCGCCGAGCACCATCCGCGCTGGCGCGCCGACGCTCGCGATCGAGAGGCCGCCTGAACCGAGACGCGCGGGTCCGACCTGGCCTGATACACTTGTACTCGTGGAGGTCAGGTATGACGGTGACGAGATCGGTAAGACTCAGTCGCAAAGGTCAACTGGTGATCCCCAAGGAGATCCGGGACGCGCTCGGCGTCAAGGAAGGTGACGAGCTGCTGGCCGTGCTCGAGGATCGGCGCATGATCCTGACGCGCCCGGAGGACTACGCCCGCGCGACCCGGGGCTCGATGAAGGGCACGTGGGGCCGGACCCGACGCGAGATCGACCGGTACATCGCTCGCGAGCGCCGTTCGTGGCGCTGAAGCGGCTGATGGCCGAGCTCGGACGCTTCACCCGGATCGGTCTCGACAGCTCGGTGCTGATCTACCATCTGGAGGACGTCCGGCCCTACTCGGATCTGACCGAAGCCCTCTTCGGGGCCATCGGACGGGGCACCCCGGGCGCCGTGCTCTCGACGATCTCCGTCGCGGAGCTTCTCGTGAAACCGTGGCGGGAACAGCAGCCGGGTCGGGCAGCGGCCTTCGAGCGCTTCGTCGTGTCGCTCCCCAATGCGTCGCTCGTCGCGCCGGATGTCGACGTGGCAAAGGGGGCAGCCCGCTTGCGCGCCGTCTATGGCGTTGGACTTCCCGACGCCCTGCTCGTGGAGACCGCGCGCCGCGAGGGAGCCCAGGCGTTCCTGACCAACGACCGGGGCCTGCGGCGCCTGAAAGGCGAAGGCATCGCCGTGATGGTCCTCGATGACTACGTCTGAGGAACGCGCGTGAATCTCTTCGAGGGCGTGCGGGTGCTGGACCTCTCGCGGATGCTGGCGGGGCCGTACGGGTCCATGCTGCTCGCCGACCTGGGGGCCGAGGTCGTCAAGGTCGAGGAGCCGGACGGGGGCGATCCCATGCGGGTGATGGGGCCGCCGTTCCTGGCCGGCGGCGAGAGCGCCTACTTCCTGTCGATCAACCGCAACAAGAAGTCGATCGCGCTCGACCTCACGACGCCCGCCGGCCGTGACGTCCTCCTCGAGCTCGCCGCCCAGGCCGACGTCGTGTGGGAGAACTTCCGGCCCGGCGTGATGGAGCGGATGGGGCTGGCCTACGCGACGCTGGCCGGGGTCAACCCCGGCCTCGTCATGTGCTCGATCTCGGCGTACGGGCAGGACGGCCCCTACCGCGACTGGCCGGCGTTCGACCTCGCCCTGCAGGCGATGGGCGGCGGCATGTCCATCACGGGCGAAGAGGGCGGCCGGCCGGTGCGCATGGGCTTGCCGATCGGTGACCTGGCCGGCGGCATGTTCGGGGCGTTCGCGGTCGCCGGCGCGCTCTTCCGCCGCGCGCGCACCGGCCAAGGGGCCCACATCGATCTCGCCCTGCTCGACGGCCAGGTCTCGCTGCTGACCTACATCGCCCAGTACTTCTGGGCCGACGGGCGGGTGCCGCGGCCGATGGGCTCCGGGCACGCCTCGGTGGTGCCCTACCAGGCGCTGGCCACCCGCGACGGCCACCTCATCGTCGCCGTGTTCGCCGAGAAGTTCTGGGGCGGGTTCTGCCGCGCGGTCGGGCATGCCGAGTGGGAGGCCGATCCGCGCTTCGCGACGAACCGCGACCGGCTGGCCCACCGGGGGACGCTGATGCCACTGGTGGAGGCGGCGTTCCGGGAGCGCACGACGGACGACTGGCTCGGCTGCCTGCACGCGGGGGGCGTGCCGGCGGCGCCGATCCTCGCCGTGGACCGCGTGCTGGCGGATCCTCAGGTGCGGCATCGCCGCATGGTGGTGGACGTCGAGCATCGGGGGCACGGCACGGTGCCGACGCTGGGCACGCCGATCAAGGTGGACGGCGCGCTGGAGGTGCCGGTGGCGCCGGCGCCGCGGCTCGGCGAGCACACCGACGGCATCCTGGGCGGCCTGCTGAAGTACCCGGCCGAGCGCCTCGCCGCGCTCCGGCGGGAGGGAGTGATCGGATGAACGTGTGCGTCCTCGGGGGCAGCCACGGCGGGTACGCGACCGCCGCCGACCTCGCGCTCGCCGGCCACCGCGTCCGGCTCTGGCGCCGGTCGGAGAAGGATCTCGCGCCCGTGCGCGGCAGCCTGACGCTCACGCTCGCCGCCGAGGGGCGGCACGGCGCGGCCCGGCTCGACCGCGCCACGACCGACGCCGGCGAGGCGCTCGACGGCGCGGAGATGGTGGTGGTGCCGCTGCCCGCCACGAGCCACGACGACCTGGCCAAGGAGCTGGCCGGTCACCTCACCGGGCGCGAGGTGGTCCTGCTCACGCCGGGCACGCTCGGCAGCCTCGTGCTCGCCCGCGCCCTGACGCGCGCCGGCGCCCCGCTGCCGCTGGCATTCGCGGAGACGGGCACGCTGCCGTACCTGGCGCGCAAGACGGGACCGGCGGCGGTGTCGGCGCCCGTGCGCGCGGCCAACCTGCCGGTCGGCGTGTTTCCCGCCTCGCGCGCGGCGGCGGCGCTGCCGAGGATCAGCGCGCTGTTCCCGGCGGCGCGGCCGTGCGTGGACGCCCTCGACGCCGCGCTGACGAACGCCGGCACGGTGATCCATCCGCCGCTGGTGCTGGTCAACGCGGCCTCCATCGACGCGGGCGAGTTCGACATCCACGCGGCGGGGACGACGGCGAGCGCGCGGCGGCTCATCGACGCCGTCGACGCTGAGCGGATCGCCGCCCGGCGCGGGCTGGGCTACCCGGCCCCCCACTACGAGCTGGCGACCTACTACGACGAGGCGCGGGCCGCCGAAGGCCTCTACGGCGCCGGTGCCCGGGCCAGGGTGGTCGCCAGCGGCCTGTGGCGGGAGGTCGTGACCTACGACCACCGCTACGTCGGCGAGGACGTCGCGCTGGGGCTGACGCTGTTCGAGTCGGCCGGCCGCACGGCTGGCGTGCCCACGCCGACCGTGTCCGGCCTGCTCAGGGTCTTCGGCGCCCTCCTCGGGCGCGACCTCGCCGGCGGCCGCGCGCTCGACCACCTCGGCCTGGGGGATCTCACCCAGCGCGAGGTGCGCGCGCTCTTTCACGAGGGCTGGGCCTCGCCCGCCTGGTCGCGGGTCAGCCGGTGAGCCTGCGCCTCGAGGACGACGGCGCCGGGGCGCTGACGATCGGCGGCGCGCGCTACCTGCTGATCCGTCCCGAGACGCTGGCGGCGCTCCAGAAGGCCGTGGAGGCGGCGCTGGGCAGTCGCGCGGGCGAGTGCCTGGCGGCCGGCGGGCGCGCCGGCGGCGCTCGCGCGACCGCCTCGCTGCCCGGCGCCGCCGAGGCGCGTGTCCGCGGGCTCGTCGAGATGGGCGGCAGGCTCGGCTGGGGCGAGTTCGCGCTCGAGCGCCTCACGGCCGACCACCTGGTCGTGACCGTCCGTCGCTCGCCGTTCGCCGAGGCCTACGGCCCGTCGGCGGGACCGGTCTGCCACCTCACGCGCGGCGTGCTGGAGTCGCTCGCGACGGCGGCGCTCGGCGGAACCCGGCGCGTCACCGAAACCGAGTGCGCCGCGACCGGGGCCGCGCTCTGCCGGTTCGAAGCCGGCGCGTGACCACCGCCGCGCTCGTCCACGTGATCGTGTCGGGTCTCGCCACCGGCTCCGTGTATGCCCTCATGGCCCTGAGCCTGGTCATCATCTACAACGCCACCCGCACGCTGAACTTCGCCCAGGGCGAGATGCTGATGATCTCGACCTTCGTGGCCTGGAGCGTGCAGCAGGCCTTCGCGCTGCCGCTGCTCGTGACCCTGCCGGTGGCGGTGCTGGCCGCCGCCGCGGTGGCGCTGGTCTTCGAGCGGCTCGTCATCCGCCGCGCGATCGGGGCGACGCACTGGGACGTCCTGATCATCACCCTCGGGCTGTCGCTGGCGCTCCGCGCGGTCGCCGGCCTGGCGTGGTCGCACGACGAGTTTCCGTTCCCCTCGTTCTTCCCGAGCCGCCCCATCGCGCTGGGCCCGGTGCGGGTGGCGCCGGTGTCGCTCGGCATCATCGGCGCCTCGCTGGCGCTCATGCTGGCGCTGGCGGCCCTGTTCCGGTGGACGCGGCTGGGCCGCGCCATGCGCGCCGTCTCCCAGAATCAGCGGGCGGCCCGCCTCATGGGCATCAGCGTGGAGCGCGTCTACTCGCTGGCGTGGGTGCTGGCGGCGGTCGTGGGCGCGATCGCCGGCGTGCTGGTGGCGCCGGTGATCTTCCTCTCGTCCAAGATGGGGCTCATCGTGATCAACGGCTTCACGGCGGCCGTGCTGGGCGGGTTCGGCTCGATGCCGGGCGCGGTGCTGGGCGGCATGCTCCTGGGCGTGCTCGAGAACCTGGCGCCCCTCTACCTGCCCTCGGGCATCCGCTACTCCGTGCCGTTCATCGTCCTCATCGCCATCCTGCTCGTGCGGCCGGCCGGGCTGCTCGGGCGGGTCGAGCCGAGGAAGGTGTGAGGGCGCGCTGGGCGCTGGTGGCCCTCGGCGCGCTGCTCGCCGCCTGGCCGTGGCTGGCGCCGCGCTACTTCGTCTTCCTGGCCAGCCTCATCCTCGTCAACGCCGTGGTGGCCCTCGGCCTCAATCTCCTGAGCGGGTACACGAACCAGCTCTCGTTCGGCCACGCCGGCTTCCTCGCCATCGGCGCCTACACGGCGGCGCTGCTCACGCTCCACGCCCCGGCGGTGCCGGTGGTGGCCACGCTCGCCGCCGCCGGCGCGCTGACGGCCGTGGTGGGGCTGGCCTTCGGAGTGCCGTGCCTGCGGTTGAGCGGCCTCTACCTGGCCATGGCGACGCTGGCGTTCGGCTTCGTCATCACCGAGGCGATCCTCAACCTCGACGGCCTCACGCGCGGGGCCGACGGGCTGCGGGTGCCGGTGGCGCGGCTGGGCGGCTGGGCGCTGGCGACCGACACGGCCCGCTATTACCTGGTGGCGGGGGTCACCGTGCTGCTGGTGGCGGCGGCCGCCAACCTGGCCCGCACGCGGACCGGCCGGGCGCTGCTGGCCATCCGCGAGAGCGAGATCGCCGCCCAGGCCAGCGGCGTGCCGGTGGCGCGCTACAAGACGATCGCCTTCGGCGTCTCGGCCTTCTACACGGGCGTGGCCGGCGGCCTGTTCGCCTTCATCGTCGGCTTCCTGTCGCCGGACGCCTTCGACGTGTTCATGTCGGTGGACTTCGTCGTGATGATCATCGTGGGCGGGCTGGGCTCGGTGCCGGGCTCGATCGTCGGGGCCGCCGTGGTGACCGTGCTCCACGACAGCCTCGCCGGGTTCCAGAACTACCGCCCCCTCATCTTCGGCGTCATCCTCGTCGCCTGCATGCTGTTCATGCCAGGCGGTATCGCCGGCTTCGGCGCGCGCCTCGCCCGGCGATGACCGCCCCAGGAGATCGTCCATGCGCTCACTGATGTCCAGCCTGGTCGCGGTCCTGATCCTCGGGGCGTCGTCGCCGGCGACGGCCCAGCAGGGGGTCACCGAGCGCGAGATCGTGCTCGGCTGCTCCAACTCGTTCTCGGGCCCGCTGGCCTTCACCGGCGAGCAGGCCACGAAGTTCGGCGTCGACCTCTACCTCAAGGTGGTCAACGACGCCGGCGGCATCCACGGCCGCCGGGTGCGCACCGTGTACTACGACGACGGCTACAAGCCGCAGGACGCCGTCGCCAACACCCGCAAGCTCGTCGAGCAGGACCGGATCTTCGCGGTCATCGCCCCCCAGGGCACGCCGCCCGTGGTGGCGACGCTGGAGTATCTGGAGGAGAACCGCGTTCCCCTCCTGTTCCCCTTCCAGGGCTCGCCGGTCACCCGCGGCCGCAAGTACGTCTTCAGCGGCATGACGCTCTACGACCGGCAGGCGAAGATGATGATCGACTACCTGGCCGGCCAGCGGAAGTACCGGACGTTCGGCGTGCTGTACCAGGACGACGAGTACGGCAAGGCGTTCCTGACCGCGTTCGAGAAAGACCTCGGCCGCCACAACCTCAAGCTGGCCGCCGCCGAGTCGGTCAAGCGCGGCGCCAGCGACGTCAGCGCCCAGATCGCCAAGCTGCAGGCGGCCCGGCCGCAGGTGACCTTCCTCGTGCTCACGCCGGGGCCGGGGGCCCAGGCGCTCAAGGAGCGGCAGAAGATCGGCTGGACCGACACCGTGATGGTCTCCTCGGGGCCGCTCACCGACGAGCGCTACCTGGCCCTGGCCGCCGACGCCGCCGAGGGCGTGGAGGGCCTGTCGCTGTGGCCGGACCCGCTGACGTCCGACCTGCCGGGCGTCAAGGCGTACCGGGCGGCCATGCAGAAGTACTTCGGCAAGAACGAGCCCAACCGCTATTCCCTGTCCGGGTACTTCGCGGCGATGCTGTTCACCGAGGGCGCCCGGCGGGCCGGCAAGACCCTCACGCGCGAGAGCCTCGTCACCGCGCTCGAGGGCATCAAGGGCTGGGACAGCGGCATCCTGCCGCCGATCACGATCGGCCCCGACCACGAGACCCAGCGCCAGGGCTTCTGGGTGCGGGTCGAGAAGGGGCGCTTCAAGCAGCTCACGGACTGGCTCACCTCGGACTAGCGTTGGCGCTGGTCCGCGTCGAGGATGTCTCGATCGCCTTCGGCGGGCTCACGGCGCTGAGCGCCGTGAGCCTGGAGGCGCAACCGGGCGAGATCTTCGCCCTCATCGGCCCCAACGGCGCCGGCAAGACGACGGTCTTCAACGTGCTGACCGGGCTCTACCGTCCGGCGAGCGGTCGCGTGACGCTCGACGGCGACGACCTCACGCGGCTGGCGCCTCACGAGATCGCCTGGCGGGGCGTCGGGCGCACGTTCCAGAACACCGAGGTCTTCAGGGCGCTCTCCGCGCTCGACAACGTGCTGGTGGGCGAGCACGCCCGGCTCCGCGGAGGGCTGCTGGCCGCGGCGTGCGGTCTGCCGGCCGTCCGGCGGGAGGAGGCGGCCGCGCGCGAGCGGGCGCGGGCGCTGCTCGAGCGCGTCGGCCTGGGCGACGCGGCCGGCGTCGACGCCGGCAGCCTGCCGCTGGGCAGCCAGAAACGGCTGGAGATGGCGCGCGCGCTGGCGGCCCGCCCGCGGCTGCTGCTGCTCGACGAGCCGGCCGGCGGGCTGAACCCCACCGAGACGCGCACGCTCATGGACCTGATCTGCCGCCTGCGTGACGAGCTGTCGCTCACGATCATGGTGGTCGAGCACGACATGGAGCTGGTGATGTCGATCTCCGACCAGGTCGCGGTGCTCCATCACGGACAGAAGATCGCGCAGGGCCCGCCCCGAGCGATCGCCGCCGACCCCGCGGTGATCGAGGCCTACCTGGGGAGCCCGGCCGAGGCCGGCGCCTGATGCCCAGCCCGGTCATCCGCGCACCGGCGGGAGCGTGATCGAGGGCGTGGCCGGCCCGGCCATGCTCGAGATCGCCGACCTGACCGTGGCCTATGGCAAGCGCCGGGCGCTCGAGGGCGTGGCGCTCACGGTGGGCGCCGGCGAGATCGTGACGCTGCTCGGCGCCAACGGCAGCGGCAAGTCCACGACGCTGCGGACGGTCTCCGGCCTCGTGCGCGCGGCGCGGGGGAGCATCCGCTACGACGGGCGCGACGTCTCCCGCTGGTCCGCCGACGCCATCGTGGCCGCCGGCGTCAGCCACGTGCCGGAGGGGCGCGATATCTTCCCCGACTTCAGCGTGCTCGACAACCTCCTGGTCGGAGCCCACACGGTGGCCGGCCGGGACGTGCCCGCGCGCCTGGAGGCCGCGTACGCGCTGTTCCCCGTGCTGCGCGAGCGGCGGCGGCAGCGGGCGGGGACCCTGTCGGGCGGCGAGCAGCAGATGCTGGCGATCAGCCGCGCCCTCATGACGCGCCCCCGGCTGCTGCTGCTCGACGAGCCGTCGCTGGGGCTGGCCCCGAGGCTCATGCGGGAGATCTTCGCGGTCATCCGCCGGATCAACGCCGAGGGAGTGGCCGTGCTGCTCGTCGAGCAGAACGCCCGGGCGGCGCTGGCGCTCGCCGCGCGCGGCTACGTGCTGGAGACCGGCCGGGTGGTGGCCACGGGGACGAGCGCCGCGCTCGCGGTGGACCCACGCATCCGCGCCGCCTATCTCGGCCTGGATCCCTCCCGTCCCGAGGGCCGGGCCGGATATGATCGGGGCACGCGACGGGAGGACGCGACCCCGTGACCGAACCGGATCCTCAGGCGGACGCGGAGCGACGGCTGCGGCTGGCGATGGCGGCCGAGGCCCGCGCCGAGCGCGATCTGCTCGGCAAGATCCAGAAGGGTTTCTACGGATGTCTCACGATCATCCTGGTGCTGTTCGTGCTCGCCTTGTTCTTCTTCTAGTTTCCTTCCTGCTGGCCGCGCCGCCTTGCGCGGCCGCGGACGAGCAGCTGTGGACGCTGCTCGAGGGCGGGGGACAGGTCGTCCTCATCCGGCATGGGCTCACGACGCCGGGGGTCGGCGATCCGCCCGGGTTCCGGCTCGACGACTGCGCCACGCAGCGCAACCTCGACGACGAGGGCCGGCGCGAGGCGCAGCGCGTGGGCGAGGCGTTTCGCGCGCGCCGCATTCCCGTCGAGCGCGTCCTGTCGAGCCCGTGGTGCCGGTGCGTGGAGACCGCCCGCCTGGCGTTCGGGGGCAGCGAGCCGTGGCCGGCGCTCGGTAATCTCTTCGGCCGGCCCGAGAACCGGGCCGAGCACGTCCGCCAGATGCAGCGTCGGGTCAGCGAGCGGCCGGGCCCGGGCAACCTGGTGCTCGTCACGCACGGGTCGACCATCGCCGCGTTGACCGGGATCAATCCCGGCACCGCGGAGATGGTCGTGGTCACCCCCCAGGGCGGGGAGCGGTTCGCCGTCGCCGGCCGGCTCCGCGCCCGCTGACGAACCGAATGCGCCGCGTCATGGAAGTCCGCCCGGACTTCGTGCTATACCCTCGCTCACGTTCGTGCCGCTCGTCCCGCTCACAGGAGGAAGTCATGAGCGATCATCGGACAGATCCGAAGCCACCCGTCACCGACCGTCGAACATTTCTCAGGCGAATGGGCGCGGCCGGGGCCGGCGCGGTTCTCGCGTCGCGCTTGCCGCGTCCCGGCGCCGCCCAGGCCCAGGACATGACCGTCCGGCCCGATCCCGCCGCCAAGCGCGGCGGCACCCTGCGCTACGCCGTGCACAACGCGCCCGCCCACTTCGACGTCCACCAGTCGGGGACGGTCGCCAACATCGGTCCCCAGAGCCCGATGTACGACACCCTGCTCCGCCGCAGCCCCAAGGACGGGCAGACGATCATCCCGGACCTGGCCCACAAGTGGGAGATCTCGCCCGACGGCAAGCGCTACACCTTCCACCTGCGCAAGGGCGTGAAGTTCCACGACGGCGCCGACTTCACCGCCACGGACGTCAAGGCGACCTACGACCGCATCGCGCGGCCGCCCAAGGGCGTGGTCATCCCGCGCACCCCGCTGTTCGCCACGGTGGGCGACATCGTGGTGCTCGATCCGCACAGGATCGAGTTCCGGCTGACCGAGGCGCGCCCCAAGGCCTACATGCTGGGCGCCTTCGCGAGCGGCTGGAACATCATCGTGCGCAAGAAGACGCTGGACGACAACCAGGGCAACCTGCGCCAGGTGATGAACTACCCGGGCACCGGGCCCTTCAAGCACGTCTCCCGCAAGGACCGGGAAGTCTGGATCATGGAGCGCAACCCCAACTACTGGAACAAGGGGCTGCCGCTCGTCGACAAGCTCGAGATCTACCACTTCTTCCCGTTCACGCCGGAGCTGGGCGCGTCCCTGCTGTCCGGCCGGGTGGACTACGCGCGGTTGCTCGACCCAGTCTCCTGGCGCAAGGCCAAGGAGATGCAGGGCGTGACGGCCGCGGCGTTCAACCAGTCGGTCATCCAGGCTTTCTGGACCAACATGCAGAAGAACAAGGCGCTGGCCGACCGGCGCGTGCGCCGGGCCATCCACCTGGCGATGGATCGCCACACGCTGGTCGAGGTCGTGAAGGACACCGCGCCCATGCAGGTGGGCGGCTTCGTCTATCCGTTCCACGAGATGTCGACGCCCCTGGCCGAGCTGGAGAAGAAGCTCGGCTACCAGAAGGACATCAAGCCGGCCGTGCAGGAAGCCCGCCGGCTGATGAAGGAAGCGGGCTATGGCAACGGCCTCAAGGGCCTGGACTTCGTGGTTCGCGATATCCCGACGTTCAAGCTGTGGGCGGTCGCCATCCAGGCCATGCTGAAGGAACACCTGAACATCGAATGCAACCTGAGAGTCGTCCAGACGTCGGTGTGGTTCGACGAGGCCCAGGCCGGGACCTTCGACCTGGCCATCAGCGCGATCGTCTCCACGCTGATGGACCCGTCCGACATCTTCAGCGCCTGGTACGGCAAGGACGGCCCCCAGAACTACTCGCGCTGGACGAACCCGACCTTCCACGACCTGGCCAACCAGGTCGACCGGGAGCTCGACGACAACAAGCGCCGGGCCATGGTCCGCAAGGCAGAGGACATCCTCGAGAACGATCCGCCGCTCATCCCGGTGTCGTACGAGCAGATCTACGACGCCTGGTACAACAAGGTGAAAGGCCAGAACCCGAGCACGTACTTCGGCATCTACGACGTCGTGCGGTGGGACAACGTCTGGCTCGGATAGCCGAGGCGGGGGGCCCCGAGATGGCCCCCCACACCTCTCAGCGCCCGGGGTGCCCCGGCGAAGCCGGGGCACCCTTCTGGGCCTCCCCACCCGCCATCGCTCAGACCCGGGCCTAGGACATGAAGAAGTACCTGGCGCGCCGGGCGGTGTACGCTGCCGTCACGCTGTTCGGTGTCTCGCTCAGCATCTTCGTGATCCTGCGCATCCTGCCGGGGGATCCGCTCGTGGCCATCCTCGGCGTCGAGGGCCATGCGCAGATGTCCCCGGCCGACCGCGAGCGGATCATGGCCGACCTCGGGCTCAGCGATCCGCTGCCCGTGCAGTACGTCCGCTGGCTCGGCGACATCGCCACCGGCCAGCTCGGCAAGTCGTTCTTCCGCGGCGACACCGTGGCCGAGCTGATCCTGCACCGCGGGCCGATCAGCGCCGAGATCGGCGTGCTCTCGCTCATCGTCTCCTGGCTGGTCGGCCTCCCCGTCGGCATCCTGAGCGCGTTCAAGCCCAACAGCATGCCCGACGGCATCGCCCGCACGCTGTCGGTGCTCTTCATCGCCATCCCCGGCTTCTGGCTCGGCATGCTGATCGTGCTCGCCCTCCTGTTCTGGTTCGGCTACAAGGCGCCCATCATCATCGTGCACGTCTGGCAGGACCCGTGGCAGAACCTGCAGATCGTCATCGGCCCCGGCATCGTGCTCGGCCTGGCCCAGGGCGCCTACATCGCCCGCATGTCGCGCTCGTGCCTGCTGGAGGTCATCAGCGAGGACTTCGTGCGGACGGCGCGGGCCAAGGGGCTGCGGGAGGGTTTGGTGGTGATGCGGCACGCCCTGCCCAACGCGCTGCTGCCGGTCATCACCATCTCCGGCGTGCTGCTGGGCTTCGTGCTGGGCGGCTCGGTCGCGGTCGAGCAGGCCTTCGGCGTGCCCGGGCTGGGGCGCTCCCTGGTGGCCGCCGTGATCGAGCGCGACATCATCGTGGTGCAGAACCTGGTCCTGTTCTACGCGGTCATCTTCGTGGCCGTCAACGTGCTGGTCGACCTCAGCTACGCCTGGCTCGACCCGCGCATCCGGTACGGCTGATGAAAGCCCTCCTCGCCGAGCTGGTCCGCTTCAGCCGCCGCAACACGCTGGCCGCGATGGGTGGCGTCGTGGGGGCCTTCATCATCTTCGTCGCGCTCGCCGCCCCGCTGCTGGCGCCCCGCGATCCGCTGAGGGCGGACTTCCGCCGCATGAACAAGCCGCCCGACGCCCAGAGCCTGCTGGGCACCGACCAGGTGGGCCGCGACACGCTCAGCCGCGTGATCTACGGCGCCCGCACCTCGCTCTTCGTGGCGTTCTCCGCCGTGATCCTCGGCACGACGGTCGGCTCGCTGTGGGGCGTGGCCTGCGGCTACCTGCGCGGCCGCTTCGACCTCTACAGCCAGCGGATCATGGAGGTTCTCCAGTCGTTCCCCGACCTCATCCTCGCGATGGCGATCTCCATGGCCATCGGCACCGGCCTGCAGGCGGTGATCTTCGCCATCGCCATCACCCGCATCCCGTTCGGCGGGCGGGTCATCCGCTCGGTGGCGCTGTCGGTACGCGAGATGCCCTACGTGGAGGCGGGCCGGGCGAGCGGGGCCTCGGCCATGCGGATCATGGCCCTCCACGTCCTGCCCCAGTGCATCGCGCCCTATCTCGTGCTCGCCACGACCCACCTGGGCGTCGCCATCGTCATCGAGGCCGCGCTGGGGTTCCTCGGCGTCGGGGTGCCACCGCCCACGCCGACGTGGGGCAACATGCTGGCGGACTCGATCACCGCGCTGGTGCCGCCCTGGTGGCTGGCGTTCTTCCCGGGCCTGGCGATCACGGTGACCGTGCTGGCGTTCAATCTGCTGGGAGACGGGATCCGCGACACGCTCGATCCGCGACTGTCGCCGGCGTTCTTGAGGATGATGGCCGGTGGCCGGCGGGGGTGAGCCACGAGACCGCGTCACCGGCGAGATCGCGAAGATCGCCGGGCGCAGCTGAGGACCTCATGGTGGCGCACGCGTCACCGCCGAACGTCGCCGCTCTGTCGGCCGCGCTGCGCGAGGCGGAGCAGGCCAACGGGCCGGACCACCCCGACACGGCTCTGGCGGTCTTCAAGCTCGGTGTCGCGTGGCTGGTGGGAACGCGCTACGACGAGGCCGAGCCGCTGCTGACCCGGGCCCTCCAGACCTACATGGCCCACGGCTTGGTGAATTCCCTGAACGGGGCCGCGATCCTCGTCGCCCTCGGCGACCTGTACAGTCGCCAGGCGCGCTTCGACGGCGCGCACACGCTCATCGCCCAGGCGCTCAGGATCCGCGAGGCGGCGGGGCCAGCCGAGGCCGGGCGGGCCGAGGAGCTGCGCCAGAGGCTGCAATGGCTGGAGCCGGCTGCCCGGACCTCGGCGCTCCGTGACGAGCACCTGAAGCACGGCCGCTACGCCGACGCCATTCCGCTGGAGCACGGGCTGGCGGAGCTTCACGCCCGGCTCCTGCCGCCCGGCCACTACTATCGCGGCGTCGCGCTCAGCAATCTCGGCTCGCTGTACGAGAAGCAGGGACGCCTCGCCGAGGCTGAGCATCTCTTCAGGAGCGCTCTCGGGATCGTGGAGACGGCGTGCGGGCCCGGCTCACCCCAGGTCGGCTCGGTGGCCGGCAACCTCGCCGGGGTCCTGCAGCATCTCGGGCACTACGCCGAGGCGGAGGCGCTATACGAGCGGGCGCTCGCCAATGACGAGGCGGCGCTCGGGCCCGCGCATCCGAGCGTCGCCATCGACCTCAACAACCTCGCAGGCGCCCACGAGGCCGCGGGGCGGTACCTCGCGGCCCGGCCGCTCCGCGAACGTGCCCTGGCGATCGCGCACGCTGCCCACGCGACGGGGCACGAGGTCGCGATCGCGCTCGACAACCTCGGCGCTCTGCATCGCCACCTCGGCGAGGACGGTCCCGCCGAGGACTACCACCGGCGGGCGCTGGCGATGTTCGAGACGACGCTCGGCCCCGATCACCCCGAGACCGCCGTCTGCCTTGGCAACCTCGCCGGGCTCATGGAGAGCCAGGAGCGTCTCGACGAGGCGCGCGAGCTCGCGCTGCGGGCGCTCGACATCCGCACGCGGCGGCTCGGTCCCGAGCATCCCGTCCTCGCCAGCAGCTTCGGCATGCTGGCCCGGCTCGATCGTGCGCGGGGTGACTTCCCCGGCGCCCACGCGCGGCATGGCCAGGCCATCGAGCTGATCCAGCGCACGAGCGGCGCCGACCATCCGCTGATGGCCGACGCGCTGCTGGATCGCGCGGCGACGGAACGCACTCTGGCGCGCCATGCCGATGCCGAATCCTCGCTGCGACGCGCGCTCGAGATCCGCCGTGCCGCACTGCGCCCCGGCCACCCGGCGATCGCGCAGGCTCAGGCCCAGCTCGCCGCGCTCCGGGACGACGCCGGACACCACGCCGAGGCGGAGACCCTGCACGCCGAGGCCGTGACGATGGCCCGGGCGGCGCTGCCCCTGCGTCATCCGACGACGGCCGCGCTCCTGGCCGGCCATGCCGGTGTGCTGCAGACGCTCGGACGCTATCCGGACGCCGAGCAGGCGCTGGCCGAGGTCCTCGACGTCCGTCGAGAGGTGTACGGCCCCCGCAGCCCGGCCGTCGCCCTCACGCTGGGAGCGCTCGCCGCCCTCGAGCGTGACCGCGGCCGCCCGGGCCCGGCCCGGACGCTCCTGGCTGAGTGCCTCGACATCCTCCAGACGGCGCCCGGCGATCACTCGCTGGCGATCACCGGCGCCGTCGCCGAACTGGGCCACGTGGCCGAGCTGCAGGGCAATTACACTGAGGCCGAGCGTCACCTCCGCGAGGCGCTCGAGGCCAAACGGCGGCGGCTCGGGGAGCGTCATCCCGACGTCGCCTCGCGAGCGGTGGCGCTGGCCGGGCTCTACTACGCCAAGGGCGACTACGCGGCGGCCCGGCGCATGTACGCCGCGGCGCTGGAGATCCTCGAGGGGAACCCTGGGCTCGAGCATCCCCGGACGGCCACCGTGCTCAACGACCTCGGCTCGCTGCTGATGGACACCGGCGAGCTGGAGCAGGCCGAGCGCCTGACTGGGCGCGCGCTGGCCATCCGCGAGCGCGTGTTCGGCGCCGGCCATCGCAGCACGGCGCAGTCCGCCAACAACCTCGCCGAGATCTACCGGCTCCAGGGCCGCGAGCGAGAGGCCGAGCCCCTCTACCAGCGCGCGCTGACCTCGTTCCGGGACGCGCTCGGGCCCGAGCACCCGGAGGTCGCGCGTGTGCTCAACAACATCGGCCTCGTCCGGCACGCGCGCCGTGACTATGCCGGAGCGCGGCAGGCGCTGGAAGACGCGCTGGCGATCGAGGAACGGACGCTGGGCGACCGCCATCCGGCGCTGCCCCAGACGCTGATCAACGTCGGCGTGAGCCGGTGGGCCCAGGGCCGGACAACCGAGGCCCTGGCGGCGTTCGCGCGGGCGCACGAGGTGCGTGAGCGCGGATTCGACGCGCTCATCGCCACCGGGTCCGAGCGCCAGCGCGTGGCCGCCGTCCACCGGGTCGCCGGCGAGCTGGACACGCTCGTGTCGTTCCACACCCAGGCGCTG
>DASWJN010000231.1:0-15070 GCA_036397135.1 Candidatus Methylomirabilota bacterium
GCGGCTGGGCTCCATCAGGCTGGGGGCGCACGGTTGATGGGCGGCGGGAACGGGTCCGCGGACCCCACCTCATGCGCACCTCGCCCACGTCGGCCATTGCTCGCGGGGTTCTGACTCGAGACACCTGGAGAGCGAGGGGAGGGCGTGACGATGCGCGTGCTGCTGGCGACGGACGGCTCGGAGGATGCGCGGGCGGCGACGGCATGGCTGGCCCAGTTCCCGCTGCCGGCGGGGACCGCGCTGCGCATCGTCAGCGCGGTGAGCCTGCCGCCCTCGTCGATCGACGTGGTGCCCGTCCGCGACTTCCTGCAGTCACTGCGTGACGAGGCCCACCGCGTGGCCGAGGCCGCCCGCGCGACCCTGGCCGGGCGCGTGCCGGCCGCCGAGGTCCAGGTGGCGGAGGGCGACGCGCGCGAGGTGATCCTCCGCGCCGCCGAGGAATGGCGGGCCGACCTCATCGTGCTGGGGGCCCGGGGCCTGGGAACGGTGGCTCGCTTCCTCCTCGGGAGCGTCTCGCTCGGTGTCGCGCGGCACGCGCGCTGCTCGGTGCTGGTCGTCAAGGGGGGCGCCGCGCGCCTGGGCGGGGCGCTCGTGGCGATCGACGGCTCGCCGCACGCGGCCGCGGCGGCGGCGTTCCTGACCCGGCTGCCGCTCGATCCGGCGCTCGTCGTGCGGCTGCTCGGGGTCGTCGAGCGGCCCGGCTATCCCGCGACCACGCCCGCGCTCGCGGCCGGCATGGTGCGCCAGGCGATCGAGGACATCGTCAAGGAACGCCGGGCCGCGCTCGAGCAGGCGCTGGCCACGACCGCCGTGCTGTTCGCCGGCACGGTGAAGACCGTCGAGAAGGAGGTGGTGGTCGGCCACCCGGTGGCCGAGATCATCGGCGCCGCCGCCCGGCCCGACGTGGACCTCGTCGTCGTCGGCGCCCGCGGGCTGGGCGCCATCCAGCGCCTGCTGCTCGGCAGCGTCTCCGAGGGCGTGCTCCGCCACGGGGACCGTCCGGTGCTCATCGTCAAGACGGCGGCGCCGTGACGCCGGGTCGGGGGCGCGCCCGCGGCACGACTCCGGCGTGACGTCCGGGCCCGCCCGGGGGGCCCTTGCGCTCGCCGTGACTCGATGGGCTTCCACGCGCCCCCGGAGGCCGCGCGCATCCTGGCCGAGTCGATCGACTTCACGCGCCGGCCAGCTCGCGCTGCGAGACGGGCGCCCGCGGTGAGCCGGTCGACGCCGGTGACGCCCTGACGGTCAGGGACACGGCGGCCGTAGCGGCGGCCGCCCGAACCGGACGCGAAGGCGATTGACGGTGATCAGGACCCCCCGCCGGCTCACGAGCGTGCGCTCCAGCCGCTGGCGCCGCGGGAAGTCGACGAGCAGGACGCCGACCAGCACCGTCAGCAGGCCCTGCCCGGGAACCCCCGGAACCGACAACACGATTCCCACCGCGATGATCAGGATGCCGGCGAGATTGCGGGCGATGCGGCCCGCGGTCCACCGCCCCCGGGACGGCGCCGCCCGCTCGAAGTAGTCCGCCGGCAGGGTCAGCACCACGCGCAGCACGATGGCGAGCGATCCCAGGGTGAGCAGCACCCAGACGGCGAGGGCGAGCGCGACGTGCTGCACGTCGATGGCGTGAACGAAGCTCGCCCCGAGCCGCGCAATCACTCGAACTGCAGGCGCAGGAGTCGCACGAGCGCGATTCTACCGCAGGCGGTCGGGGCGCCCGGGGCGGGGGCGGGGCCTTCGAAATGAGGCGATCGATGTATGCGTGAGGCACGGATGAACCAGCCGGGGCATCAGTGCCCCACAATCCATCGCCTCCTCGGACCGGCAAGTCCGCATCGTCGTTGGCTTCCGGCCTGGCACTGCCCTGGCATAGGGACGCCTAGCAGGGAGACGCCGATGAATAACGCTGCCGGACGTGCCGCCGAGTGCCCGTTGCTCCAGCCAGGCCGGCCGCGCCACGACGACGTCGGGATTGCCATCTACTGCCGGTTCGCCGGCGGCCGCGTCCGCATCCCGGCGCCGGAGGAGAGGCGGCGGCTCTGCCTGACCGACGGGTGGCAGCACTGTCCCGTCTACCAGGACCATGCGGCGGCGTCCTGAGCGACCGGCCGAGACCACCGGCCTGGAACAGGCGCTGGCCCGCGCGGGCGACGGCGCGTTCGGCATCGACGCCCAGGGGCGCATCACGAGCTGGAATTGCGCGGCCGAGCAGATCCTCGGCCACGCCGAGCGCGAGGTGATCGGGCGCACGTGCTGCGAGGTGTTCGCGGGTCACGATACCGACGGCAACCGTGTCTGCTACCCGGGCTGCCGGGTGATGACGCTGGTCGGGATGGACGAGCCGGTGCAGCACTTCGACATGCGAACGCGCACGAAGGCCGGCCGGCCCGTCTGGCTCAACATGAGCATCCTCGCCACGACGTCGCCGGCCGGCGCCCCGCTCACGATCCACCTCTTCCGTGATGTGACGGCGACCAGGGAACTGCTCACGCTCGTCCACGAGCGCCTAGCGCCGGGGCCGGCAGCGCCCGACACGGCGGCCCCGGCGGCGGCGCTCTCGCGACGGGAGCTGGAAGTCCTGCGGTGCATGACCCAGGGGCTCAACACCAGGGCGACCGCCGAGCGGCTCTCCGTGAGCCCCGCCACCGTGCGCAACCACGTGCAGAACATCTTCGGCAAGCTCGGCGTGCACAACCGCCTGGAAGCCGTCGCCCTCGCGACGAAGCACCGGCTGTTTTGATCGACCGAACCCGGCCCGGGGGGACGCAGGGGCGCCGAGGACCCACAGGGGGGCGCTGCCGCCCGGCGGCCCACGCTCATGCGTGCCGCAAGTCTTCGACAACGCGGGCCCCTCGGTGTGGCATCGTTCTCGCATTCGGCAAGGCCGGCAGGGAGGCGCCCATGAGTGAGGCCAGGATCGACGGGGCCGACGGCCACGTTCGCGTGCCGCCCGTGGAGGATAGGCGGCGCTTCTGCCTGACCGGGCGCCGGGAAGGCTGCCCCGTCTCCCAGCATCATGCCACGGCGAGCTGAGCCACTGCCGACGACGACCGGCGTCGACCAGGCGCTCGCCCGGGCGGCCGACGGCGCGTTCGTCATCGGCGGCGACGGCCGCATCCTGCTGTGGAACCGGTCCGCCGAGCGGATCTTGGGCCACGCAGCCAGCGCGGTGCTCGGCCGGCTCTGCTGCGAGGTCTTCACCGGCCACGACGACCAGGGCAACCGCCTGTGCCATCCGGGCTGCCACGTGCTGTCGCTCGTCCGCATGGAGGAGGCAGTCCACAGCTTTGACATGCGCACGCGGACGAAGGCGGGCCGGCCGATCTGGATCAACGTGAGCATCCTGACCACCCAGGACGACGCGCACGGGGGACGGCTGACGATCCATCTGTTCCGCGACGTGACGGCGAGCAAGGAGTTGCTGACGCTCGTGCACGAGCGGCTGGCGCCGCGGCCGGCGGCCAGCCCGAACGGCGACGGGGCGACGGCTCTGTCCCGGCGCGAGCTCGACGTGCTGCGCCTGATGACCGAGGGGCTCAACACCAGGGCCACCGCCGAGCGACTGCACGTGAGCCCGGCCACGGCGCGCAATCACGCCCAGAACATCCTCGGCAAGCTCGGCGTGCACAGCCGGCTGGAGGCCGTCGCCTACGCGGCCCGGCACCGGTTGTTCTGACGAGGATCGATGAACCGATGTGAGCAGGGGCGCGCGCTGCTCCGCCGCTGGGCGGCAGCCAGGCCCACCAGCTTCTGGAACGGGGACCCGGACTTCCAGCGGATGCTGGCGCGCCGCCTGGGCTCCGAGCGGCTGGCCGCCATCGAGCCGGCGTTGCGCCGGGCCGGGGTCGATGCCGCCGCCATGGACGCGGCCTGCGCGACCCTCGATCGTCCCGAGAACCTGCCCCGTGTGGAGGGGTGGAGCCGGCTCGGTGAGCGAACGGACGAAATCGTCTTCCACCCGGCGCACCACGACATCGGGCGGCGGGTCTGGCGCTCGGGAGTGCTGTCGGTGCTCGGCACGCCCGGCCGGGTGGTCGAGCACGTCGCGCAGACCTATCTCTTCGCGGGCAACGGCGAGGTCCCGCACCTGTGCTCGATCGCGTGCACCGCGGGGCTGATCAAGGCCATCCAGCGGGCGGGCACCGAGCACATGCGGCGCGTGTGGCTGCCCCGCCTGCTCGACGCCGACTACGACCGCCGCTGGCACGGGGCACAGTTTCTCACCGAGGTGCAGGGCGGCTCCGACGTCGGCGCCAATGCCTGCGTGGCGCGCCCCGACTCCGGCGAGACGGGCGCCTGGCGAATCAGCGGCGAGAAGTGGTTCTGCTCCAACGTGTCGGCCGACCTCTACGCCGTGAGCGCGCGCCCCGAGGGCGGTCCGGCCGGCACGCCGGGCGTGGGCCTGTTCGTGGTCCCGAGACTGACGGACGAGGACCGGCCGAACGGCCTGCTGGTGCGCCGGCTCAAGAACAAGCTGGGGACGCGGACGCTGCCCACGGCCGAGGTCGACTTCGCGGACGCCCGCGCCTGGCCGCTCGGGCGCGTGGAGGACGGCTTCAAGCTGCTGATGGGCGTGATCATCAACACCTCGCGGCTGGCCGTCGCCACCGGCGCCAGCGGCATCATGCGGCGCGCGTGGGTGGAGGCCTTCACCTATGCCCGCGTGCGCGAGGCCTTCGGACACCCGCTCGTGGACTTCCCGGCCGTGCGCCAGCAGCTCGCCGAGATCCGCGCGCTGTCCCTCGCCGGTCTCGCTCTCACGCTGTTCGTCGCCGACCGCGAGGACCGCCTTGCTCGCGCCGGCACCGCGCCCGAGGACGACGCCCTCTACCGGGTGGCGGTCAACCTCGCCAAGTACACCGGCTCCGTCGACGCCGGCCTGGCCGTGCACCACGCCCTGGAGATCCTGGGCGGCAACGGGACGATCGAGGACTTCAGCCCCCTGCCGCGCCTCTATCGCGAGGTGCCCGTGCAGGAATCGTGGGAGGGCCCGCACAACACCCTGATGGCCCAGCTGCTGCGCGACGCCGCCCGCGCCAAGCTGCACCACGCGGCCCTGGACTGGGCCCGCGACGCGCTGCTGGGTGTCACGCGTCTGGCGCTGGCCGACCCGCGCGACCGCGCCCTGGCGGCGCTCGCCGACCTCGGCGGGCGGCTGGACGCGCTGCTGCGCCGCGATCCCGACGACGCCGGGCTGCACGCTCGCCGCCTCGCCGGCCGCCTCGCCCGCCTGTTGCAGATCGCGCTGTTGCTCGCCGACGCCGACGCGAGCGGCGAGGACGTCGTCGCGGCTGCCGCCCGGCTGCTCATCGCGCGCGACCTGACGCCGGGCCACGAGCCGATGGACGACCCCGCCTGGCCGGGGCTCGTCGCCGCGCTGACCCCCCGGGCGCCGGTCGTATGACGCCGGCTTGGGGGCATCTCCGCCCCCTGATGAACGGAGCTGGACATGCCGGGTCTGGGGATGGCGTCGGCGCACGCACCGATGATGGTCCAGAAGGCGCAGGACGGAAGAGCCGCGGGTAGCTCACTTGAGGATGTGGCGCGCGATGATCAGGCGCTGGATCTGGTTGGTGCCCTCGAAGATCTGCGTCACCTTGGCGTCGCGCATCATGCGCTCGACCGGATGCTCGGTGACGTAGCCGGCACCCCCCAGGATCTGGACGGCGTCGGTGGTGACCCGCATGGCGGTGTCGCTCGCGAAGAGCTTGGCCAGCGACGCCCGATAGGTGAGGTCGGGCAGGCCGGCGTCGTACATCTGCGTGCACTGGTAGATCAGCAGGCGCGCGGCCTCGATCTGGGTTGCCATGTCGGCGAGGAGGAACTGGATCGCCTGGAACTCGGCGATCGGGCGTCCGAACGCCTGCCGTTCCTTGGCGTAGTTGCGCGCATACTCGAAGGCGCCCTCGGCCAGGCCCAGGCCGAGGGTGGCGATCTGCGGGCGTGAAGCCTCGAACGTCTTCATGCCGTACCGGAACGCCTCCCCCTCGGCGCCGAGCAGCCGGCCGGCCGGCACGCGGACGTTGTCGAGGAAGAGGTCCACGGTGGAGGAGGCGCGCAGGCCCATCTTCTTCATGGGTGTGCCGAGCGTGACACCCGGCGTGTCCCGATCGACGAGGAACGCCGAGATCCCGCCCCGCGTGCGCTTGTCCGGGTCGGTGAGGGCGAATACGATGTACCACTCCGCCGGGCCTCCGTTGGTGACCCACGTCTTCTGCCCGTTCAGGACGTAATGCTCGCCCATCCGCTGCGCCCGCGTCTGAAGCCCGCCGGCGTCGGAGCCGGCGCCCGGCTCGCTCAGGCAGAAGGCGACCAGGAGCCTTCGCGCCCGCAGTTCCGAGAGCAACGCCTCACGCTGTCCCGACCCACAGGCGTTGAGGAGAAAGTGCGTCGAGGTCCCCTGATCCTGGAGCGTCACCGCCGCCGTGCCGTCGGCCTTGGCGATCTCCTCGAGAACCAGGCACTGGGTGGTCAGGTCGAAGCCCAGACCGCCCAGCGCTTCGGGCACGTACATCACGAGGAGCTGATGCTCCGTCAGGAGACGGCGCAGCTCGTCGGGGAATTCGCCCCGCTCGTCCCACTCCCGAGCCCGGGGCGCGATATGCCGGCACGCGAGGTCGCGGACCATCGCCTGGACATCGCGCTGCTCCGGTGTGAGCTGGAACACCCTCTCCCCCCATCGCGGCGCGGCGCCGCACGGGCCAGTGTGCGGAAACGACGGCCCCCGACGTATGATCCCGATCATATCGAACCCGGGCGCACCATGATATCCAACGCTCACTCGGAGCCCCAGGGAGACGCTCAATGGCCTACGCGGACATTCTGTACGAGAAGAACGACGGGGTCGCCTGGATCACCATCAATCGGCCCCAGGTTCGAAACGCGTTCCGCACCCGGACCGTGCGCGAGCTGACCGACGCCTTCGGCGACGCCCGCTGGGACCCCGTCGTCGGCGTCGTGGTGCTCACCGGAGCGGGGGACAAGGCCTTCTGCTCCGGGGGCGACCAGAAGGAGCGCGGGCAGGGTGGCTACGCCATGGACGAGCGCCCCATGGACGTCGAGGCGCTCCACAGCGCGATCCGCCACACCCCCAAGCCGGTGATCGCCATGGTCAACGGCTTCGCCATCGGCGGCGGGCACGTGCTGCACGTGCTCTGCGATCTGTCGATCGCGGCCGACACCGCCGTGTTCGGCCAGACGGGGCCGCGGGTGGGCAGCGTCGACGCCGGCCACGGCACCGGCCTGCTGGCCCGCGTCGTCGGCGAGAAGAAGGCGCGGGAGATCTGGTACCTGTGCCGGCAGTACACGGCGGCCGAGGCCCTGGCCATGGGACTCGTCAACAAGGTCGTGCCCCTCGCAGACCTGAGAACCGAGGTCGAGCAGTGGTGCCGGGAGCTGCTCGACAAGAGCCCGACCGCGCTGGCCCTGGCCAAGCAGTCGTTCAACATCGACTCCGAGCAGCGCGCGGGCGTGGCCCAGTTCGCGCACACCGCGCTCGACCTCTACTACCAGACCGCCGAGGCGATGGAGGGCCGCAACGCCTTCGTCGAGAAACGCCCGGTGAACTTCGGCAAGTTCCGGAAGTAGGGTGCGCCGTGCACGTCGGCCTCACCGAGGAACGCATCCGTGAGGAATCTCGGCTCGGCTACTGGCGCCACGAGACCCTGACGTCCTACCTGGATCGCTGGGCCACCCGGCGGCCGGACCGGATCGCCTTCGTCGACGCCGCCGGCCGTCTCACCTGGGCCGAGCTCGCGCGCCTGGTCGAACGCGTCGCCCACGGCCTCGGCGCCCACGGCGTGGGGCCGGGGGCATTCGTCTCGTGCCAGCTCCCGAACTGGATCGAGTTCGCCCTCGTGTTCCTGGCGGCCGAGCGCCTCGGGGCCGTGATCAACCCCATTCCGCCGACCTACCGGGCCAGCGAGCTGCGCTTCATGCTCGGCCTGCTCGACGCCAGCGTGCTGGTCATCCCGGCCGAGTTCCGGGGATTCGACCACGTGCAGATGGTTCGCGGCCTGCGCGGCGCGCTTCCCCGTCTGGAGCACGTCTTCGTGGTGCGGGGACCGGCCGCGTCCGACATGACGCCGTTCGCCCGCCTGACGACGGAGGCGTGGGAAACCCGCGAGGGGCGACGCCCGCTGATGGGCACGGATCCGAGCCGGGTGCACGAGGTCGTCTTCACCTCCGGGACCACCGGCGAGCCCAAGGGCGTCACGCACGCGCTCAACACGGTCCTGTCGACCATCTACCCCGTCATCGATCGCCTCGCGTTCTCCGAACGCGACGTGATCCTCATGGCCTCCACCCTGGGCCACCAGACGGGCTACCTGTACGGCTTCTGTCTCAACCTCCTGCTGGGGGCGCGCGCGGTCTGGCTCGACGTCTGGAACGCCCAGGCCGCGGCCGGGCTCATCCAGGCCGAGCAGGTGACGTTCAGCATGGGAGCCACGCCGTTCCTCAGAGACCTCACCGACGTGGCGACCCCGCACGACCTGTCCTCGCTCCGGGTCTTCATCTCCGCGGGCGCGCCGATCCCGCGCCCGCTGGTGCGGGACGCCCGGTCGCGCCTGGGCTGCGCCATCTCGGCCGGCTGGGGCATGAGCGAGAACGGCCTGGTGACCTGCAACGGCCTCGACGATCCCGACGACAAGGTGTTCGGGAGCGACGGGTTGCCGGTCGCGGGCATGCAGCTGCGCGTCGTCGACGATGCCGGGCGCGACCGCCCCGTGGACGAGGAAGGCGAGCTCCTGGTGCGGGGTCCCTCCCAGTTCGGAGGCTACTTCAAGCGCCCGCACTCCACGGCCGACTCCCACACCCCCGACGGGTGGTTCAAGACCGGCGACCGGGCCCGGCTTGACCGGGACGGCTACCTGGCGATCACGGGGCGGAGCAAGGACCTGATCATCCGGGGCGGCGAGAATATCCCGGTCGCGGAGGTGGAGAATCTCCTCTTCGCGCACCCCAAGGTGCAGAGCATCGCCATCGTCGCCATGCCGGACCCGCGCCTGGCCGAGCGCGCCTGCGCGTTCGTGATCCCCACGCCGGGACACACGCCCACACTCGGGGAGCTCACCGGCTATCTGGAGGCGCAGGGGATCGCCCGGCACAAGTTCCCCGAGCGCTTGGAGCTCGTGCACGAGCTGCCCATGACGCCCAGCGGAAAGATCCAGAAGTACCGGCTGCGACAAGAGATCGCCGACACGCTCGCCCGGGAGAACGCCGGGCCGCCACCGTAGTCCTCGCGAGGAGGCATCCATGGAGCTCGAGCTGAAGAACAAGAGCGTGATCGTCACCGGCGGCGGGTCGAACATCGGCCGGGCCATCAGCCTGGCCTTCGCGCGCGAGGGAAGCCACCTGACGATCGCCGAGATCGACGAGGCGCAGGGCGAGAAGGTCGCGGCCGCGGCGCGGGCCGGCGGCGCAGCCTCGGCCCAGGTGGTCCGGACCGACGTGACGGCGTGGGACAGCGTCCGCGCCATGGTCCGTGCCGTCGAGGAACGGCACGGCCGCGTGGACGTCCTCGTGAACAACGTGGGCTGGACCCACGACCGGCTCTTCGTCGAGAAGACGCGCGAGGAGTGGGAGAAGGAGATCCAGCTCAACCTGTGGGGCATGATCAACTGCACACGGGCCGTGCTCGACGGCATGCTCGCGCGCAAGGCGGGGGCCGTCGTCAGCCTCGGCTCGGACGCCGGGCGCATGGGGGAGTTCCGGGAAGCCGTGTACGGGGCCTGCAAGGCCGGCGTCATCGCGCTCACCAAGTCCCTGGCGCGCGAGGTCGGCCGGGCCGGGATCCGGCTCAACGTCGTGTGCCCCGGCATGACCATGCCCGACTCCGAGGAGAACGTCGGCGGCCTCAGCATGTGGGCGTCCGAGACCAACAAGGCCTGGAACACCGACGAGATGCGCGCCCGGATCGCCAAGGTGTACCCGTTGCGCCGGCTGGGCCGGCCCGACGACGTGGCGCCGGCCGTGGTCTTCCTGGCCTCGAGCGCCGCGAGCTTCATCACCGGCCAGACGCTGTCGGTGAGCGGCGGCTACACGATGATGTGACGACGGCGGCCGCGCACCCTGGCGGCCCGGAAAGGACACCCATGCTCGTCGAACGGCGCCGGGTCGAAGAGTTCGCGCTCCTCACGCTCAACCGGCCCGACGCGCTGAACGCGCTGAACGCCGCGCTGCTGGACGAGCTCGGCGCCGCGCTCGACTGGGCGGCGGCCGGCGGCGGCCGGGCGCTGCTGATCACCGGCGCGGGCGCGCGCGCCTTCTGCGCGGGGGCCGACATCGCCGAGCTCCGCGGCCGCAGCGTCTCGCGCGTGAAGCAGGACGCCGAGCGCGGCCAGTCGCTCTTTCGCCGGCTGGATGGCCATCCGCTGCCCTCGGTCGCCGTCGTCAACGGCTATGCGTTCGGCGGCGGCTTCGAGCTCGCCATGGCCTGCACCTTCCGGGTGGCCACCCCGAACGCCGCGCTGGGGCTGCCCGAGATCAAGCTGGGCGTGATGCCGGGCTATGGCGGCACCCAGCGGCTCCCCCGCCTCGTCGGCGAGGCTCGCGCGCTGGAGCTCATCATGACCGGCCGCCGGGTCGACGCGGAGGAGGCGGTCCGCATCGGGCTCGTGAGCCGCGTCCTCTCCGGCGATCCCCTCGCCGCCGCGATGGAGTTCGCCCGCGAGTTCACCCGCTTCAGCCTGCCGGCATTACGGTTCGCCCGGGAGGCCGTGCAGCGCGCCCTCACCACCACGCTCGGCGAGGGCCTGCGGATCGAGGCCGACCTCTCGACGCTCGCCTTCCAGCTGCACGACGCGACGGAAGGCACGACGGCCTTCCTCGAAAAGCGCGCGCCCCGTTTCGAGGACCGCTGATGGCCGAGCCGGGAATCGTCGCCGTGACCGGGACCAGCCGCGGCATCGGCTCGGCGATCGCACTCGAGCTGGCCCGCCGGGGGTTCACCGTCGGCTGCCTGTCACGCCGGGGGCGCGGCCCCGAGGATGCCGCGGTGGACGAGGCCACGGCCGGCCGCCTGATCCCGCTCGCCTGCGACGTCACCGAGGAGTCGACCGTGGTGTCCGCCCTGGCCAGCCTCGCCGAGCGACCCGAGGGACTCTGGGGCATCGTCAACAACGCCGGGGTCAACCACGTGGCGCCGAGCGAGGCGCTCGGTCTGGCGGAGTTCGAGGCGGTGCTGCGCACCGACGTCCTCGGCGTCTTCGCCGTGTGCCGCGCCGCCTTCCCGCACCTGGCGCGCCGAGGCGGAGGCATGATCGTCAACCTCGGCTCCGTCTTCGACAGGCTGGGGGTGCGCCGCCACCTGGCCTACGGCGCGGCCAAGGCCGCGGTGGGAGCGATGACGCGCTGCCTGGCCGTCGAGTGGGCGTCCAGGGGAATCACCGTGATCAACGTCGCCCCGGGCTACGTCGAGACCGACTTCAACCGGGAGTTCCTGGCCCGAGCCGAGGCGCAGGCGTTCCTGGCCCGGCGCATCCCGGTCGGGCGTGCGGGCACCGCCGACGAGGTGGCGCGCCTGGTCGCCGCCCTGTTCACGGAGCGCATCGGCTACCTGACCGGCGAGACGATCTACATCGACGGCGGCCACGGCGTGGCGCATTGAGGACATGGGGGCCTCGAAGGGCCCCCCAAGCCCCCCCTGGCGGCTCGGGGCACCCCGGCGTAGCCGTGGCGCCCCTCGATTTCGCGATTCGGTCACGGGCTCCGAGCAGGCTCGCCACCCGCTGGGGGCACGGCGGCGGTATCATCCAGCGGTCACTGGGCGGTCGAGGTGAAGGCATGTTCGACGAGGACAGGCTGTAGGAGTGGGAGCCGCCGTGGGGACGACGGCCAACCTCGTCCAGCCCCTGATCGACGCCGTCGAGGCCTATACCACCGTGGGCGAGATCTGCGACGTCCTCCCCGCGGTGTTCGGCGTGCACGCGGAGATCACCCGTTGCTGACCGGGAGCCCCCCATGACTGAGACCGACACCACCCTGCTCCGACAGATGGACGACTACATCCTCGACGGCAAGCACCACGAGGCGACCGACGCCTACTGCCGGCTCGTCGCCGGCCGCCCTGAGGACGCCGCGCGGATCACCACGCACGTCATGACCACGGCGGCGCCGTACCTGCACGTGCCGGCCCACCACAAGCTCCTGCCCAACGGCGAGTTCCGCAACGTCAACTACGACCACACCATCCTGGGGATCCGGGCCGGCCTGCGGCTGGTACCCTGGCTGTCCGAGCGCGAGCGGTACCTCACCCTCGCCCAGGCCATCTACTACGTGCCCCAGGGGCTCGACGTGTGGGCGCAGCTGGAGTGCGGGTTCCCGGGCCACTACGCACGGGAGCAGGAAAAGTGCGCGGAGGACGTGCTGCAGGCCAACAAGCGCCTGCACTGTCACTTCGAGGACCAGGAGCCCCTCGTCCACGGCTCGGTGAACGAGCGCTTCCAGCGCATGTTCGCCGCCATCGTGGACGGCGACAAGGTGGCGAGCTACCGGCTCTTCCTGGGCCTGGCGGCCCAGCCCGAGCTGCGCGAGCGCCTGCGCAACGAGGTCCTGTTCGCCGCGATCATCGACCAGCAGGAGTTCAACTCGTTCCGCAAGGTCCGCCACATCGGCCACAAGGCCATCCGCACCCGCTCGATGCTCGACATCGCCGACTGGGTCGGCTGGGAGCACGCCCACCCCTTCTTCTACATCGGCGTGCCAGACCTCTGCAACGCGCCGATCTTCCACTCGCTCTACGACCACGCGAGCTTCATGCTCGGCATCACGTTCAAGGGCAAGCAGTACCAGCTGCACGAAACGAACACCGCGCCACTGACCGAGGCCGAGCAGGACGAGCTGAGCGCGCGCATCCTCGCCGGCGATGTGGTCGCGGTGACCCATGCCATCACCGAGCTCCTGACGCAGGGGCGGGCCCTGACCGCCATCGCCGACGTGGTCATGCTCGCCCACGCCACCCACTGCGTGGAGCGGCTGCGCTCGCCCATCGCCTACACGGTGCCGATGCACGCCTTCGACTACGCCAACGTGGTGAACTTCTGGCTGCGGAACTTCCGGCACCCGCACCAGGCGAAGGCGGTCTACCTGGGCGCCTGGTTCGTCACCGACACCATCCGGGAGGTCGACTGGTATCCGGACGACGCCACGACGGCCCGGCCGGACTACGCGCCGCACCGCGACTGGGCCGAGCGGCTGTCGGCCGCCGAGGCGCTGGCCGAGCTGGAGCGCACCGTCGCCGCGCAGGACCCGGCCCGCTCGGTGGCGCTGGTGCGCGCCTACCAGCAGCGCACGGCGGAGCGCGACCCGCTGATCCGCATGCTCGTGCACTGCGCCGGCAAGTTCCAGGGCGACGCCCACATCTTCCGCAACGCGCGCTCGGTGATCGAGGAGTACTACGCCAACTCGGCCAGCCCGCGGCGCAAGGACGTGCTGTTCGAGGCCTGGGCCCACTACCTGGCGTTCTACCGGAAGCGGACGCTGTCCACCGACTGCTACGAGCTGTACCACCACCACTTCGGACGCTGAGGGGTTTCAGGGCGGCCGAGCTCCCCCAGGTGTGCGACACGACTGTCCATGCGCTCCGACTCGTCCAGGCTGTATCCCCGCGGCGACATCTTGCCGGGGACGTGCCCTCAGCCTATGCTCTGCCCGCCATGGACTCGACGGCTGGCCTCCGGGTCGTCTACCCAACGACAGCGCCGGCGGGTCTCCTCGTGCGCGAGGCGACACTGCCGGCCGCCAACCAACCTCGCCTTCTCGACCGTGTTCGCGCGACCATTCGTGCGCGCCACTATAGCCGGCGGACCGAGAAGGCCTACGTTGCGTGGATCCGCCGGTTCATCCTCTTCCACCACAAACGTCATCCGGCCGAGATGGGAGGCGCCGAGGTCACGCAGTTCCTGAGCGCACTCGCCGTCGACAGGAACGTCGCCGCGTCCACCCAGAACCAGGCCCTGAGCGCGATTCTCTTCCTCTATCGCGACGTCCTCGAGCAGGACCTGCCCTGGCTCGACGACATCGTCCGATCGAAGCGCGCTGCCCGGTTGCCCGTCGTGCTCACCCGCGAAGAGGTCCGCGCCGTCCTTCGACGGATGAGCGGCGTCCCACGGCTCATGGCGATCCTGCTCTACGGCGCGGGTCTCCGCTTGCTGGAGTGCGCCCGCCTCCGAGTCAAGGACGTGGACTTCGCCAGGAATCAGATCACGGTCCGCGCCGGCAAGGGCGACAAGGACCGCGTCACCATGCTGCCCGCCGCCGTAAAGGCCGCCCTCGCCAAGCACCTCGAAGTGGTGAAAAGACAGCACGAGCTCGACCTGGGGCACGGCGCCGGGTGGGTCGAACTGCCGTGGGCGCTGGCGCGCAAATACCCGAATGCTGGCCGCGAGTGGCCCTGGCAGTGGGTCTTCCCGGCGACCCGGGTGTACGTCTACCAGAATACCGGGCAGCACCGTCGCCACCATCTCCACGAGTCGGTCCTCCAGAGAGCGGTCAGGGACGCCGTGAGGCTTGCCGCGATCCCCAAGCGCGCCAGCTCGCACACCTTTCGCCACTCGTTCGCCACGCACCTGCTCGAGGCGCGCCACGATATCCGCACCGTCCAGGAGCTCCTGGGACACCGGGACGTCAGCACAACGCAGATCTACACCCACGTTCTCAACCGCGGCCCATCCGGTGTCGAGAGCCCCGCCGATCTGATGACGGATCTCTGATGAGCCTCGCCCGGACACACGCAACCACCCGGGATACACAGACCGCGGTTATCTCTTCTCCGAGACCGAGCCTATTTTTTATCCGAGGTCCGCGTAGCGCGGTAGCCCTCCTCCGCGCGCATCAGAAGCTCTTGTTTCACCTCGCCTCGCCCAAGACTCCAAATCCAGCCAACCGCGTTACGCCGCGAGGGCACACGGGCTACGTTGTTCCACCGACTTGTAGTTCGCCGCACCACGGCCAGCCAGACGCTGCGGTACCATACGGTCGGGGAGGATGATGATGATCCGCACCGTCGAAGCTGTCGTGGATCCGACTGGCAAGGTTCGCCTGCTAGAAGACGTCACGCTTCCTGGAC
>DASWJN010000232.1:0-52916 GCA_036397135.1 Candidatus Methylomirabilota bacterium
TGGCGCGGATTCGCGGTGCCGATCAACGAGTGGATGCCGCCGGGCACGCCGTTCTTCTTCAACCAGCCCAACCGCAAGGTGGACGTCGAGGGGGCGAAGAAGCTCCTGGCGGAGGCGGGGCTCGCGCGTGGCGCCAAGCTGACCCACACCGTGGGTCAGGTGGCCAACCTGGTGCCAGCGGCGCAGGTGCTCCAGGCCCAGCTCACGCGCATCGGGATCGACCTGCAGCTCGAGGTGCTGGACTGGCCCGCGTACATCAAGCGGCAGCGCGCGTCGGACTACACCAGCACGAACACCAACTTCTTCCCCAAGGTCGATCCCGACGACGCGTACTACCGCTACTTCCACTCCAAGGGCGGCGCCAACGAGCTGTCCGGCGGCTACGCGAACCCGGCGGCCGACAAGCTGCTGGAGGAGGGCGAGGCGACGGTGGACGCTGGCAAGCGCGCCCAGGCCTATCGCCGGTTCGTGGAGCTGATCCAGGACGAGGTGCCGGTTGTCACCACGGGCCTGGGCGATGCCGCGGTTGGCTGGCGGGCGCCGGTGAAGGGCTTCGAGCCGCACATCATCGGCCTCCTGGCGTATCCCGGGGGTGGGCTTCCGAATGTCTGGCTCGACCGGTAGCGCCTCGCCCGGCGGCCGGCCCTGGACTTGCCCGGCTTCGCCGGAAACCTTGGCGCTGGCCGGGCGCGACGCGTTCAGTGCACATGGATGGGTCCCTGGTCAGCGAGTATCACGAGCCCGTCGGCGACCGAATGGATCAGTGTCTTGCCGAAAAGTCGGAGAAAGTGCACACCGATGAGGATTTCTCCGCGGTCCGGGATGAAGACGAACCCCTCACGCGTCTCAGAGCCCACACGCACGCTCGCCCAGGCGACTGCCACAGGTTCCGTCGTGTCGTCGGGGTAGGTGACTTCCAGCGATCCTTGCGAACGGACAGCCTTGAGCGTCTAGCCAGCCGCGCGTCGCCGCCATCGTGGGGGGCGGGTCGAGCGATACACTCCCCGATCTCCGACACGGACAAAATGAAAGGGACCAGTGAGCTTCGCCTTGCGTGCTGCGCGATAGGCCGTCTCGGGAGAGTCCCCGATGAAGAGCTTCTCACTGCGTGTATCGACGACGACAAACTTTCCCTGGTGCTCCGCCTCCATCTCCCGGCGGACCTTGTCGTAGATCTTACGGCCGCGCTCGGCCACGACCTGCGGATCAAGCGGCATCAGGAGCCGACCATGGCACAGCTCGGACCAAGCTCTTTGGAGTGGGCCAGCTCTTGGAGGGCCCCGCGTACCGCCTCCTCGCTCAGGGTACGGTGTGCCCGGACGAGCTCGGGGATCGTCATTCCGGCGGCGAGCGACTCCAGCAGCAGCGCGATCGAGATGCGAGTGCCGGCGGCCCGGGGCTCGCCCGCGAGGTGCTCCGGGTCCGCAACGATCCACTTCATGGCGGGCCTTCCTTCATGCCGCCCATTCTACAGCGGCGCCCGGTCACGCGAAGATGTCGGTCGTGCTCAGCTCAACCTCGGGGAAGGCCTGCGGCGCGAGCGTCGCCGCGCCGGCCACCAGGCGGACGTCGCGATAGCCGTCCGGGCCGGGGCCACGGTGCACCTCGACGGTCTCCGCGGTGCAGTCCACGACCCAGTACTCCGGGATGCCGGCCTCGGCGTAGAGCCGGAGCTTGGTCGAGCGGTCGTAGGCGAGCGAGCTTTCGGCCACTTCGATCACCAGCAGCGCGTCCTCGGCCCACGCCTCGCGGTCCTTGTAGGAGACTTCCCGGCCCCGGAGCACCGCGAGGTCGGGCTGGGGCTCGGTGTCGTCGCTCAGCGGGAGCGGGTTCTGGACCGATACGCCCGCGTGCTCGGGCAGGCGACGAGACAGGAGCCGAGTCAGGTTGTTGACGAAGGCTCGATGCCGGCGGCCGGGCGGGGACATCTCGACGATCTCGCCCCGGATCAGCTCGACGCGGTCGCGGGGGCCGAGGATGCCGACCTCGGCCATGCGGTAGTATTCCTCGCGCGTGAAGCGCCGTCGCGTCGCCGCCATCTCGACTGCCATTGCGCGCCTCCCGGCCGATTTCCGCCCTGTTCCATCGCCCAGCATATAGCCCCTGGCGAGGTGGTACGAAAAGTCCCTGGAAGGATACGCCCGTGACGGCCGGCGTCGCCACGTACATGGGTGCCCGCCTGCTCGGGGCCATCCCGATGCTGTTCCTCATGTCGCTGGTCGTGTTCGCGATCGTCTACCTCATCCCCGGCGACCCGGTCGACGCCATGCTCGGCCAGGACGCCGAGCAATCCGCGCGCGAGGCGCTGCGGCGCGAGCTGGGACTGGACCAGCCGCTCTGGCGCCAGTACGTGAGCTGGCTGGGGCGGGTGGGGCAGGGCGACCTCGGCCGCTCGCTCCGCGCCCAGCAGCCCGTGCGCGACCTCATCGTCGAGAAGCTGCCGGCGACGCTGCTGCTCACTACCAGCGCCGCCCTCGTGGCGCTGCTCATCGCGTTCCCCGCCGGCATCGTGGCGGCGGTGAAGCGCAACACGGTCGTCGACCTGCTGGCCATGGTGGGCGCGCTGCTCGGGGTGTCGATCCCAAGCTTCTGGTCGGGGATCATGCTGATCCTGGTCTTCGCCCTGACGCTGGGCTGGCTGCCGGCGCTCGGTTACGTGCGGCTCACGAGCGATCCCGTGGCCGCGCTGCGCCACCTGATCCTGCCGGCGCTCACGCTCGGCTCGGTGATGGCCGGCTCGGTGACGCGCCAGGTGCGGGCGCAGCTGCTGCAGGAGCTGGGCCGCGACTATGTGCGCACCGCGCGCAGCAAGGGGCTGCGCGAGCGGTCGGTGGTCGTGCGCCACGCGCTGCGCAACTCGCTGATCCCGGCCGTGACCGTGCTGGGGGTGCAGTTCAGCGTCCTGATCGGGGGCGCGGTGATCACCGAGCAGATCTTCGCGTGGCCCGGCATCGGGCAGCTGGCGGTGAACGCCATCGTCAACCGCGACTACCCGGTGCTCCAGGGCGTGATCCTCACGGTCGCCCTGCTGGTCACGCTGGTGAACCTGGCCGTCGACACGCTCTATGTCGTCCTCGACCCCCGCCTCCGTCTCTCCTGAGCCGCGCCATCGCGCGCTCGGCCGGCTGGCGCGCAGCCGCCTGGCGCTGGTGGGGCTGGCCATCGTGGGGCTCACCGCGCTGGTCGGGCTGGTGGCGCCGCTCGTGGTCACCGCCGACCCGGTGGCGATGGACTTCACCGCGCTGCTGAAGGGGCCCAGCCGCGCGCACCCGCTGGGCACCGACCAGTTCGGGCGCGACGTGCTGGCGCGCCTGGTGTGGGGGGCGCGGCTGTCGGTCGGCATCGGCGCGCTCTCGGTCGCGCTGGCGCTGGCGGTCGGCGTGCCGATCGGCGCGCTGTCGGGCTACGCGGGCGGCGCCGTCGACAACGTGCTGATGCGCTGTATGGACGCGCTGCTGGCCTTCCCCGCGCTCCTGCTGGCCCTGGGCCTGGTGGCCATCATGGGGCCGGGGAGCACCAGCACCACGCTGGCCATCGGCATCGTCTACACGCCGGGCGTGGCCCGGCTGACGCGCGGCGTGGTGCTGGCCGAGCGGCCGCAGGAGTACGTGCAGGCCGCCCACGCCCTGGGGCAGCGCGACCGCTGGGTGCTGGCCCGCCACATCATGCCCAACTGCGTGTCGGCGCTGCTGGTGCAGGCCAGCGTCAACTTCGCCAACGCGATGGTGATCGAGGCGGGGCTGTCGTTCCTGGGCATCGGCACGCCGCCCCCGACGCCGAGCTGGGGGCTGATGCTCAACGAGGCGCGCGCGTTCATGACGAGCGCGGCCCACGTGGCCGTCGCGCCGGGCGTGGCCATCTCGCTGGCGGTGCTGGGCTGGAACCTGCTGGGCGACGGCCTGCGCGACGCGCTCGACCCGCGGCTGACCGAATAAACCCGGCGCCAGGTGCTACGCGAAGATCCCGGTGGCCGTCAGCTCGACGTCGGGAAAGGCAAGTGGGGCCAGCGTCGCGGCCCCGGTCTCCTCGGCTCTGGCGTTCAAGGGTCTGGCGACCATCGTCCCAGCAAGGACGGCCCTGGCGCGATCGTCATCCGCGCAATGTCGTTCGGCGTCGAGCGCGAGGACTCTGATGAGAGGCTGCCTGCAGATCAGGTGGTTTCGCAGCCTCTCCACCGGCGTCGTGCAGCACTACTTCACGGTGAAGCTCCAGAACGCCCTCATCGTAAACATGGACGCCCCCCGGCCGTCGCCGGCTACTCCGTCCGCAGGCGCGGGTCCAGGGTGTCCCGCAATCCGTCGCCCAGCAGGTTGAGCGACAGGCCGGCCAGCGTGAGGGCGACGCCGGGGAACGCGCTCACCCAGAAGGCCTCGCGGATGACGTTCTTGCCGCTGGCGATGACGTTGCCCCAGGACGGGACGTAGGGCGGCACGCCGACGCCGAGGAAGCCCAGGATGGCCTCGGCGAGGACGGCGTAGGCGAAGATGAAGGTGCCCTGGACCAGCAGCGGGCCGAGGCAGTTGGGGAGGATGTGGCGGAAGGCGATGGCGGGGCCGCCGCGGCCCAGCGCTTGCGCGGCCAGGACGTAGTCCAGCTCCCGCACGCTGAGGGCGGTGCTCCGGATCAGCATGGCCGTGCGGGGCAGGTACACGACCGAGAGCGAGATGATGACGTTCCAGACCCCGGGCCCGCGGGCCGCCATCAGGGCGATCGCGAGGAGGATGGCCGGGAAGGCCATGAGGCCGTCCATCACGCGCATGATGACGAGGTCCAGGCGCCGGTAATAGCCGGCGACGAGGCCGATCACCACGCCGCCCAGCGAGGTCAGGACCATCGTCACGCCCCCGACCAGCAGCGAGACGCGGCTGCCGTGGAGCACGAGGCTCGCGATGTCCCGGCCGAACTCGTCGGTGCCCAGCAGGTTGCGCGCGCCCGGCGGCTTGAGGCGCTGGTCGGGGTAAAGGCGGGTGGGGTTGTACGGCGAGAGGACGTCGGCGGTCAGCGCGACGAGCACGAGGAGCAGGAACACGCTGCCGCCGATGAGGATGCTGGGGTTGCGCAGGATCCGGCGCACCAGCCGGGCGCGGGCGCCGGCCGCGGCCGCCTCCGGCGAGGCCGCCGGCACGGCCGCGCGCTGGTCCACGGCGACGCCGTCAGACATACCGGATGCGCGGGTCGATGAACGCGTACACCACGTCCACCACCAGGTTGATCAGCATGTACACCGCCGCCGTCAGCAGCACCACGCCCTGCACGACCGGATAGTCGCGCCGGAGGATCGCCGAGATGATCAGCCGGCCCAGGCCCGGGATGTTGAACACGATCTCGGTGACCACGGCGCCGCCGATGAGGATGGCCATGGTGATGCCGATCACGGTCACCACCGGCACCAGGGCGTTGCGGAAGGCGTGCAGGTAGACGACGCTGCGCTCGGCCAGGCCCTTGGCCCGCGCGGTGCGGATGTAGTCCTGGCGCAGGACCTCGATCATGCACGAGCGGGCGATGCGGGCGATGAGGGCGGACTGGCTGAAGCCGAGGGAGACGGCCGGCAGCAGCATGTAGCGCAGGGCCGCCACCGGGTCCTGGAAGACGGACGCGTAGCCCGCCACCGGCAGCCAGCCGAGGCGCACCGAGAACAGGTAGACGAAGTTCAGGCTGAGCCAGAACCCCGGGACGCACACCCCGAGCAGGGCCAGCGTCATGAGCGCCCGGTCCCACCCCGAGCCCTGGTGGGCGCCGGCCACGATGCCCGACGGCACCCCGATCAGCACGGCCACGAACAGCGCGCTGGCCATGAGGACCAGCGTGGGCTCGGCGCGCTCCCACAGCGCCGTCGTCACCGGGCGGTCCAGGAAGTAGGAGCGCCCGAGGTCGCCGCGCAGGAGCCGCGCGTAGAAGCGCAGGAGCTGCTCGGGCAGCGGCCGGTCGAGGCCCAGCACGCGGCGCGCGTCCTCGATCTGCCGGGCGTCGGCCTCCGGGCCCAGGATGACGGCCACCGGATCGCCCGGGATGAGGTGGATGAGGAAGAACACGATGGTGACCACGACCAGCATCACGGGCAGGAGCGCCAGCAGGCGCCGGAGCAGGTACGTGGTCACGGTGAGGGAGCGGGGGCCGCCCGCCGCGGGCGGCCCCCGTCGCGAGTGGTTACTTCTCCAGCCAGACGTTGTGGAAGCGCGGCCGCATGAGCGTGGTGTCGAAGCCCTTGACGTGGGTGCGCATGGCCCGCAGCCCGAACAGGTCGCCGTAGCGCGCGACCGGCACCCGGTCGTAGAACGCCCGCGTCACCTGCTCCCACAGCGCGAACCGCTTCCGGTAGTCGGTCTCCCCCGCCAGGTCGGCGAGCAGCCGGTTGATCTCCTCGTCGTTGGTCCAGCCCGGCCAGTTCGGGCCGAGATAGATGTGGTGGGTGGGGTCGTAGAAGTTGCCCATGCCGGTGGTGAAGGCGTCGTACTCCTTGGAGTTGTTGCGCCGCTTGACGAGCGTCGCCCAGTCCACCACCTGCAGGTCGATGGTGAAGCCGGCGTCCTCGAGCTGCTGCTTGGACAGCAGCGCGAAGTCGTACATCCACTTGTACTCCTGGGTGGTCATGAACCGGATCGGCTCGCCCTTGTAGCCGGCCTCGCGCAGGAGGCGCCGGGCCTTGTCGCGGTTCTTCTCGTTCCACGGCAGGCCCGCGATCTTGGTGTGCCAGGGCGCGTTCTCGGCGAAGGCCAGGCTGGAGTCCAGCCGGTACAGCTCGGCGTGGCCGCCGGCGACGTTCTTCATGATGGGCTCCATGTCCAGGGCCGCCTGCCAGGCCTGGCGGAGCTTCTGGTTCGTCATCAGGCCTTCCTTCTTGTTGAAGACGGCGACGAGCCAGTAGTAGGGCTTGGCGACGATCGGCTGCACGCCCGCGGTCTTCTTGAGGCGGCCGTAGGCGTTCAGGTCGAGGTCGTCGGCGAAGTCCAGCTCGCCCGTCTCGATCTGGGCCACCCGGATGGCCGCGTCGGGGACGGGCAGCCACAGCAGCTCGTCGACGTGCACGACCTTGCGCCCGCCGTACCCCGAGGCCGGCTCCTTGCGCGGCTGGTAGTCGTCGAAGCGCACCATCTTGATGTGGCGGTCCGGCTTCCACTCGACGAGCTTGAAGGGGCCGGTGCCGATCCACTCGGTCGCCTTCTCGGCCGGCTTGAACTTGTCGACGACCTCCTTGGGGTAGATGGCCGCGAAGTTGTTGGGGATGGCGAGCGAGATGAGGACGGTGGCCGTCTTCTCCTTGAGCTGCATCTGCACGGTGTACGCGTCCACGGCCCGCACCTCGGCCACCCGCGCGTAGAGCGTCTTGCCGTAGGTCGACTGCGCGCCCCAGCGGTTGAGCGAGGCCACCACGTCGGCCGAGGTCATCTCCTTGCCGTTGTGGAACTTGATCCCCCGGCGCAGCTTGAAGGTGTAGCCGAGCCCGTCCTTCGACACCGCCGGCATGCCCTCGGCGAGCATCGGGATCGGCTGGGTCCTGGCGTCGACGGCGTAGAGCCCCTCGTAGATGTGGTTGGTCAGCACCTCGGTGATCGTCGCCGTCGTCCAGTGCGCGTCCAGGGTGGGCGGCTCGCCCAGGTTGCCGACCTTGAGCACGCCGCCCTTCTTCTGGGCGGCGGCGTCGGGGAGCGGGCCCGGCAGGTAGAGCGCGAGGACGACGGCCAGGGCGACGACTGTCCACCGGGTCTTCGGATGGCGCATGTGACACCTCCCGTGAGGGGAACCCCCATCACCGAGTCCACCGCAGTCCGTGGCCGGAGCGCCCTCATAGTCGGACCGCCACCGGGCCAGGTCAAGGGCCGAGATGGGCAGGACATTCTCCGGCAGGCGGGCGCGCACGCCGTGCATCCGGCCCGCCGGCTTGCGGAGGCCGGACGGGTCACATACCTTACCCGGCATGTCCGAGACCATGCGGGCCGTCGTGATCCACGAGCACGGTGGGCCCGAGGTGCTCACGCTGGAGGCGGCGTGGCCGCGGCCCGAGCCCGGCCCCGGCCAGCTCCGCGTGCGCGTGAAGGCCTGCGCGCTGAACTACCTCGACGTCTTCACGCGCCAGGGGATGCCGGGCGAGCCGACGCCGCTGCCCCACATCACCGGCGGCGACGTGGCCGGCGTGGTGGACGCGGTGGGCGGCGGCGTGCGGCGCCCCGCCGTCGGCGACCGGGTGCTCCTCGATCCGCACTGGGGGTGCGGGGCCTGCGAGTACTGCCGCGACGGCGAGACGACGCTGTGCCTGCGCGGCCACATGCTCGGGGAGATGGACGCGGGCGGCCTCGCCGAGTTCACCGTGTGCCCGGCCGCGCAGGCGATCGCGATCCCCGACGGCTACCCCTTCGACCTCGCCGCCTGCCTGCCCGTCGCCTGGGGCACGGCCTGGCGCATGGTGGTGACGCACGGAGGCATCCGGCCGGGCGACGTGGTGCTCGTGCTGGGCGCCGCCGGCGGCGTGGGGCTCGCCGCCGTCCAGATCGCCCGGCTCGCGGGCGCCCGGGTGATCGCGACCGCCTCCACCGACGACAAGCTCGCGCGACTGCGCGAGTACGGCGCCGAGCACCTGATCAACTACGCGACCGACGTCGAGTGGGACCAGACGGTGCGGCGGCTGACCGGCAAGCGCGGGGCCGACGTGATCGTCGAGACCGTGGGCGAGGCCACCTGGGAGCGCTCCATCCGCGCCCTCGGCAAGCATGGCCGCCTCGTGACCTCCGGCGCCACCTCGGGGCCGATCGGCCCGACCGACATCCGCTACCTCTTCCGCCGCGAGCACCGGATCCTCGGCTCCAACGGCTGGACGCACAACGAGCTGTTGCGGCTGGCGCGCCACGCCTTCGAGGGCCGGCTCCGCCCCGTCGTCGACCGCGTGCTTCCGCTCGACCGCACGGTGGAGGGCGAGCTGGCCCTCGAGCGCCGGCAGGTCTTCGGGAAGATCGTGATCCACCCGGACGAGTAGCCGTGCTCCCCGACAACCTCGGTCACCTCTTCGACGTCCCGCTCCGGCTCACGCCGCAGGCGCCGGCCGTGTTCCAGGGCGACACCGTCCTCACCTTCGCCGACCTGGAGGCCAGGACCAACCGCGTGGCCAGCGCCCTCCGCGAGCTCGGCGTCGGGGCCGGGGACCGGGTGGCGCTGATGTTCTCGAACGACGTCAAGTTCCTCGAGGTGCTCTTCGGCCCCATGCGGCTGGGCGCGGTGGCGGTGCCGCTCAACACGCGCATGGGCGACGACGCCCTCCGCTACGTCGTGGAGGACGCCGAGGCGTCGGTGGTGATCGCCAGCCGGGCGATGGCCGAGCGGGCCGGCGCGCTGGTGGCCGGCGCCCGCGGCGTGAAGCACCTGATCGCCGACGCCCCGGCGGGGGACGGGGCCCTCGCCTACGACGAGTTGACGGCCGCCGCCTCGCCCGAGCTGGCCCGGCGGCGCACCGATCCCGACGAGGTCTGCATGCAGCCCTACACGTCGGGCTCGACCGGGAAGCCCAAGGGCGTCCTCCTCACGCACGGCGGCCAGATCTGGAACGCCGACGTCCTGCGCAAGGCGATCCTCTGCGATCCGACCGAGCGCGCGCTGATCGCCGTGCCGCTCTTCCACAAGAACGCCCTGGCGGGGGCGGTGAAGCCGTTCCTCCTGGCCGGGGGCTCGCTGGTGATCCTGCCGGGCTTCGACGCCCGCGAGGTGATCCGCGCCATCGAGCGCTACCGGGTGACGTACCTCACCGGCGTCCCCGCCATGTACACGATGATCCTCGCCGAGACCGAGCTCCTCGCCCGCCACGACGTCGGCTCCCTCCGCTACGCGGTGTGCGGCTCGGCCGAGGTGCCGGAGGAGCTGCTGGAGGAATTCCGGCGCGTCTTCAAGGCGCCCATCGCGGAGTCGTATGGACTCACCGAGGGTGGTCCGGTGCCCATCACCAACACCCGCTGGGGCCTCAAGCGCCGCGGCTCCTGCGGCCTGGAGATCCCGGGCTCCGACGTCCGGCTCGTGGACGACGAGGGCCGTGACGTGCCGGTGGGGCAGCCGGGTGAGCTGCTCACGCGCAACCCGGGCCTGGCCAAGGGGTACTGGAAGCTCCCCGAGGTGACGGCCCGCAAGCTCCGGGACGGCTGGCTGTCCACCGGCGACCTGCTGCGCCGCGACGCCGACGGCTTTTACTACTTCGTCGGGCGCAAGGACGACATGATCAACGTCGCCGGCGAGAACGTGTACCCGAAGGAGGTGGAGGACGTCCTGCTCCGCCATCCGAACCTCCGCGACGCCGCCGTGGTGCCGGTGCCCCATGGCGTGAAGGGCGAGGTGCCGGTCGCCTTCGTGGTCGAGCGGGAGCCCGGCCGGACCAGCGAGGAGGAGGTGAAGCGCTTCTTCTTGGAGCGCGGGGCTCCCTACGCCCATCCCCGGCGCGTGATGTTCCTCGACGCCCTGCCGCTCGGCGGCACGGGCAAGCTCGACCGCAACGCCCTCAGGGCCCGGGCGCGCGCGACGCCGAGCGAGCGGCCGTGACGGCGGACCTCGGCTTCGACCACTCGCCGTACATGCGGTTCCTGGGCCTGGAGGTCGTGCGGGCCGAGACGGGAAGGGTGGAGATCCGGCTGCCGTTCCGCGACGAGTTCCTTCGCCAGGACGGCTCCGACTGGCTCCACGGCGGCGTCGTCTCGGCGCTGATCGACATCGTGGGGGACTACGCGGTCATCACCGAGGTCGGGGTCGGCGTGCCGACCATCGACCTCCGGGTCGACTATCTGCGGCCGGCGCGGCGTGGCGCGCTGACCGCGACGGGCCGCACCGTGCGCGTGGGGCGTACGGTGAGCGTGGCCGACGTGGAAGTCCACGACGAGTCGGGGGCGCTGGTGGCGGTGGGACGCGGCGTGTACGCGTCCCCGCGGACGGACGGCCGGTAACGAACGGGGGTGTCGGACCACCCCCGGTCATGGGAGGGCGAAGAGCCATGCACACGACCTCGCGTCGTCGGTTTCTCAAGATCACGGCCGGCGGATCGCTCGCGCTCGGGGCCGGCCCGTTCGTCTGGAGTCGGGGCTGGGCCGCCGAGGAGGTGAAGATCGGCGCCCTCTGCGAGCTGTCGGGCCCGGCCTCCACCATCGGCAGCCAGCAGGCGCTGGGCATCGAGTTCGCCGTCGAGGTGATCAACAAGACCGGTGGCATCCTCGGCAAGGGGCCGGGCATCGGCGGCCGGCCGATCAAGCTCATCGTCGAGGACACGGAATCGAAGGTGGCCACCGGGCTGGCCAAGGCCAAGAAGCTCGTGGAGCGCGACCGGGTGGAGGTCCTCACCGGGGTCATCTTCTCGGCCATCTCGCTGGCGGTGCAGGAGTACATCAACAAGGACGCGAAGATCCCGTTCATCAACGCCGGGTCCGGCAACCCCGCGATCTCCGAGCCGCCGGCCTGCGGAAAGTACACCTTCCAGGGGCTCACCAACTCCCGCCAGCTCGTGCTGCCGAGCCTGTACGCGGCCAAGAAGAAAGGCCCGAAGTGGTTCTTCATGGCCGACGACTACTCGTGGGGACGCCTCAGCGTCCAGCTCACCAAGGACGCGATCAAGCTCGGCTCCCCGCTGGAGGTCGTGGGCGAGGAGTACACGCCCTTCGGCACCACGAACTACGCGCCGTACGTGACCAAGGCCATCGCGGCCCGTCCCGACGTCATCGGCATCATCATCTTCGGCGCCGGCTACGCGCGGGTGCTGAAGCAGATCAACCAGATGGGCGTGAAGACCCACATCCACCACAACTTCTGGTCGCAGGTCGACGCCAACGCCGCCGGCGACGCCGTCCTGGGGATGACCGCCGGGGAGTCGTACATCTACGAGAACCCCCGGGTCCCGCGCCAGCTGCAGTACGCGGAAGCCTTCAAGGCCCGGCACGGCGCCTGGCCCGACCCGTCGGCCGCCCGCGGCACCAACGCCATCGAGCTGATCGGCCAGGCGATCCTCAAGGCCGGCTCGACCCGGCCCGACGCCTTCGTGAAGGCGCTGGAGGGCCTGACCTTCAAGGACTCGCTCCTCGGCGAGCTCAAGGTGCGCGACTGCGACCACCACCTCACCGGGCCGGTCTTCGTCGTCGAGGGCAAGCGCAACGACAAGTACGGCTACTACCCGGCCTTCGTGGAGGACGTGGCGAACCACAACGCGCTGCTGGTGCCGTGCGGCAAGACGGGGTGCGAGCCGGCGATGAAGGGCTGACCGCGCCCCCTCCGGCGATGCTCGAGACGCGGAAGCTGACCCGGTGGTTCGGCGGGCTGGCCGCGATGAACGGGGTGAACCTCGCCGTCGCCCGCGGCGAGGTTCGCTCGATCATCGGGCCGAACGGCGCCGGCAAGACGACGCTCTTCAATCTCATCACCGGCGCGCTGCCGCCGACCTCCGGCCGCATCTTCCTCGAGGGCCGGGACGTCACCGGCCTGGCCCCGCCCGCGATCTTCCGGCTCGGGGTCGTCCGCTCGTTCCAGGTCTCGCACGTCTTCCCCAGGCTGAGCGTGCGGGAGAACGTCGAGCTGCTCGTCTATGGCCGGCTCCGCGCGTCGGGCTCTCCCTTCGGCCGCGTCCGGCAGAGCCGGGCCGCGGTCGAGGCGCGGGTGACCTCCGCGCTGGAGCGGCTGGGGATCCGGGACCGGGCCGGGGAGCCGGTGGCGACGCTCTCCCACGGCGACCGCCGCCTGGTGGAGATCGCCATGGTCATCGCCGCCGAGCCCGCGCTGCTGCTCCTCGACGAGCCGACCGCCGGCATGTCCCCCGAGGAGACCCGCCACACCGCCACGCTGCTCCGCGGGCTGGCGCCGGCCATCACGCTCGTCATCGTCGAGCACGACATGAGCGTCGTCATGTCGATCTCCGACCGCATCTCGGTCCTGCACCGCGGCGAGGTCCTGGCCGAGGGCCCCCCGGCCGAGATCCGGGCGAACCGGGCGGTGCAGGAGGCCTACCTGGGCGGGGGCGCCCGCGCCTGATGCTGACCCTCGAGCGGGTGACCGCCGGCTACGGCGACACGACGGTCCTCTGGGACGTCTCGCTCGAGGTGCGGCGCAGCGAGGCCGTCGCCCTCCTGGGCCGCAACGGGATGGGGAAGACGACGACGCTGCTGGCCATCATGGGCTTGAACCCGGCCCGGGGCGGGGCCATCCGCTTCCGCGACCGCGACATCACGCGCCTGCGCCCGTTCGAGATCGCCCGGCTGGGCGTCGGCTACGCGCCCGAGGGCCGGCAGCTGTGGGGGCCGCTCACCGTCGTGCAGAACCTCCGCATCCCGTTCGTCAACAAGCACCCCGACCGCTCGCAGTGGGCGGCCCAGCTGGAGCGCGTCTACGCGCTGTTCCCGATCCTGCGCGAGCGGAGCCGGCAGGCGGCCGGAAGCCTTTCGGGCGGCGAGCAGCAGATGCTGTCCATCGCCCGGGCCATGGTGGGGGGTGACGAGTTCCTCGTCCTCGACGAGCCGACCGAGGGCCTGGCCCCCACGGTGGTCGCCACCATCGTGGACGCCATCCGTGCCCTGAAGGCCCAGGGCCTGACCGTGCTGCTGGTCGAGCAGAACACCCACACCGCCTTCGCCGTGGCCGACCGCGCGTACCTGCTGGAGAAGGGGCGGATCACCGCCGAGGGGCGCACGGCGGACCTCGCCCGCGACGCCGACCTGCTCCAGCGCCATCTCGGCGTCGCCGCGGAGGCGCAGCCGCGATGACGATCGTCGTTCTCCAGGTCCTGAACGGCCTCACCATCGGCGCGATCTACATCCTGCTCGCCTCGGGGCTCACGATCGTCTTCGGGCTCCAGGGCATCGTGAACATCGCCCACGGGGTCTTCTACATGCTGGGCGCCTACCTGGCCATCGGCCTCTACCCGCGGATCGGCTTCGCCGCCACGCTGCTGGTCGTCTTCCTGGCCACCGCGCTGCTGGGACTGGCCCTGGAGCTGGGCGGCGTGCGGCCGCTCGTCCGCTGGAAGCGCCAGGGCATGCAGGTGCTGGTCGTCACGCTGGGCGTGGCGATCATCGCCAGCGAGGTGACCAAGCTGATCTGGGGGCCGGTGCCCCAGCTCTCCGACGTGCCGGCCGGGCTGACGGGCGTGATGGTGCTGGGGCCCGTCGTCTACCCGACCTACTGGCTCTTCGTCATCGCGTTCACCGCGGTGTTCATGGGCCTGCTGGCGCTGGCGTTCTACCGGACGACGCTGGGCATCCTCGTGCAGTCCATCGCCCTCAACAGCGAGATCTCGCAGGCCATGGGCACGAACGCGCCGCGGATCAACTCGCTGGTCTTCGCCCTCGGCACGGGAGTGGCCGGGGTGGCCGGCGTGCTGGCCGGCCCGATCCTGTCCGTCTACCCGACCATGTGCTTCGACCTGCTGATCATCCTCTTCGTCGTGGTGATCCTCGGCGGCCTCGGCAGCCTCCTGGGCATCGTGGTGAGCGGGGTCCTGATCGGGCTGGTCAACGCGTTCGGCGTCGCCTACCTGACCGGCACCGTCGGCAACATCTTCGCGTTCGCGGTCATGATCGGCGTCCTCGTCTTCCGGCCGCTCGGCCTCTTCGGCCGGGCCGGCATCCTCAAATGACGGCCCGGGCGCTCGTGGTGGCCACGGCGCTGCTGGGCGGGGCGCTCGCGCTGCCGTGGGTCCTGGCCGGGACGCGCTACGAGAGCTACGTCCAGCACGTCGTCGTCCAGATGATGCTGATGGGCCTCTACGCGATGGCCTGGGACTTCCTGAACGGCTACGTCGGCCTCTTCTCCTTCGGCCACGCCGCCTTCTTCGGCACCGGCGCCTACACGGCGGCCATCCTCGTGGCGCGGGGCGGCCTGACGTCGGCGCCGGTGGTCCTCGTCGCGGCGCTGGCGGCGGCCGTCGTCGTCGGGCTCGTGGTCGGGTTCCTGGCCTCGCGCGTCGGCTCGGTGGCGATCTTCCTCGTCACCTTCGCCTGCGCCGAGGCGCTCTACCTGATCGTCCTCAGCGACCCGCGGGGCGTCACCAACGGGGACAACGGCCTGCCCGGCGTGACGCCGGGCCCGCTCCTCGGGCTGGACCTCGGCGACGGGCGCACCTTCTATTACCTGGCGCTGGCCGTCGTCGTCCTCTCGTACCTGGTGCTCCGCCGGGTCACGCTGAGCCAGTTCGGCCAGGTACTGCTCGGCATCCGCGAGAACGAGGTCCGCGTCCGCTTCGCCGGCTACCACGTCGAGCAGTACAAGACCGCCGCGTTCGCGGTGTCGGCGCTCTTCGCCGGCCTGGCCGGCGCCCTCACCGCCTTCCACGAGCGCATCGCCTCGCCCGAGAGCATGGGCTGGCTGGTGTCGGGGGAGGCGGTCCTCTTCACCACGCTCGGGGGCACGGGCACGCTGCTCGGTCCGGTGCTGGGGGCGGCCATCGTGGTTGCCGCCCGCGAGGTGCTGAGCGACTTCTTCCGCTCGTGGCTGATCTTCGTCGGGGCGACCTACATCGTCCTCGTGTTCTTCCTGCCCTCCGGGCTCTACCCGGTCATCTTCCCGGCCGGGCGAGCGTCCCGGCGGCCCTGACGTGACGCTCGACTTCCGCGGCCGGCTCGTCCTGGTCACCGGCGGCAGCCGGGGCATCGGCCAGGCGGTCGCCCTCGCCTTCGCCGCGGCGGGGGCCACGGTGGTCGTCACCGCCCGGGAGGCGGCGGCGCTGGACGCCACCTGCGCGGCGATCGCCCGCGCGGGAGGCGAGGCCCACGCGCGCGCCCTCGACGTGGCGGACGTCGCCGCCGGCGAGGCGCTGGCCCGCGACCTCGCCGAGCGCCACGGCCGGATCGACGTCCTCGTCAACAACGCCGGCACCAACGTCCGCGAGCCGGCCGGGGCGGTGACCGAGGCGGCCTGGGACCGGATCCACGCGACCAACGTCCGCGGCCTCTTCTTCCTGACCCAGGCCGTCGGCCGGACGATGGTGGCGCGGCGGCGCGGCGCCGTCGTCATGCTGAGCTCCATCGCCCAGGCCGTGGGGCGGCGCGAGATGGCGGCGTACGCGGCGTCCAAGGCCGGCGTGGCCCAGGTCGCCCGGACGCTCGCGCTCGAGTGGGCGCCCCACGGCGTCCGCGTGAACTGCGTGGCGCCCGGGTACGTGCGCACACCGCTGGTGGAGCCGCTCTTCGAGCGCCGGCCGGGGTTCCTGGACGAGATCGTCGCCCGCACGCCGATGGGGCGGGTGGCCGAGCCCCGCGAGATCGCCGGGCCGGTGCTCTTCCTGGCCTCGGACCTGGCGTCGTTCGTCACCGGTCAGACCCTGTTCGTCGACGGCGGCTGGACCGCCGAGTAGGGAGGAGCCATGTCGTCCACGCTGCCCCCGGATGGACTGAACGAGATCGGCGTCCTGCGACGCCGGGAGATCGAGGCGCGGATCCTGGCGCCGGTGATCGACGCGCTGGGCGCCGAGTTCGGCCGCGACCGCGTGCTCGCCGTCGTGCGCGACGTCATCGTGCGGGTGGCCCGCGAGCAGGGGCGGGCGCTGGCCGGCCGGATGGGCGGCGACTCGCTCGCCGACTTCGCCCGGGCGCTCGAGGACTGGCAGCGGGACGACGCCTACCGGATGGACGTGCTCGAGCAGTCGGACGAGCGCTTCGCCTTCAACGTCACGCGGTGCCGCTACGCCGAGATGTACCGGGCGCTGGGGATCCCCGAGCTGGGGGCGCTGCTCTCCTGCAACCGGGACTTCGCGCTGATCCAGGGGTTCAACGCCGGCGTGGAGCTGCGCCGGACGCAGACGATCATGGAGGGCGCCTCGCACTGCGACTTCCGCTTCATCCGCCGCCCGGACGCGCCATGACGGCGTTTGGGTTCACGCTCCCCCAGCGTGGCGTGTTCTTCGGCGTCACGACGGTGCCCCGGATGCTGGCGCTGGCGGCCCGGGCGGACGCCAGCGACCTCTTCGGCTCGATCTGGGTCGGCGACAGCCTCATGGCGAAGCCACGCCCGGACTCGCTCACGCTCCTGGGCAGCCTGGCCGCCGCCACGCGCCGGGTGACGCTCGGCGTCGGCTGCATGGCCAGCTTCCCCGTGCGCGATCCGATCGTCTTCGCCTACCAGTGGGCGACGCTCGACCTGCTTTCGGGCGGGCGCATGCTGCTCGCCGCCTGCACCGGCATCGTGGCCGGCGGGGCCAGCGCCCGGGAGGGCGCACACTGGGGCGTGGCCGACCGCGAGCGCCCCGACCGGCTGGCGGAGAACATCGAGATCTGCCGCCGGCTGTGGAGCGAGGACCGGGTGACGTTCAAGGGGCGCTTCCGGTCGTTCGAGGACGTCACGATCCAGCCGAAGCCGGTGCAGCGGCCGTGCCCGGTCTGGATCGCGTCCAATCCCCGGCCCGCCGGGCTCAGGCCCGACGTGCTCGACCGCGCGCTCCGCCGGGTGGCCGCGCTCGCCGACGGCTGGATGACGGTGCAGCTTTTCCCCGGCGCGCTCGCGGCGAACTGGACGGCGATCGCCGGATATCTCCGGGAGCAGGGGCGCGACCCCGCGGCGTTTCCGACGATGGCCTACCACAACGTCAACCTGAACGCCGACCGCCAGGCCGCGCTCGCGGAGACCAAGCGCTTCCTCGACGAGTACTACGGGCCGGTGTTCTCCCCGGCCATGGTCGAGGCGTGGACGGCCGCCGGCACCGTCGAGCAGTGCGTCGACCACCTCCGGGCCCTCCAGCGCGACGGCGCCAGGACCGTCACCCTGCGGATCACGGCCTGGAACCAGGAGGAGCAATTCGAGCGGCTGGCCGGGGAGGTCCTGCCGCGCGTGGCCGGCTGACGGCGGGAGGCGAGCGCTTGACATACGATACTTCGATCGATAGGCTTATCGGCATACGATCGACGTATCGATGGAGAACGCCATGGAGACGCTCACGATCTCCCCGAAGTTCCAGGTCGTCATCCCCAAGGCCATCCGGGAGCGGCTGGGCCTGGCGGCCGGCCAGAAAGTGCAGGCGATCGTGTACGGCGACCGGATCGAGCTCATCCCGCTCCAGCCGGCGCGCCGGATGCGGGGATTTCTCAAGGGCATCGACACCCGAGTGCCTCGCGAGGCCGATCGCGCATGAACGTCGTGGACTCGAGCGCCTGGCTCGAGTACTTCGCCGACGGCCCCAACGCCGCGTTCTTCGCCCGGGCCATCGAGACGCCCGACGCGCTGGTTGTCCCCTCGCTGACGATCTACGAGGTGTTCAAGCGGGTGGTGCAGCAACGGGACGAGGACAGCGCCCTGCGGGCCATCGCCGTCATGCAGCAGGGCACGGTGATCGATCTCGACGCGCGTCTGGCATTGAGCGCGGCCCGCGTGAGCCTCGACACCAAGCTTCCCATGGCCGACAGCGTCGTCCTGGCCACGGCGCGACTGCACGGCGCCACCCTGTGGACGCAGGACGCCGATTTCGAGACGCTGCCCGGTGTCCGGTATCGACCGCGAGGGGCGTGAGGATTCTCGCGCGGCCTTTCCCTTCCCGGACGGGATGACAACCGGGTTGCCGGTCTGACGCCGGGGGTCTCACTCCCCGGGGATGACCAGCAGGATTGCTGGGATTCCCCTGGGCCCGGCCCTGGCATCCCCGTTGCCTCTCGACGAGCCTCGGTGGCCCCACGAGACAGGGACGTCAAGCCCACCGACGACGATGCGGCGGTCGTCGACCGCCTCCTCCGGAAGCTGCGCACGAGCGGGCCTGCCCCCGGGCCGCCGGCGGCGGTCGGAGAGGCTCTGCACGCTTCGCATCGCTCACGCTTCGACGCGCGCTCGGCGATGAGCACGAGCGTGCCGGCGGGCAGGCGGCCCGGCCCCGCCCTGGGCTCGGCCGGCACGTGGATGCGCGTGAGTCTCGGCGTCCTCCTGGGTGCGGCGCTCACCCAGTGGCCGTACGACCGCGGCTGCGGCGCTGGCCTTCTCTTCTATCTGCTCGCGGTCGCCACGCTCTTGACCACCGCCGTGTGGGGCGCGGTGGCCTCGTGGAAGATCCACCTCGCCCCGGCCCACGTCATTGCCCTGGGCACGATACTCTGGGCCCTGGCCCTCGCCGCCCTGGAGGTGCTGCCCCGCGCCGGCTACCCCGGTACGCCCTCGGCCCTCTGGCAATGCGCCGCGGCCCCGGCCCTGGGCCTCGCCTACCGACCGCGTCCGCGACGCAGCGCCCGGACGGCGGGCGCCGCGAGAACGGCGGCGGTGAGCAGGAGCAGGCCGGCCGCGATCGGCTAGCGCAGGAGTCTCACTGCGCGCCCACCGCCCGCGCGACGCCCGCGACGAGCTGGTCGATCGTCGGTCGCTCGGCCATCCAGCCGATGTGCGCGTCGGGCCGCACCAGGGCGGCCGTGCCCGGGCGCGGCTTCCAGTCCCGCCACACCGCGCCGTCGACGTCGACGACGTCTCCGGGATGCGCCGCTCCCTGGGTCCGGGCGACGCGGACCACGGCGAGACCGGGCAGATGGCGCAGGCGAGCGCCGACGTCGGCGGCATTCCATCCGGGGAGCCGCCCATCGTCGAAGAGCAACAGCGCTGCGTCCCGGGCGGCCAGGGCGTGCAGGCGCAGTGGTGTGCCCTCGTGCGTCACCCGCGCGTCGGGCGCGCGGGCGCCGAGCAGGCGGCCCTCCCCCGAGATGAGCGGCGAGGCGCCGTATCGGGTGTCGAGCATCCCGGCTCGCCGGAGGAGGCGACGCCAGGCGAGCGGCTGCGCCATGGCGAGCCGCGCCAGCGCCAGGACGCCGAGCCGCAGGGCGCGTGGCGCCAGCAGGACGCCGCGCGTGAGCAGATCCGTGTAGCGATCGACGTTGGCGAGGATCACCGGGCGGCGCTCGGCATCGTACGACGCGAGGAGCGCGTCTTCGCGGCCGCCGGCCAGCGCGCGGGCCAGCTTCCAGGCGAGGTTGTGCGCGTCCTGGATGCCGCTGTTCATCCCCTGGCCGCCGGCCGGGCTGTTGATGTGCGCGGCGTCGCCGGCCAGCAGGACGCGATCGCGCCGGAAGGCGGGGCTGGTCCGGCAGTGGATGCGGAACGTGCTGGCCCAGGCCATCTCGAACGGCCCCGGGCCCAGCAGCGCGTCGACGAGCGGCGCCACGTGCGAGACGGCGGTCGCCTGCTCGTCCGTCACGGCCGGCGGCACCGAGGCGATGAGGCGCCAGAGGCCGGGCTCGAGCTTCAGACCGCCGAGGATGCCGCCGTCCTGCGTGCTCACGCGCGGCCAGGGCAGCGCCTCGCGGGCGTCTGTCACGCGCACGTCGGCGAGCAGCAGCCGCGTCGGATACGTCTTGCCCTGGAGCGCCAGCCCGAGGCCGTCGCGCACGGTGGAATGCGCGCCGTCGCAGCCGACGAGGTACCGGCCGCGCGCCTCGACCCCTCCGGCCTTGCCTGCGGCCACCACCGTCACGCCCGAGGGGTCCTGCTCGAAGCCCGTCACGCGGTGGTCGAAGCGCACGTCGGCGAGCCCGCTCTGCTGGGCCGCCTCCAGCAGGAGCTGCTCGGTGCGGTGCTGGGGCAGGATCAGCATGCCGGGGACGCGCGTCATCTCGCCGAGCGGCGTCAGGTCGATGGTGAGCAGCGGGCGCTCGCGCCCGGGCACCCAGAGCTGCGGCCGGCCGAGCAAGAACCCCCGATCGAGGAAGCGCTCGAGGAGGCCCCACGCAGCGAAGATCTCGAGCGTCCGCGAGAGGATCCCCGGGGCCTTGGAGTGCTCGCTCAGGCCCGGGCTCTCCTCGAGCACGACGCTCCGCACCCCGTGGTGGGCGAGCCCGACGGCGAGCGCGAGGCCGACCGGCCCGGCGCCGGCGATGACGACTGGTGCTGTCACGGTGGCATCACGATAGGGCCGGGCCTCGGCGCCCGCAGCCGGCGCTACGCGAAGATCTCGGTGGTCGTCAGCGCGATGCCGGGGACGGCCTGGAGCGTGAGCGTCGCCGTGCCGTCAACGCGGCTGACGTCGCGATATCGCTGGGGTTCGGGATTGCGGTACACCCCGACGGCCTCCGCGGCGCAATCCACGACCCAGTACTCCGGGATGCCGACCTCGGCGTAGAGTCGCAGCTTGGTCGATCGGTCGTAGGCGAGCGAGGTGTCGGCCACCTCGATCAGCAGGAGGAGATCCTCGGCGTGGGCCTCGCGCTCCTTGTAGGGCACCGGGCGCAGGCGGCGGACGGCGAGGTCGGGCTGAGGCTCGCTGTCATCCGCGAGTACGACGGGGTTCTGGACCGAAACGATGGCACGGCCGGCCAGGCGCACGGCCAGAAGCTGTGTGAGGTTGTCAACGAACGTGACGTGACGGCGGCCGGGGGGCGACATCTCGACGATCTCGCCCCGGATCAGCTCGACCCGGTCGTCTTCGCCGAGGATGCCGACCTCGGCCATCCGCTGATACTCCGCCCGCGTGAAGCGCCGTCGCGTTGCCGCCACCTCGACTGCCATCGCGTGCCTCCCGGGTGGTCCTGGGCCCGTCCCATCGCCCAGCATATAGCCGCGACGGAGACGCTTCGAAAAGTCCCTGAGAGGGTGACGCCCTCGAGCTGGACCAGCAGCGTCGCGTGCCGCCGCCGGGAATACGCCGGGGCTCGAAGCTCCGCGGCGCGACCAGGCTGGCCCAGACGCGACCGGCCAGGAACCTGGCGCGCGTCCACCCCCCGAAGCGTGATCTCGCCTACACGCGAATCCCCCTCCAGTCCCCCGCCTTCTCGAAGGCCGACGCCGCCCGGTAGATCGCCACCTCGTCGAAGTGCTTCGCCACCAGCATCGTCCCCGCCGGCAGCCCGTCGCTCAGCCCGCACGGCACGCTCATCGCCGGATGGCCGGTGACGTCGAACGGCGCGGTGTTCGGCAGCATCTCGAACGCCCGCTGGATGATCTCCATGCGCGGCGCGTCGGGCCTGGGGATCGGCGTGGCCTTGAGCGGGAGCGTCGGCATCAGCAGCAGGTCGTGATCCTTCAGCACGGCGTCGTAGGCGGCGCGCAGCGTGCGGGCGAGGTTCTGGCTCTTCGCGTAGTAGTGGCCGCGGTACTTGTTCAGCGCGTACTGGCCGAACAGGATCGTCGTCTTCAGCGTGTCGGAGAACTCGTCGGACCGCTGGCGCCAGGCCGAGTGGGCGTCGACGAGGCTGGTGACGTAGAGGCCCTTCCAGTTGAAGCCGAAGCCGTTGCCGTTCAGCATCTGCCAGGTCGCGCCCTCGACGGCGATCGGCGTCCAGATGGCCGGGCCGGCCAGGTGGAAGGGGATCGACACCTCGTCCACCTGGGCGCCGAGCTGCTTGAACGTGGCGGCGCCCTTGCGGACCAGGGCGTCGACGTCCGCCTCCGAGTTCGCGTGGCCGAAGCCCTCCTTCACCACCGCGATCTTCAGGCCCCGCGCGTCGCCCGTCAGCGCGTTGGTGTAGGCGGCGGTCTTCACGTCCACCTGGCGCGGATCGAGCCCGTCGGGGCCGGCCAGCACCTCGAGCAGCAGCGCGTTGTCGGCCACCGTCGCCGTCATGGGGCCCGTGTGGTCGAGCGTCAGCTCGATGGGAAAGATGCCGGTGTAGGGGACGAGGCCGTGCGTGGGCTTCAGGCCGTAGACGCCGCAGTAGGCGGCCGGGATGCGAATCGAGCCGCCCTGGTCGCCGCCGATGGCCATGTCGACCTCGCCCGCCGCCACCAGCGCCGCGCTGCCGGAGGACGAGCCGCCCGCCGAGTAGCCCGGCTTGCGCGGGTTCTGCACGGGGCCGGCCGCGCTCGTGTGGCTGCCGCCCGAGAAGCAGAAGTATTCGCAGTGGGCCTTCCCCAGGATGGTGCCGCCGGCGTCGAGGATGCGCGTGACGATGGTGGCGTCGACGTCGGGGACGTAGCCCTCCAGCGTGGAGGCGCCGTTCATCATGGGCACGCCGGCCAGGCAGACGTTGTCCTTCAGCACGATGCGCTTGCCCCGCAGCTTGCCTGCGGGCGCGCCCTGCACCTCGCTCTTGTAGTACCAGGCGTTGTACTTGTTCTCCGCGCCCTCGGGGCGATGGCCGGGCGTGCGCGGATACTTCACGCGCGGCATCGGGTCGGCCATGGCCTCGATGGCGTGATAGGCCGCCACGGTGCCGCCCATGGTCTCCAGGAAGAACGCGACGTCGGCGTCGGACAGGTTCATCCCCAGCTGCCGGCCGACGGCCTTCAGCTCGTCAGGGGTCGGAAGCTTCGCGGTGCCCATGGGATACCTCCTTCAGCGAGTCGTTCTGATCCAGGCGGTTCGAAAAGTCCCTGAAAGGATACATCGTCGAGCAGCCCAGGGGCCGTATCGGCGATTGGGCATTGACCTGGTGCGGGCCTGGCGTGAAGCTGCCGATGCCAGCGTTCATGTCGGGAGGAACGGAATGATGTCGGCACGAGCGGTCCTGACGTACGACGACTACATCGCGCTGCCGGAAGACGGCCCTCGCCACGAGCTATACGAGGGCGAGCTGGTCGTGATGCCGCCGACGACCCCAGACCACCAGGCAATCATCGTCAACCTGTTCATTGCGCTCGCGGGGCACGTCTGGCGCTATGGGCTCGGGGACGTGTCACCCGCGCCCATCGACGTGATCCTGAGCCGCATCACGGTCGTGCAGCCGGACCTCGTCTATGTCGAGACCAGCCGGCACGCGATTGTCGGCGAGGGCGCCATCGAGGCGGCACCGACGCTGGTCGTCGAGGTGCTTTCCCCATCGACCGACGCCCGGGACCGCGGCGTCAAGCAAGCTCTCTACGCCCGGTACGGTGTGCCCTTCTACTGGGTCGCGGACCCGGCCGCGCGTGATGTACAGGTGTTGCGCTTGAGCGGAGCGTCATACGAGGCAGTCGCGAAACTCGACGAGACGGCCCGCAGGAGCCTGCCGCCGCTGCCAGGCCTGACTCTGGATCCGGCCGCCCTCTGGCCAGCTCCTCCCGGCTGATATTCATCGCGCTGCCGTCGGAATCGTGTGGCCGCCCAGTCCCGGGCTCACGACCTCGAAGCCGAGCACCTTCCCGCCGGCCGCCTGGGCGGTGTCGGTGGTCATGAGGCGCCGCAGTCCCAGCTCTTCCATGGCCGCGAGATGAAGCCGATCGAGGGTCCGGCAGTGCACCTTGCGTGCCTCGCGATCCTGGCGCAGCGCGGTGTGGAACAGGGAGCCATCCAGAGGTCGAAAACGGAACGGGTCGATTGCCCGAAACGCGTTGAGACAGCCCACGTAGGCGCGGTAGCGCCGCTCGCGGTATTCGCCGGCGAGCCAGCCCGCGCGGAGCTGCACTGCCGTCTCCAGCTCGGTGAGCGCCGAAACGATGACCTCGGGCTCGCGGGTCACCGCCATCCGTACGGCCTCGCTCTCCGGCTCCTCCAGCATGAGCTTCAGCAGACAGCTCGTGTCGAGGTAGATCACCCCTGCCGCGGTCTCAGCCCCGGTCCTCGCGGGCCTCTCTCAGGGAGCGGTCGACCCAGCGCGACACCTTGCCGCCCGCAATCCTTCGTTGCCATCTCGCGTGGGCGGCCGGATCGAACCGCTTTCGGGGCTTCGAGCGCTCGTCGATCCGGACGAGCCTGGCGACCGGCTTCGCGTCCCGGGTGATCACGATCTCCTTCTCGACCTTCAGGCGCGCCTCGGCCTCGGGCCATCGCTGGCGCAGGTCGCGGACGCTGATCGTTTTCACCGCTGCAGGATATCATGTTTCACGCGGTGAGCCCCGCGGCCGCCAGCGCCGCCTTCACCCGCTCCGCCCGGAACGGCACCGTGCGCAGCCGCACGCCCGTCGCGTCGAACACCGCGTTGCCCAGCGCCGCCGGCACCGGCGTCGACGCGGCCTCGCCGGCGCCCAGCGGCGGCTGGTCCAGGCGCTGGATCAGCTCGAACTCCAGCGCCGGCACCTCCGGGAAGGTCAGGATCGGATAGGACGCCCAGTCCACCGTGGTGACTCGGTCGCGGTCGTAGACGACGTCCTCGTGGAGGGTGCGGGACAGCGTTTGCAGGATATTGCCCTCGAGCTGGCTCTGCACGCAGTCGGGGTTGATCATGAGCCCGCAGTCGTGGGCGCAGACCACGCGGGTGACGCGGATCGTGCCGGTGGCGCGCTCGACCGCCACCTCCATGCCCATGGCCACCAGCGTCTCGCCGTGCGTGTAGTGCACGTAGGCGACGCCGCGGCCGGTGAGCACGGCGGCGGTGCGGTCGACGGGGCCGGGCGAGGGCCGCGGCTGCCAGCCCATGCGTGCGGCGAGCCGCTTCAGCACCTCCATGCCGCGCGGGTTGGTGAGCCGGCGCAGGCGGAACTCGACGGGGTCGACGCCGGCCAGGGCGGCGAGCTCGTCGGTGAACGACTCCACCGCGAAGCTGTTGGCGATCTTGCCGGGCGCGCGGATAGCCGAGGTGCGCAGCGGCGCGTCGGGGATCCAGTGCACGACGGCGTGGACGTTGCGCAGCGTGTAGGGTGGATCCACGTTCTGGGAGATCAGCCCGGTCGAGTGGCCCTGGGCCTGGGAGATGCCGGCGGCGTCCAGCGCCAGGAGCGGGATGCTGGGGAGGTTGGCGGTGGCGACCGGCAGCCACGCCTGGGTCTCCCAGGCCGCCACCTCGCCGCCGGTGTCGACGGCGGCACGCAGCTCGAGGAGCTGGGCGGGACCCTTGGGGTCCAGGCCGTGCTGCTCCTGGATGGTCCACTGGACGCGGACCGGGCGGCCCAGCGTCTTCGAGAGCAGGACGGCCTCGGCGGCCGCGTCGTCGCTGCCGTTGGGGCCGTACGAGCCGGCGCCGTCCAGGTAGATCACGCGCACGCGGTCGCGCTCGAGGCCGAGCAGCCGGGCGCAGGTGGCCCGGAGGCCGTGCACGTTCTGCGACGAGCTCCAGACCGTGGCGCGATCGGCGTGCACGTCGGCCACGCCGCAGTTGGGGCCGATGGAGCCGTGGGTCTGGATGGGCCAGCGATACGTGGCGGCCAGCGTCCGCGTACCCTCCGGCGGCGCGCTCAGCGCCGACAGATCACCGTGCGTGGCGATCACCTGGTCGCGGACGACCGGGCTGGCGCGCATCGCCTCGAACTGCCTGGAGTGATCGGGAAGCTCGGTGCTCGCGCTCCACACCGTGTGCAGCGCGCGGGCGGCGCGCACCGCGTCCCACTCGCGCTCGGCGACGACCGCCAGGAAGCTCTGGATGCGCACGACGCGGGCGCCGGCCACGGAAGCGATGGACGCCTCGTCCACGCTCAGCAGGGTCGCGCCGTGCGCGTGCGGGCGGATCACGCGGGCATGGAGCATGCCCGGCAGCGTCAGGTCGTGCAGGTAGCGATGGTGGCCGGTCACCTTGGCCGGCACGTCGGGACGCGGCAGCGGCGTGCCGATGAAGCGGAAGCGGTCAGGCGGCTTCAGCGGAGCCCCGGGATCCACCGTCAGGTTGAACCGGCGAGCGCCGATGAGGTCGCCGTAGCTCACGAGGGCGCTGCCATCCTTCGCCATCACGATGCCGTCGGCGATCTGCAGATCGCCGACCGGCCGGCCCAGCCGCTGGGCCGCCAGCGCGACGAGGGCGTGCCGGGCGGTGGCGGCGGCCTGGCGGAGCTGCACGCCGCCGCGGGCGACGCCGTAGCTGCCGGCGGTGGCGCCCTGGTTCGGTGTCAGCGCGGTGTCACCCTCGATCATCGTGATGCGGTGGAGGGGAAGGTCCATCTCTTCCCCGGCGATCTGCCGCATGGCGATGCGATGGCCGGTGCCGATGTCGACCTTGCCCACGAAGATGGTCACGGAGCTGTCGGCGTGCACGGCCAGGTAGGAGTCGACCGCGTCCGGGGCCAGCGGCTTGCCGAGGAAGCGCTCGGCGCCCGGCACGGTCTGGGCGGGGGCGTGCCGCACACCGAAGCTGACGATCAGCGCGCCACTGCCGGCGAGGAAGGCGCGGCGCGAGAGGTCCATCTCAGCGCCCTCCGGCGGCGGCGCGGAGCACCGCGCGGATCACGCGCGCGTGGCTGCCGCAGCGGCAGAGGTTGCCGGTCAGCGCCTCGCGCACCTGCTCCTCGCTCGGGCGGGGCGTGCGGTTCAGCAGGGCGCGCGCGCTCATGACCATGCCGGCGGTGCAGTAGCCGCACTGCGCGGCCTGCTCGGCGATGAACGCCGCCTGGAGGGGATCGGGGCGGGCCGGGGAGCCGAGGCCCTCGATCGTGACCACGTCCTGGCCCACCGTCGATCGGGCCGGCGCGGTGCACGCGCGGACGGCGCGGCCGTTGACCAGCACCGTGCAGGCGCCGCACTGCGCGAGCCCGCAGCCGAAGCGGGTGCCCGTCAGCCCGAGGTCGTTGCGCAGGACGTAGAGCAGGGGGACGTCCGGGTCGTCCGACTCGACTTCCCGGTCTGCACCGTTGACCCGCAGCGCCAGCTTCGCCATGGCCGTTCTCCCGAGGGACCGTGACCGCGCGCGCTGATCTAGTCCAGCCAGTCCTCTTCCTTCAGCTTCCTCGGCAGGTAGGTCTTCGTCAGGTAGCGGAAGTCCTTGTTGGCCAGCGCGTCCAGCTCGTACTTGAGGCCGCTGCCGAGCATGCGCTTGATCTCGTCCTGCCAGTGCTTCTTCTGGAACCAGCGGTACTTGAGCAGCTCCCGGGCGCGGCTGATGTCCTTGTCATTGAGCTTGATGCCGACGTTGCGGGGCAGGCCGTAGCGGTCGGGGTCGGCGCTGGACAGGCCGATGAACTTGGCCTTGGGGATGGCCATCCGCTCGCTCTCGAACGCCAGGTTGATCGAGCCCTGCTTGACGACGGAGTAGATGTAGTAGCCCCAGGGGTCGTTGTCGACGAGGACGTAGACGGGGATCCTGTAGTCCTCGTGCAGGCGGCGGGCCAGGCGGCGGACGCCGCGGGGTGGCTGGCCGTTGCCGGTCAGCAGCACGCAGTTGTAGCGGCGCCAGAACTTGTCCTCCGACAGGCGGTTCCACTGGGTGCCCTTCTCGACGAGCAGGACGAAGTCGGCCGTGCAGCGCCGGATCTCGATGTACTCGGGCTCCACGATGGAGGGCACCGAGTAGCCGCCCTTGCCCAGGCGCGCGCAGTCCACCCGGTCGCCGTCGTCGCCGAACACGACGGGCCCCACGATGCTGCCGGCGTTCTCGGCGCGCACGTGGAGCTCCTCGCGGAGCGCGGCCAGCGAGACCTCGAGGTCCTCGATCAGCGGGTCGGACTCGTTCTGGTTGTCGAAGGTGTTCTCGTGCGAGCCCTTCATGGTGTGCTTGGTGCGGTAGTAGATCTCCCGCAGCGAGGTCGTGAGGTTGGCCCGCTGCAGCTCGGACAGGGCATCGGCCACCAGCACCGTCTGCATGAACTTCTTCGCCATGCCCACGTTGAAGAACGTGCGCGCCTGCTTGCGCTTGCCCAGCTCGATGATGCCGCGCTTCTCGTTGAAGTTGACGTTGGCGAGGCTGCGCACGGGGATCGTGAGCGTGGGGTCCTTACTCCGGTCGGCGGCCGTGATGACCGTGTCCGCCACGCCGATGAGCTTCTTCTCGACCGTGCCGGGTGTCTTCGCCTTGGCCATGCTTCCTTCTATCTCTTCTTGCGCTTGCTCGCCGTGGTGCTGCGCCTGGCCGCCGTCACCGGGTGCTTGGCCGCTGCGGCCGGGCGCTTGGCCTTCTTCGGCGGCGTGGCCGGGTGGGCCTTGCCCTTCGGCCGCGCCGGCGGGGGACCGGCCGCCTCCGCCGCGGCCTCTTCCGGCGGCGCGACGTCGGCGCCCGGCAGCGCCGGCGCCTCGCCCTCGGGGCCGTCGGGCGTGACGATGATCGAGTGGGGGAGGCCCTCCGGCCCGCTGTCGCGGCCCAGGATCTCGTCGGTCCGGCTGCCGCCGGTGCGCTTCGCGGCGATCTTCTGGAGCTGGGTCTTGAGCTTGTCCTTGGCCAGCTTGCCGCCCTTCAGCCGGGCGCAGGCCTCGACGACCTCCTCGATGTACAGCTCGAAGATGTTGCGCCGGCGGAACTCGCTCTTGGCCCGCTCGCGCTTCCTCAGGAACACGCCGAGCCGGCGCCCGCACTCCTGCAGCGCGAGCTTGATCTCCTTGCGGATCTCGTCGTAGTCGGCGATCGCTTCCTTCGACTCGCTGGTGAACGGCACCCAGACCGAGGCCATGTGCACGAACACCACCATGGGGCCGGCCGGCAGCGCGCCCCGGGACTGGGCGATGCCGTAGTTCCGCCAGGCGGTCTCCAGCGCGGCCTTGAAGGTCGCGCAGGCCGACTGCTGGTAGAGCAGCGGCACGCGGTTGGCGTAGCGGATGACGCGGGCCAGCTCGCCGCCGTCGTCCTGCTGCTCGCCCTCGGCGAGCGGGACCGCGGGCGCGTTCGCGGTGGCCGCCGCCTGGTCCGGCCCCTTGCCGTACGCCAGGCCCGCCTCGATGATGAACGGGTTGCCGCGGTACACGGCCGGCGGCCGCGTCACCGCCGTGTAGAACTCGCCCTTGATCTGCTTGTACAGGCCGTGCAGGATCGCCCTCTCGCCGATGGGCGAGATGCAGTTCGACGGCGGCGCCATGATCTTCGTCGCCTGGATCGCCTTGTAGAGCGCCTCGGCCTCCTCGCCGTGGATGTTGCGCGGCCGCGCATTCGGCGAGAGCCCGGCGGTCTTGCAGATCTCCTGGGCGAGCACGGGGGAGACCCGGCTGAAGTCGCCGGCGAGGAAGCCGGCCAGCGCGTGGCTCCGGGTGTCGTGCAGCATTCGCAGGAGCACGCCGAACTCGATGCCGTAGGGATGCGGCTTGATCTCGCGCGGCTGGGGCGGCAGCTCGTGGATCGTCCGCGGGTACTTCCGCGTGTCGCCCTCCGGCGTGTGGTAGACGAGGTCCACGTGCGGGTTGGCGATGGCGACCTGCTCGAGGTACTCGTCCACCGAGGCGCGGCCCTTCTGGTAACGCCCGTCGATCTCGAGCGTCACCTGCGTGCCGCGGGGGTGCTCCCACTCGATCTTCTTGTTCTCGAAGATCCTCGGCTCGTTCGTCTTGGTGTCGATGGAGACTTCGAAGTAGTGGGCCGCCGCCCGCGCCCCGGTGCGCGAGGTGATCTGCACGGGCTTGCCCGTCGTGAGCTGGGCATACATGCCGGCGGCGGAGATGCCGATGCCCTGCTGGCCCCGGCTCATGCGCAGCCGGTGGAACTTCGAGCCGTAGAGGAGCTTGGCGAAGATGGGCGGAATCTGCTGGCGGACGATGCCGGGGCCGTTGTCGGTGACCGTCACGCGGAAGCGGGTCGCCTGGCTGGCCGGCGGCGGGGCCGTCCCGTTGCTCGGCGCCACCTCCACCGTGACGACGACGTCGGGCAGGATGCCCGCCTCCTCGGACGCATCGAGCGCGTTGTCGACGGCCTCCTTGACGCAGGTGAGGAGCGCCTTCCGCGGATTGTCGAAGCCGAGGAGGTGGCGGTTCTTGGTGAAGAACTCGGAGACCGAGATCTCCCGCTGGCGGGCGCCCATCTCGACGGCGGAGACGGCGGCCTTCGGCGCGGCGGCGGGGGGCGGGGTCCTGGCCAGCACGGTGGACATCTCCTCTCTTGATACCAGACCGGCGCTCGGGCGCGCGCCTTTATAGGAGGCCGGGCCCGGTACCTCGGGGGATGGACCGCCGGGCCGCCCGCCCGCCTGTGGCGGCCCGGTGCCGACCTGGTTCTGGCTCGCGCGCCCTCCGCGCGCCCGCTGATCCCGGCGCGGTCCTCGCAAGGAAGGGTGACGGCAAGTGCCCCGGCCGTCGTCACGACCCTACTGAGCCTCGTCGTCATCGCGCTGATCACCGCCGTCCAGGTCGGAGTGCAGTGGTCCCTGCTGCGCGAGGACCTGCTGGCGTGGGAGCGCGCGGCGACGGCGCGGCAGGTCCGGACCGACGCCGCCGCGGTCTTGCGCCCGCACGACTTCCGCGACTGGCACACCGCCGAGGCCCAGGCCAGGTTCGCGGCGCTGTATCGCCGGGCGCTGGCCAATCCCGAGATCGTCCGGGTGAAGATCTACGGGCCGGACATGCAGATCCTGTGGTCGGACGAGCCCCGCCTGCTCGGCGGTTCACCGACAACGCGGCGCTGCGGGAGGCGCTCGGTGGGCGGGTCGTCGCCCGCCTGCACCAGGCGCGCACGACCGAGAACCTCTTCGAGGTCGGCCTGGGGCGGACGATCGAGCTGTACGTCCCGGTGGCGCTCCCGGGCGGCGTCGCCCCCGGCGCCGCGGGCCGCTCAGCGCCGCCCGCGACGACTCGAGCGCGGGCGTGCGTGCCGTCGTGGCAGAGCTCCTCGCCGCCATCGACACGCCCTGACGCCTTCCCCTTCGGCTTCGAATTCCGTATCCTCGCTTCGCCGGCGTGAGGCGCGGGCCGAGCGCGCCATCGTCGAGGGGAGGATCTCTCATGCGCCTGGCGGGAAAGATCGGGATCGTGACGGCGGCCGGCTCCGGCATGGGACGCGCGGGCGCCCTGCGCTTTGCCCGCGAGGGGGCCCAGGTTGCCGTGGTCGACGTCGCCGCGTCGAGGGTCGAGGAGGTCGTCAAGGAGATCACCGCGGCCGGCGGGACGGCGCACGGGATCGTGGCGGATCTCACCCGGGACGACGACTCCCGCCGGATCGTCTGGGAGACGCGCGATCGGTTCAAGGGGCTCGACTTCGTCTGGAACCACGTGGGCCATCCCGGGCCGGCCGCGGTCGAGGGCATCGACATGCAGGCGTTCGAGCTCGCCATCGACCTGAACCTCCGGACGGTGCTGGTCACCACGGAGGCGGCGATCCCCGAGCTGCGGGCGCGCGGCGGCGGGAGCCTGCTCTACACGGCGTCCACGTCCGGGCTGCAGGGCTCGTCGTACAGCCCGGTGTACTCGATGTGCAAGTTCGGCGTCGTCGGCTTCGTGCGGAGCCTGGCCGTGCGGCTGGCTCCCGAGAAGATCCGCGTGAACGCCATCTGCCCGGGTCCGATCGACACGCCGATGCTGCGCGTGTTCGTGGCGCGGCCCGATCAGAAGTCGACGGCGGGCATGGATCCCGAGGATCTCGTGCGCCGGCGGGCCGCCGGCGCCGTGCCCCTGGGGCGCACGGGTCGGCCCGAGGAGGTCGCCAGCGCCGCGCTCTTCCTGCTCTCCGACGAGGCGTCGTTCGTGACCGGCGCCGCCCTGCCGGTGGACGGCGGGGTGACCGCCGCCTAGCGCCCCGAGTCAGAAGTTCGCCGACCGCCGGAGCGACGGCATTGCGCGCGGATTTCTGACTCGGGGCACTGGCCTGGCCCGCCGTCAGGTTCTTACGGGTCGGCGACGGCGGCGCGCAGCGGCGGGCGAGCCGCGGTCACTTGCAAGTGACGAACGTGGTGGTCGGCTCGCCGAGGCTCCCGTCGATGTTCTGCTGCCGGTAGGTGAGTGTCGCGCGCCGCGGCAGCAGCGTCACGCGCTCCACCGGGAGCGGGTCTCCGTCCACCTCGACCAGTTCCACCGTGCCGATGCTGACCTTCTCGAGCACCGCCACGAAGACCTCGAGGGGCGTCTCCGCGGCTTTGACCAGCGTCACCGTCACCGGACTCACCACCTGCCTGGCCACGGCGAGCACGGCCAGCCCGGGGCTCGCTCTGTCGAGGCTCTTGACGGCGACCGCGCTGAAGCAGCCCTTGCCGCCCGCGGTCTGGGTGTACGAGATCAGATCGATCTCGTTCTGGTGCTTATCGTCCGTCGACTCGCCCGGGAGACCGGGGATCTTGAGGAACCCCTGGAACTGGGCTTCGGCGAGCGATGGCGCGAACGACGCGCCGGAGACGGCGACCGCGAGGGCGAGCGCGTCAAGCGGCCTGCCCGCTAATGAATCTCGTGAAACGTGGTGACGCTGGGGGTTGGGCGCGGCCCCCGTGCCCGACCCCCGGCGTCACCGGATTCCACGAGAGTCATCACAGATCGAGCAGCCGGCGGGTCATGGCGTCGATCCACTTCTGCGTCGAGTCCTCGTCGAACACGAGCCGCTCGTCGGCGCGGGCGATGGCCCAGGCGCCGGTCGCCAGCTCGGCGTCGAGCTGCCCGGGCGCCCAGCCGGCGTGGCCCAGGAAGAAGAGGGCCCGCCGTGGGCCCGTGCCCCGGGCCATCGCCTGGAGCACCGCGGGGTCCTCGGTGAGCGCGAAGCTGCCGTCCACGACCGTGGTGCGCTCGCCGGTCCAGTCGGGTGTGTGGAGCACGAAGCCGCGCCGCTCGTCGACGGGCCCGCCGTAGTGGACCCTGACGTCGCCGGCGTCGGGCGGCACCTCGAGGCCGAACGGCCGCAGCGCCCGCTCGAACGGGACCTCGGCCATGGGCAGGTTGACGATGAGCCCGAACGCGCCCTTCTCGGTGTGCCGCACCATGTAGATCACCGTCCGGGCGAACCGCGGGTCGCGCATCGCCTCGGTCGCGACGAGCAGGCGGCCGGTGAGCGATCGGCGGGGGGGCGTCTCGGCGCTGGCATCGGCCGCCGCCACCAGGAGGACCACGCCAAGGAGAAGCGCGACCACGCCGCCGACCCTACCACGCCGTGCGTGGTGAGCGGCGGTGGGCTCGCGCGCCGAACGCTCGGGGACGAGGACGAGGAGTTTATGATGGCCCGATGCCGACCTCCGCCCGTGGCGGCCGCGCGGCCCTCGTGCCCTGGGTGGTGGTCGGCGCGGTGTGGGTCACCCTGGCGATCTCCTCCGGGCTCTACTTCTCGTTCCCGGTCTTCTACGTGGCGCTGCTGGAGGAGTTCGGGTGGTCGCGGGGCGCGACGGCGGCGGCGTTCTCGATCTCGGCGATCGTGCAGGGCGCGCTGTCACCGGCGGTGGGCCTGCTGGTGGACCGCCTGGGACCGCGGCGGGTCATGCTCGGCGGGGCATGCGTGCTCGGCGTCGCGTGTGTCCTCTCGAGCCGGATCGGATCGCTGTGGTCGCTCTACCTCGTCACCGGGGGGCTGGCCGCCGCCGGGGTGTGCGCGGTGAGCTGGGTGCCGACCGGGGCCCTGATCGCGCGGTGGGTCGCCGAGCGGCGCAGCAGCGTGATGGGCGTGGCCTTCTCGGGCATGGGGGCGGGCGTGCTGGTGGTCGGGCCGCTGGCCCAGTGGCTGATCGCCGGGTATGGCTGGCGTGCCGCCTACCTCGTCCTGGGCGCGGGCACCCTCGTCGTGCTCGTGCCCCTCGTCTGGCTGGGAGTGCGGGATGCGCCGGCGGTGACGGCGCGGGTCCGCGCCGGGGCAGGGGAATCCACCCCGGCGCCCGCGGTCCCGGATCGCGAGATCCGCGACGCCCTCCGGACGGGGGCCTTCTGGGCGCTCTTCTTCGCCTACCTGTGCACGCCGCTGGCCGTGTTCTCGGTCGTCACCCATCAGGTGGCCTTCGCCGTGGACCAGGGCTTCCCGCGCCTGTTCGTGGCGGGCATCTTCGGGCTCACCGGGCTGCTCTCGGTGGTGGGCCGGATCGGGTTCGGCATCGCGGCCGATCGCATCGGGCGCGTCACCTCGGCCACCATCTCCTACGCCTGCACGGCGGTGGGCACGCTCTGCCTGCTCACGCTCGAGGTGTGGCCCCACGCGGCAGCCCTCTATGCGTATGCGCTCTTCTTCGGCCTCGGCTTCGGCGCCCGGGGGCCCATCATCACCGCGATGGCGTCCCAGCTCTTTCCGGGGCGGCGGTTCGGCGCCATCTACGGCATCCTGAGCGTGGGCAACGGCCTCGGCGGCGGCGTGGCGCCGTGGTTCGCCGGCGCCCTGCACGACCTCACCGGGAGCTACCGCATCGCCTTCCTGATCGCCGTCGGCTTCTGCGCGGCCGGCTCGGTCTGCTTCTGGCTCGCGCGCCCGCGCCGTGGCCCTTTTCCTTCGGTTTGACGGGGCCCTCGGCCTAGACTGGTCTCGTCGCACAGAAGGCGCCACATGAGGGGAGTCCACATGGGGTCTCAACGGCCCGGGGGTCTCCGTCGGGCTGCGGACGCGATCTTCGCGCTGATCTCCCTGCTGCCCCTGCTGCTGTTCGCCTTCTTCATGTGGCACTTCGACCGGCTCGGCGAAACCCTGGCCCAGGTCGGCGTCCTGCTGGCCGTGATCATCGCGCTGCTCGGCTTCGTCGTCTTTCGCCAGCTGGTCGATCGGATCTCCGATCGCATCGCGGATCTCGGCCGGGTGGTGGAGGGGCGGGCGTCGGAGGTCGTCGCCTCGCCGGCGGAGCAGTCCTCGATCGTCCCCGGCCTCGGGCGGATCGACGAGATCGGCGACATCGCCAACGCGTTCAGCGGCATGCTGCGCGAGCTGCGGGCCTCGACCGAGCGGCTCGAGGACCTGGTCTTCAAGCTCGGCACCCTCAACGACATGGTCGAGATGGCGGCGCGGATCCCGAAGATCGAGGACCTGCTCGCCCACGTGCTGGAGCGCACGATGCGAGCGGTGAGCGCCACCATCGGCTCGATCATGCTGCTCGATCGCGAGCGCGAGGTGCTCCGAATCGCCGTCGGCCGCGGCCTCGACGACCAGGAGCAGCGGCCGCACGTCGAGGTGAAGGTCGGGGAGGGGATCGCCGGGCGGGTGGTGCAGATGGGCGAGGCCGTCCTGGTCGAGGACATCGAGAAGGATCCGCGGTTCGCCAAGATCAACGACCCCAAGTACGGCGGCGGCTCCTTCATCTGCGTGCCGCTGCGGGTCGGCGACCGGATCGTCGGCGTGGTGAACCTGGCCAAGAAGGAAAGCGCTCCCGGCGTGCCCTCGCAGGCGTTCACCACGACCGATCTGCAGTTCCTGAACGCGCTGATGACCTACACGGCCTACGCCGTCGACAACGCGCGGCTGTTCGAGGAGGCGCGGGCGGCGGCCCAGCGCCTCGAGGAGGTCGTGGAGGATCAGAAGCTGCGGCTGACGCTCGCCCAGCAGCAGATGCTGCAGGCCGCCAAGCTCTCGGCGCTGGGCGAGCTGGTGGCGGGCGTGGCCCACGAGCTGAACAACCCGCTCACCGTGCTCGTCGGCACCGCGGACATGATCGAGGCGGGCGCGCCGGAGCCGGTGCAGCACCACGTCCGCCTCATGCGCGAGGCGATCAACGCCGCCCAGTACATCGTGCGCAGCCTGCTGACCTTCGGGCGGCAGATGCCGCTGGAGAAGACGCGGGTGGACCTGGCCGAGCTCACCGACAAGGTGCTGGCGCTGACGTTCGGCGAGCTGCACGTCGCCGACGTGAAAGTGCGGACGGACATCACGCCCGGGCTGCCGCCGGTGTGGGCGGATGCCAATCAGCTGCAGCAGGTCCTGGTCAACCTCGTCACGAACGCCAAGCAGGCCATGGCCGAGGTGGAGGGCGAGCGCCGCCTGCACATCTCCGTGCATCGCACGGATCCGGCCCGGGTGTGCATCCAGGTCGAGGACACCGGGCCCGGCATCCCGGCCGACACCATGTCCAGGGTCTTCGACCCGTTCGTCACGACGAAGAGCGACGGCACCGGCCTCGGCCTCAGCATCTCGTACGGCATCATCCGCGAGCACGGCGGGACGCTGACCGTCGCCAGCGCGCCGCCCCGAGGGGCGACGTTCACCATCGAGCTTCCGATCGAGGCAGGACCCCCACCGGCCGGGACGGCTTGACGTCGCGCTGATCCTGGCCCATCCTCCGGGCCAGCGCGGACCAGTCGTCCTGGAGGGACGTCATGATTCCATTCCGGATCCGGCCCTGGCCCCGTCCACTCGCCCTGCCGCTCGTGCTGGGCGTCATCCTCGCCGTGACACCGCCGGCCCGCGCGCAGACGCCGGCCGGACAGGCCGTCGTGGCGTTTCACGTGACGATCGCGCCCAGCTGGTTCGATCCGTCCACGGCGCCGCCCCAGATCACGCCCTTCGGCATTCTCTACGCGATCCACGATGCGCTGGTGCGCCCGTATCCGCCGCACAAGATGGGCTCGAGCCTCGCGGAGTCGTGGAAGGAGAGCGCGGACGGCAAGACGTACGAGTTCAAGCTGCGCGCCGGGCTGAAGTTCCACAACGGCGACCCGGTGACCACCGAGGACGTGAAGTTCAGCTTCGAGCGGTACAGGGGCGCCGGGGCGAAGATCCTGCACGACCGCGTCCGGCAGGTCGAGGCCGTCGATCCGCTGGTGGTGCGCTTCCATCTCAAGGAGCCGTGGCCGGACTTCATGACGTTCCTCGGCACCACGGCCACCGCGGCCGGGATCGTCGTGCCCAAGAAGTACCTGACCCAGGTCGGGGAGGACGGCTTCAAGAAGCATCCCGTCGGCGCCGGCCCCTTCAAGTTCGTGAGCCACAAGCCCGGCGTGGAGGTCGTGCTGGAGGCCTACCCCGGCTACTGGCGCCGCGTGCCCCACCTGAAGACGCTCGTGCTGAAGAGTGTCCCCGAATCGACCACGCGCGCCGTCATGCTGAAAAGCGGCGAGGCCGACATCGTGGTCGCGCTCGACGGCCCCGACGCCGAGGGCGTCAAGCGCGACCCGCGCATGCAGATCGTGTCCTCCAAGCACGCGTCGATCTTCTGGATCGAGTTCGCCGAGCAGTGGGACACGAAATCGCCCTGGCACGACAAGCGGCTGCGGCTGGCGGTGAACCACGCGCTGAACCGCCAGGCGATCAACGAGGCGGCGTGCCTCGGCTTCTGCCCGCCCGCCGGCGTGATCGTGCCCCGCGTCATGGACTTCGCGCTGCAGGTCGAGCCGCCGCCCTACGATGCCCAGAAGACCCGGCAATTGCTGACGGCGGCCGGCTACCCGAACGGGCTCGACGCCGGCGAGTTCGTCCCGATTCCGGGGTTCCCGACCGTGGCCGAGTCGGTGCTGAACTACCTGACGGCGGCCGGCATCCGCATGCGGATGCGCCCGATCGAGCGCGCGGCGTTCTACGCGGACTGGCGGGACAAGAAGCTGCGCGGCGTGTTCATGACCGCGGTGGGCAACTCCGGCAACGCCGCCAGCCGGGTGGAGGCGTTCATCCAGTCCAAGGGCGCCTACGCGTACGGGGGCTATCCCGACATCGACGACCTGTTCGTGCAGCAGGCGGGCGAGCGCGATCCCAAGAAGCGGGAGGCGCTGCTGTTCAAGATCCAGCAGCTCACGATCGATCGCGTGATGTTCGCGCCGGTCATGGACCTGCGCGTCCTCATGGGCGTCGGGCCCCGGGTGGCCCGGCACACGATCACGGACGTCTGGATGAGCCCGTTCCCGTCCTACGAGGACATGGAGCTCAAGAACTAGCCTCGGGCCTGGCTGAGCAATTCGTGGTCAGGCGCGCCGTCGCCACGATCAGAGGCTGACCAGCTCGGCTCCAGCGGCATCGCGCAAGAGCGCGCCGGATCGTCCATTCCCGCCTCCGGCACGGCTGTTGCCAACCCCGTTCCTTGCGTGACTACCACGCGGCCATCACGTGGGGACAGGGACATGGTCGAACGAGTCGTCAGGGCAACGGTGGCGGGTTGGCGCCCCTGGGCGATCGGCGCCGCGCTCTCGATGGGGTGCGCCGCGCTGATGTTCTTCCGGCGCAGGCGATCGCGCAGCGTCACGGATCCGTACCAGGAATGGTGGCGGCACCGGGACGCGGTCCGCGCCAACGGCGACCAGGCGTCGGGGCCGGACAGCCACCGCGCCGGCAGTCCCCAGCTCTTCGTGTGAACTTCGCCGGCGTCATCTCCGGCTGAGCCGGGAGGCTCAGCCGGAGCCGCCCGATCGCCTCACCCACGCTCCGGCATCGGCAACCGGACCCGCATGCGGGTGCCGCGGCCGGGGGCGCTGTCGGCCTCCAGCGTGCCACCGTGGGCATCGACGATTCGCCGGCTGATGGGCAGGCCGAGGCCGGTGCCGGAACCCTCCGGCTTCGTCGTATAGAAAGACTCGAAGACGTGCGGCAGGCGCTCGGCCGGGATGCCGTGGCCGGTGTCGGCGACGTCCACCCCCGCGTACCGGTGGCCGTTGTCGCCGCCATAGAGCCCGGTCTCGATCGTGAGCAATCCACCCTCCGGCATCGCGTCGATGGCATTGCCGATGAGATTGATGAACACCTGGGTCAGCTGATCCCGGTCGCCTGGCAGGAGCGGCGGCCCCCCGTCGAAGACCCGGGCCACCTCGACGCGCGCTCGCTGCAGGCGTCCCTCGAACAGGGCCAGCGCGCGGTCGACGAGCTGGTCGAGAGCCACCAGGTCGCGGGTGGGCTCGCGCCGGCGGGCGAAGTCGAGGACGTCGCGAACGATCTTGCCGGCCCGGGTGGCCTCGCCGGCGATCGTGGCGGCTTGCTCGGCGGCGCGGGAGCCGGCCGGCAGCTCGCGCTCCAGCAGGCCGCTGTGCCCGAGAATGACCATGAGCGGGCTGTTCAGCTCGTGCGCGATGCCAGCGGCCATCTCGCCGACGGCCGCGAGCTTGGCCGTCTGAAAGAGCTGCTCCTGGGTGCGCCGGACCTCCTCCATCTGCTCGCGCACGTCCTGGTAGAGCCGGGCGTTCTTGAGCGCGACGGCGGTCTCGCCCATGAGCGTCTCCAGCACCTCGATCTCCCCGCCGGAATAGATCTCCCCCGAGAGCTTTTCGCCGAGCGCCAGCACCGCGCGTAGTTCGCCGTCGAGCAGCAGCGGGACCAGCAAGGCGGTTCGCGAGCGCTCGAGTTTGGCCACGGGCGGGCGCAGCCGCTCGTAGGCCTGACCGGGAAAGCTCGTCTCCTCGACGATCAGGGTCTGCCCGGTCATGGCGAGCCAGACTGCCACCGGCTCCTCGATGGCGACCGCCGTCCCGGCCTCGTCGACGTCCGGCGATATCGCTGCCCAGGTCGGCACCAGCGCCGCCGTCGCGGCGTCGCGGAGGTGGAGGCTGGCGTGACGCGCGGGGACGTCGCTGACCAGGCGCGTGGTCAGCGTGCGGGCGAGCGCAACCGGATCCAGCAGCGACGGCAGCTCCCGGCCGAGCGCGGCGAGCAGGTCGCGCACGCCGTGCTGGCGGCGGAACATGAGGCGCTCGAGCGCCAGCTCGAGCCGCCGGAGCAGCGGGAGCGCGACCGTGAAGACGAGCAGCAGCATGAGGCCGTCGCGGACGAGGAGCCCGAGCTCGTCGCCGCCGGCGGCCGGTCGTCGCACCAGGACGAGGTCCACGGCGTACAGCCCCAGGAAGAGCACAGGCGCCAGCGCGGCCGACGTCGCGAGGTAGAGGACGACGCGGCGCACGAGCGTGCCGACGTCCATCAGCCGGTAGCGGACGATGGCCACGCCGAGGGCCAGGGCGAAGAAGGCGTTGGTCGGAATGCCGATCGGGTACAGCCAAGCCCAGTCGAGGATGAAGCGCACGAAGTCCACGGCTCCGCCGAGCAGGCTCACCACGGCGCCCACGATGACGAGGGCCGTGCGGTTGCGCCGGAAGCTCGAGGTCTGACGGCGGTAGGCCAGGACGAGCCGGACCAGGCCGAGGACGAGGTAGCTCTGGAGGAACACGAAGAACGGCGCGTACAGCGGGCCGGCGGCAGGCACGAAGCCCCAGGGCGTGTCGCGCACGCCGCCGATGAGTGCCGGCGTCGCGCTGAGCGCCAGGAAGCCGCCGCAGAGGACGTACCCGCCGACGAGCGAGCGCCGCCGCGGCAGATCGAGGAGGACCAGCACGTAGTGGTAGAAGAGCACCGGGATCGGGATGACGCCGAGATGCAGGATGCGCTGCCACAGCAGCGCCGTGGCCGGGTCGGTCGTCCAGCGAAGGCCGAAGACGCCGAGGTTCCAGAGCGCGAGGCACGCGGCCAGATAGGCGAACACCACGTTACGGGAGCCGCGGCGGTCGGCGGCGAGCGCGCTGCCCAGCAGCAGGAGGTTCAGGCCGAGCGCGAGGAGGGGGACGAGCTTATGGGCGGTCATCGCGCGGCCAGTACCCCATGTGCGGGAATCCCTCCCGCGCGCGCTGCCGGCGCATCTCCTCCTCCAGGATCGCGAAGACGAGAATGTCCCACTGCCGCCCGACCCAGGTCCGGGCCCGGCGCAGCACGCCCTCCTGCGTGAAGCCGTTGCGGCGCAGCGAGTTGACGCTCAGCACGTTGTACGCGTACACCTTGGCCTCGACACGCCGGAGACCCAGGGCGTCCATCGCCCAGGCGACGACGAGGCGGGAGGCCTCGATGCCGAGCCCGGTCCGGAGCGCCCGGCGATCGACCAGGGCGGTCTCCAGGAAGCCGAATCCCTCGGCGAGGTTGACGCCGTACAGCCGCACGAAGCCCGCGGGTGGCCCGCCGCGCGGGTGCACGATCAGGGTGAGTGCCCTCGGATCGTGCTGGGCGTGGGCGACGACCTCGGGGTGATACGGCCCCAGGTGGCGGCACAGATAGAGCAGCGAGCTGCCGACCATCTCGTCGAGCAGCGGCTCCTTCGCCCACTCGGCGATGAGCTCCAGCTCGTCCCACGCCGGGGGCCGGACGTCCAGCCGCGTGGTGGCGGCGGCCACGGCCGGCGCGTCATCGTGCGTCCTCAGCTCGACGATCGGCGTGCCCTCGCACGGGGCCACGCCCGGCCGTTCCAGGGGCAGCTCGTCCAGGATGGCCGCCCCGAGAAGAGCCCGGTGCACCGCGGCGCTCGGCATCACCGACACGCGGGCTCCGCGGGCGTGCAGGAATCGGCACGTCTGCAGCGTTGCCGCCAGCCCCACGACGTCCGTCACCTTCACGTCCTCCAGGTCGATCCAGACGTGGCCCGGGCCGGTGGCGGCCACGTCGCGTGCAGCCGCACAGACGGCGGGGGCGATGGCACTGGTCAGCGCCTCGTGCACGCGGATCGCCGTCCCCCTGGTCATACCGGAGCGACGATTGGTGCAACCAGGGCGCCACGTCAGGCGTCACGCAAATCGCCGCCAGACAAGCAGGGATTCCAGGCGTCGTCGACTCTCCCCACCGGGGCTGGATGATCCATGGTGGTGGTGGTCAGTTTCATGACGATATTCGGGGTCGAGTCCGGTCAGTCGCTCGTCACGCGGTGCGCACTGGAGCCCCCACGGCGCCGGGACGTCCGACATCTCGGTGCTTTGACGGGCGGGGCAGGGGTGGTCCGGGATTTGCCTCCGAGGGGCTGCGCCGTGGACCGGACCAAGCGCTACCTGCTCGAGAATTTTGAAAATCTCTTCGTGCTGGCGACGCTGCTGAGCACGGCGCTCGTCAACTATTTCGTTCCCACGAAGCTGGCGTTCCTCAACTTCTACTTCCTGCCGATCATCCTGGCCGGCTACTACCTGGGGCGCCGGCAAGCGGTGCTGGGGGCGCTGTTCTGCGCGCTCATGATCACGGTCTACGTCGTGCTGTTCCCGGAGGCGTTCCAGGTCGGCGGCACACCGTACGACGTGTACACGTACATCGCGGCGTGGGCCGGCTTCCTGATCCTCGCCGGCGCGGTCGTGGGCCGGCTGCAAGAGAAGCTGGCCGACGAGGCGCGCACGACCGCGGCCCTGAACGTCGAGCTGCTCCAGCGCCAGCAGGACCTGACCCAGGCCAACCAGACGCTGAAGGACTACGGCGACAATCTCGAAGCCAGGGTGCGCGACCGGACCGAGGAGCTGGAGGCCTCCAAGCGCGCGGTGGAGGCGATGAAGAGCAAGGTGGAGGACACCCTCTACGCGACGATGGACGCCTCGGTCGTGAACCTCATCATCGAGGGGCGGCTGCGCACGGAGAAGCGGAACGTCGCGGTGCTCTTCTCGGACCTCAGCGGCTTCACCAGCTACCCCGAGGACCGGCCGCCCGAGCTGGTCATCCGCGACCTCAATCGCTACCTGGCCGACATCGAGCCGATCCTCCTGGCCTACCGCGGGCACATCGACAAGTACATGGGCGACGGCACCATGTGCGAGTTCGGGGCGCCGATCGACAGCGACGCCTACCGGCTCCAGGCCGTCCTCGCCGCGATCAAGATGCAGGAGCGGGTGGCGGCCGGCGACTACCCGTGGACCATGCGGATCGGCGTCGCCTCGGGCCTGGCGATCACCGGGCTCATCGGCTCCCGGCGGCAGACCTACACCGCCATCGGCGACGTGGTGAACCTCGCCGCGCGGCTGGAGAAGCTGGCGCCGCCGGGCCGGATCCTGATCGACCGGTACACCTACGAGGACGTGGCCCGGTACGTCGACGCGCAGAAGAAGCGGGACCTCCCGCTGCGCGAGGTCCGCGACACCGAGCGCGAGCGCCAGCTGGAGACCCTGCACGAGCAGATGACCGGCGGCGCCACCGACGCCGAGCGGTTCTTCCGGATCGGACAGCTCCACCAGGAGCTGGACGAGCCGGTGGAGGCGCTGCAGTACTTCGAGCGGGCGCTCCGGCTCGACCCCAACCACGTGCACTTCAAGGTCGCCTACGCCGAGGCGCGCATGCGGCTGGACTCGAACGGGACGATCAGCATCAAGGGCAAGCGCAAGCGCATCGAGGCCTTCGAGGTCATCCGGCTCCGGGACCCGCTGGCCGACCGCGAGAAGATCCCCGAGGGCTTCTACAACGAGTACCGCTACTGCGTGGACCGCATCCAGGTGCCGGCCGACCTGCTCCTGCCGATCGAGGCCCGGGACTGCCGGATCGGGCACTCGACCACCGTGGCCGTCCTCGCCTACGCCATCGCCGACGTCCTCGGCCTGGCCGATACCGAGCGCATGGAGGTGCTCCGCGCCGGCTACCTGGCCGACATCGGCATGGAGATCGTGCCGCATCACCTCCTCAACCGCCGCGGGTCGCTCGGGGGCTCGGAGTACGAGGCGGTCAAGCGGCACCCCGAGGCCGGCGAGCGCCTGCTCCGGACGATGGGGTACCAGAGCGAGCGCGTGCTCTCGATCATCCGCTCGAGCCACGAGATGCTGGACGGCTCCGGGTACCCCGAGCGGCTGCGGGGGGACTGCATCCCGCTCGGCGCCCGCATCGTCGTCGTCGCCGACGCCTACGACGCACTGACCTCGTGGCGCCCCTATCGCGACGCCCTGGCGCGCGATGCGGCGCTCGACGAGATCCGGCGCAGCTGCGCGCGCGGCCTCTACGACCCCCGAGTGGTGGAGGCGCTCTTCAAGCTGCTGGGCTGACGCCTCACGAGTCCCGCTGCGCGCAGCCCGGTTGCGCTATCATACGGCTCTCGCGAGAGCATCGATGACGTTGCCGATCCTGCCCACCCACGTGATCGGAAGCCACGGCTTCCCCGGCTGGTTCTGGACGGCGCTCGACCGCATCAAGGCCGGCGACTACGGCCAGACCGACGTCAGGGAAACGTTCGACGACGCCACTCAGCTGGCGATCCGCGACCAGGAGCGGGCCGGGGTCGACGTGGTCTGCGACGGCGAGATGCGGCGGTTCTTCTTCGTGCAGAGCTTCTACGGGCGGATGGAGGGCCTGGAGACCCTGGAGCCGCTTCGCAAGACGGGCCTCTACGCCTACGACAGCGTGCCCCGGTACCGGGCGACGTCGAAGATCCGGATCAGCCAGGGCCTGGGCCTCGTCGACGACTTCACGTACCTCACGTCCCAGACCGAGCGCCCGGTGAAGGCGACCTGCCCGGGGCCGGTGACGCTGTCCATCCACGTCCAGACCCGGCCGGGGGATGCGTACGCCAACGATCGTCTGGCCCTGTGCTGGGACCTCGTCCCCGCCGTCAACGCCGAGCTGAAGGCGCTGGCGGCGGCCGGCGCCGATTTCATCCAGGTGGACGAGCCGTCGGCCGCCATCGTCCCCGGGCAGATCGACGAGTACGTGAAGATGTTCAACGCCTGCGTGGACGGGGTGCGCGCCAAGCTCGCCTACCACGTCTGCTTCGGCAATCTGCTGTCCCGCCCGCGGGGCAAGCGGTCGTACCGGTGGATGTTCCCGGCGCTGCAGGCGGCCCGCTGCCAGCAGTTCGTCTTCGAGTACGCCAACCGCGAGATGGCCGAGATCGAGGACTGGAAGGAGCTGGGCGTCGATCGCGAGGTGGCCTGCGGCGTGGTCGACGTCAAGTCGTTCTATCTGGAGAGCCCCGAGGACGTCGCCGGGCGGCTGGAGCAGTGCGCCCGCTTCATCCCCGTCGAGCGATTGTCGGCGGTGCCGGACTGCGGCTTCTTCCCGGTGCCCCGGTGGCTCGCGTTCGAGAAGCTCAAGCGGCTGGTGGCCGGGACCCGGCTGGCGCGCGCGCGGCTCGGGGTGGCCTGAGGCGTCGCCGGTGAGGGTCCTCGTCCTCGGCGGCGGCATCGCCGGCGTCACGGCCGCCTACTTCATGGCCCGGGACGGCCACGAGGTCACGGTGGTCGAGGCGCAGGAGGCCCTCGGCCTCGACGCGACGTCGGGCAACGCCGGCATCATCGCCCCCGGCCATTCCTTCGCCTGGGCCTCGCCGCGGGCGCCCCGGATGCTGTGGCGCTCACTGCTGGGCCACGAGACCGCCATCCGGATGCGCCTCGGCCGGGACCTGCGGCTGTACACCTGGGGGCTGCGGTTCCTGCGCGAGTGCACGGCCGCGCGGGCCCGGCGCAACACGCTGATCAAGCTCCGCCTCTGCCAGTACAGCCAGGCCCTCACCGACGAGATCGCGCGCACCGAGGGCATCGCGTACGAGGCGGTCAGCCGGGGCGCGCTCTATCTCTACCGGGATCCGGCCGAGCTGGAGGCCGGGGTCGAGAAGATGGCGCTCCTGGCCGAGCACGGGCAGAAGCAGGAGGTGCTCGACGCCGCGGCGGTCGCCCGGCTGGAACCGGCGTTCGCGCCCGTGCAGCACCGGATCGCCGGCGCGGTGCGCGACCTCACCGATTCCAGCGGCGACTCCCGGCTCTTCACCGAGGCGCTGGCCCGCGTGGCTCGCGACAAGCACGGCCTGACGGTCCAGCTCGACACCGCGGTGACGGCGCTCGAGGCCGACGGCGACCGCGTGCGGGCCGTCCTCACCACCCGGGGCGCGCTCACCGCCGACGTCTACGTGCTGGCCCTCGGCGTCTCCGCTGCGCCGGTGGCCCGGAGCATCGGCGTCCGGCTCCCCATCTATCCGGCCAAGGGGTACTCGTCGACCTTTCCCGTCAAGGACGGCGGCCGGGCGCCCACCATCCCGGGGGTGGACGAGCAATGGCTGGTCGGCTGGTCGCGGCTGGGCAACCGCCTGCGCCTGACCTCGACCGCCGAGTTCGCCGGCTACGACCGGTCCTGGACGCCGCGCGACTTCAACAACATCCTGCGCTTCGCGCGTGACATCTTCCCCGACGCCGCCGACTGGGACCGCGGGGAGTACCGGGCCTGCCTGCGCCCGCTGACGCCGGACGGCCCGCCCATCCTGGGATACGGCCGCCACCGCAACCTGCTCTTCAATGCCGGCCACGGTCACATGGGCTGGACCATGGCCTGCGGCACCGGCCGCATCGTCGCCGACCTGCTGGCCGGCCGGCGGCCGGCGCTCGATCTCGAAGGCCTGACGCCACGCTAGGCGTCGGCCGGGAGGAACGCATGACGAACGCCCACGCGCTCTACCTGGTCCGGATGGACGTGGCCCACGACCACGAGGCGACCTTCAACGAGGTCTACGACACCGAGCACGTTCCCAACCTCCGGGCGGTGCCCGGCGTGCGCCGGGCCAGCCGCTACCGGCAACCCTCGCCGACCGAGCCACGCTACCTGGCGGCGTACGAGCTGGACGGGCCGGAGGTCGTTCAGAGCGCCGCCTGGAAGGCGGCCGGCGAGGCCGGACGATGGCCGACCGGCGTGCGTCCGCACACGATGAACCGCCACCTGGCCCTGTACGAGTGGTGCGGCGGCGGCCCGGCGCTCACCGGCAAGACACCCTACGTCTTCTGGGTGATGATGGACGTCGAGCCCCACCGCGAGGCGCTCTTCAACGACCTCTACGACCACGAGCACCTGCCGCTCCTGCTGAAGCTGCCGGGGTCGGTCAACGCCGTGCGCTACCGGACGGCGGCGGCCGGCGAGCCGCGCTACCTCTGCGCCTACGAGGTGGAGAACACCAGCCTGCCGATGTCGAAGCTCTGGAACGACACCTCGGACATCGGGCGATGGAAGCCGGAGGTGCGGCCGTACACCTACGACAAGCGGTACATCGTCAGCGAGCGCATCCTCTCGGCCTGACGCGGGCGCGGGGCGCGGCGAAGTGGTGGTCGACACGCCTGGCGGGCGACGGTAAGATCACTGGCGGTCGTGGCGGCCGCCCGGCGGTCTGGTCGGGCGCGGGCGTCGCCGCGGCCGGCGGCGCCTGACCTTCCCGCCTCCTCAGCGGCTGCCGGGGACGATGCCGGCCGGCAGCGACTCGACGTGGGCGCAGATGTCGCGGGGCCGGGTGAGCCAGACCCGGTCGCGGTGCTCGAGGATGTGCTGCAGCGCGCGGCGCAGGCGGCGGAGCCGGTACGGGCGGCCGATGACGAACGGGTGGAGCGAGATCGGGCACACGAGCGGCTGGCGGGCCGACTGCTCGAGCATCTCGTCGAACTGGTCGACGATCAGGTCGGCGAACTCGTCGGCCGTGTAGCGATACCAGACGATCCCGCGCGTGTCGTTCACCTCGATCGGGTAGGGCATGGCCAGGAGGCGGCCCTTGCGCGTGCGGATCCAGATGGGCTGGTCGTCCATCGTCCAGTCCATCACGTAGCGGTAGCCCGCTTCCTGCAGGAGATCCATCGTGACGGCGCTGTTGGAGAGCCACGGGCTCATCCAGCCGGCGGGCGGGGCGCCTTCGTGGCGGGCGATGGTGGCCGTGACCCCCTCGATCAGCGCGCGCTCCTGGTCCTCGCCGAGGTGGCCCTGCTCGTCGGAGTTGGTCACGCCGTGGCCGAGGATCTCGTCGCCCCGCGCGCGCAGCTTCGCGGGAATGTCCGGCGCCATCTCGTAGATGGCGGTGTTCATCTGGGCCTCGGCGGGCATCCCCAGCTCGTCGAGCAGCTCGAACAGCCGCCAGATGCCGACCCGGTTGCCGTAGTCGCGCCAGCTGTAGATGCTGTGGCTCTGCGCCTGGTCGGGCGGGGCGATGGCCGCGCCCTTGCCGACGCCGAAGCCGAAGGCCTCGATGTTGAGCGCGAGATAGACGGCCAGCCGGCGCCCGCCGGGCCAGGCGTAGTCGGGCCGCGCCGTGATGCTGGAATAGTCGTAGCGCCCGTGGGTCGGCAGCATGTCGTGTTCGTCCTCCCGCTCGGCGATGGTTGCGCTATCGTACGTCGAGATCGATGCCGGCGGGAGTCCGGCGACAGGAGGCCGTGATGATCGACCCGGCGTTCACCCTGGAGAAGAAGACCGCCATCGTGGTCGGCGCGGCGAACGGGATCGGGCGCGCCACCGCGCTCGCGTTCGCCGCGGCCGGCGCCGGCGTCGCCTGCGCCGACGTCGAGGAGCCGGGGGCCAAGGCCGCCGCGGCCGAGATCGACAAGGGCGGTGGGCAGGCCCTGCCGGTGCACCTGGACGTCACCGACGGCGCGAGCTGCCGGGCCGCCGTCGCCGCCACCGTCGCGCGGTTCGGCGGTCTCGACGTGCTGCTCTACGGCGCCGCCGACAGCGACAGGACCGCCACGGTGCTGGAGATGGACGAGGCGGCCTGGGATCGCGTCGTCCGGATCAACCTCACGGGCGCGTTCCTGATGGTCAAGGCCGCGCTGCCCGCGATGATCGCGCGCGGCGGCGGCAGCGTGATCCTGATCGCCTCGCAGCTCGGCCGGGTCGCCTCGCCCGGGCGCCCGGCCTACTGCGCGACCAAGGGCGCCCTGATCCAGCTCGCCAAGGTGCTGGCCACCGACCACGCCGCCCAGGGCATCCGCGCCAACACGCTCTCGCCGGGCGCGGTCGAGACCCGGCGCCTGCTCCGGCGCCACCAGAGCATGGAGGAAGCGCGCAAGGTCATGGGGCCCAAGCACCTGCTCGGGCGGCTCGGCCTCCCCGAGGAGATCGCCCGCGCCGCCGTCTATCTCGCCAGCGACGCCTCGGCCTTCATGACCGGCAGCGACCTGCTCATCGACGGCGGCTACACCGCAATCTGACGCCGAACAGGGAGAGAGCCAATGGGAAAGCTGGAGGGGAAGGTCGCGCTGATCAGCGGCGGGGCGCGCGGGCAGGGCGCGGCAGAAGCCGAGACGTTCGCCCGCGAAGGCGCGAAGGTGGTCTTCGGCGACATCCGGGACGCCGAGGGCCAGAAGGTCGAGGCCACGATCCGCGCCAACGGCCTGGAGGCCGTGTACGTGCACCTGGACGTCACCAGCGAGGCGGACTGGCAGAACGCCGTGCAGGCCGCGACCGGCCGCTACGGCAAGCTCGACGTCCTGATCAACAACGCGGCGATCGTGATTCCGAAGGTGCCGATCGAGGAGCGCACCGCGGCCGAGTGGGACCAGGTGATGGCCGTGAACGCCAAGGGGGTGTTCCTCGGCACGAAGCACGCCATCCCGGCCATGCGCCGGGCGGGCGGGGGGTCGATCGTGAACATCTCCTCGGTGGCGGGGATCGGGCAGTCGCTGCACCAGGAGCCGGCGTACGCCGCCAGCAAGGGCGCCATCCGGATCTTCACGAAGGTGACGGCGAGCCAGCACGCGAAGGACGGGATCCGCTGCAACTCCGTGCACCCGGGCCCGGTCGACACCGAGATGTTCCACAGCGCCTTCCGCGACCGGGAGGCGATGGAGCGGCGGCTGCAACGCGTCCCGCTGCGCCGGATGGGCACGGTGGCCGAGATCGTGACCGCCGTGCTCTACCTGGCGTCGGACGAGTCGTCGTACATGACGGGCAGCGAGGTGGTCATCGACGGCGGCGCCCTCGCCCAGTGACGCCGGGCGGCCGTTTCTACCGGGGGGCGACGGTCATGGGCTTCAACCGGAAGTGCCGCGCCCCGGCTGACATGTGGCGGTCGTTCGTGTAGATCTCCGCGAGGCCATGCTCCTGGGCGCAGATCAGGTGCAACGCATCGGCCGCCCGCAGGAATACCGGCCGTGGCAAGCGCGCGAACGCCGCCGCGGCCTTTGCGGCGAGCGCGGTGGTGAGGGGGAGCCACGTCCACAGGCCCTGCCCGCAGTCGTCGACGAACTGGCCCATCAGTTCCCGGAAGGCGCCGGCGTCGAATGCGCCTTCGCGGAGCTTCCGGTGAAATACCGCGGCTACCTCGGCCTGTCCGATCACCGCGCAGCGCACCTGGCCGAGCGACTCCGCCAGCCGGCGCACGGCCTCGCTCTCCGGCTCGTCCAGGTAGAACTTGGCGATGTACGAGGAGTCGAAATAGCTCACGAGGGGGCCGCCCGCTCGCGATCCTCGGAGACGATGGCCGTGCTGTCGGTCCCGCGGCCGAGTCGTCCCCGGAGGCGTGCGTATCCCGGCCGAAGCCGGCGGGCCCGGAACGGGTTGGCCGGCCTGACGTCGAGCACCGCCTCGAGCCGCACCAGCGGCTTGCCGCGTTCCGTTACCGTGATCGCGCCAAGCTCCACGGCCTTGCGGACCCAGGCGCCGGTGCGCTCGTGCAGCTCTCTGATGGAGATGGTCTTCATGTGACCCAATGTGTCACATCGATCGGTTCAGCGCAACCAGCCGGGGGGCCCGACGGCGCGGGCGCGGCGCCAATGGCGGTGGGCTTCATGCGGCGGAAGAACGCAAGATGGGTCATCCGCGCGGGCACGCCGTCCAGCGCGGCGTGGCAGTCGACGTCGGCGCTCTGGCCGCGCCCCTGGATGGCGTAGACGTGATGGGGCTGATGGGGTCATGATCGGTCCGTTCCGACGGGGCGATGAACGGTCAGCGCGAAGTGTACAGGAGGGGGCCATGAAGAGCGTCGAGATCGACCGGGGCAAGCGCCTGAAGGACCAGCCGGCGACCGGGCACAATCGATTCCACCCGGACATTCCGCCCATCCTCAGCGTGGACGAGGGCGAGGAGGTGGTCCTGCCGACCCGCGACGGGATCGACGGCCAGCTCGGCCCCTCGGCCGGCGAGGCCGACATGGCGGTCATGGAGGCCGGGGCCATCCATCCGCTCACGGGGCCGGTGTTCGTCGAGGGCGCCCGGCCCGGGGACGTGCTGGAGGTGGAGTTCCTCGACATCGTCCCCCAGCCCCACGCGTTCACCGCGATCGTCCCCGGGCTCGGGTTCCTGCGCGATCTCTTCACCACCCCGTTCCTGGTGCACTGGCAGATCCGCGACGGCTGGGCGACGTCGCCCCAGCTCCGGGGCGTGCGGATACCGGGGGCGCCGTTCATGGGCGTGTCCGCCGTCGCGCCCTCCGCCGCGCAGGTGCGCGCGTGGACGGCGCGCGAGCAGGAGTTGATGTCCCGCGGCGGCGCCGTCTTCCCACCCGACGCCGCCGGCGCCGTGCCGGGCCACGGGCCGGCGGCGGCCGAGGGCCTCCGGACGCTGCCGCCGCGCGAGAACGGCGGCAACTTCGACGTCAAGCAGCTCACGAAAGGCTCGAAGCTGCTCCTCCCCGTGTCGGTCGAGGGCGCGCTGTTCTCGACCGGCGACGGCCACTTCGCCCAGGGCGACGGCGAGGTCTGCGTCACCGCGGTGGAGATGGGCGCCACCGCCGCCGTCCGCTTCCGCGTCCTGAAGGGCACCGGCGCGGCGCGGGCCATGCGGGGCCCCCGCTTCTCGCACGCCGGGTACTTCGCGCCGCCCGAGTGGGCGGCGCCGAGAGGATTCGTCGCCGCCATGGGCATGCCGATCCGCGAGGACGGCGTCAACGAGGGCGAGAACCTGACCCTCGCCTGCCGCAACGCGCTGCTCAACCTGATCGACCTGCTGCAGGAGCGGGGATGGACCCGCGAGCAGGCGTACGTGCTCTGCAGCGTCGCGGCGGACCTGCGCGTCAGCAACGTGGTCGACGTGCCGAACTACGTCGTGTCGGCCCTCATCCCCGAGGCCATCTTCACGGGCTGAGACAAGCGTCGAGGCTCCGGCTACAGCGTCGCCAGGATCTCGGCCGGCCACGCGCGGGCGTCGACGCGCGCGTGCCACTCCTTGATCTTGCCGTCGCGGTCGATCACCACGCCCACGCGCGCCGCGCCCTTCTGGGGATCGACGTTGGCGCCGTACGCGGTGCCGATCGTCCGGTCGGTGTCACAGATCAGGGGGAAGCTGAAGTTGAACTTCTCGGCGAACTTCTTGTTGTCCGTGGCGCTGTCGAACGAGGCGCCGAGGATGACGGCGTTCTTCCGGTCGTAGTCGGCCTTCAGGTCGCGGAACCCGCAACCCTCGGCGGTTCACCCCGGGGTGTCGGCCTTGGGGTAGAACCAGAGCACGACCGTCCTGCCCCTGAAGTCCGAGAGCTTCACGGGGTTGCCGTTGTGGTCGCGGCCGGTGAAGTCGGGCGCGGTGTCGCCTGGGTTCAGCATGCACGCTCCTTGTCCCCGTCGAGCCGGCGTGGTCTCGACAGCCGAACTGCGGCCATCCTGCGTCGGCCGGCGCCCGTCGTCAAGGCCCGGGCTTGACGCCGGGGGCCGGGCGCGGGGGTCGGGGGCGCGCCGGCATGGCTCGCCTGTCGCCGTAACTGATATGGAAGGAACAGCCGTCAAGCGGTTTGTGATGGCGTCTTCGATGTTGGTGCCGTTGTCGGTGCGGGTTCCCGAGGACGCCGACGCACGGCTGACGATGGAGCGGCTTCGACGACGAATCAGACTGATATGCGCGGGTTGCTCCGAGGAGCAGAGCCGCATGACACCGGTTCGTCGGGAGCTGCCTCCGTCTCGCGGCGCGAGTCGTGCCGATCCGAAGACCGGACGTCGCAGAGTTACGGCGAGGGCTCTCCAATCGTGCTCGCATCGCGCCGTGGCCGCCGTCGCTCGGGAATCTCAGAGTCACTGCGCTCCGCCTCCGCTTCTTGCCTGGGCCCGGGGGTTAGGCGATGGCGGGCTGGCTGTCGGGTCGAGTCATCGCGGCCCAGATGAAGCCCACCAGTTCGCGGGCCACGGCGGCCACAGCCACAGGGGGGCGCTTGCCGTGGCCGACGAGATGGCGGTAGCGGCGATGCAAGCGCTGCTGAGCCCGCCACGCGTGGCCGAGGATCTCGTCCGGTTGCCCGTGGCTCCGGGTGGCGAGGGCGGGGCCGAGGGCGGGCCGGTGGCGATAGTGCCAGGCGGCCTCGACGAGGACCCGGCGGGCGTGACTGTTGCCGGCCTTGGT
>DASWJN010000233.1:0-7135 GCA_036397135.1 Candidatus Methylomirabilota bacterium
ACGGGCCGCCCCCGCCGCCCACTTCACCTGGACGCAGCGTCCGTGAGGGTGTCGTGACCCGCCGGTCCGCGCAGTCGACGGCCAGCAGGAGGCAGGCGTAGACGGCGCGGCCGTCGAGCAGGACGGTGCACGCGCCGCAGTCGCCACCCGGGTCCCGGCCGGCTCACGTACACTGTCCTCATGACGGCACCGGACCTGCTGCCCCGCGTCCACGGGTGCACCTTCGACGATTTCCTGTTCGCGCCGCAGTTCAGCGTGGTGGCGCGGCGCGACCCCGGCCGCATCGATTTGACCTCCCGGCTGTCGAGGAACATCGTGCTCAGGCGGCCGATCGTGTCCGCCAACATGGACACGGTGACGCGGGCGCCGATGGCGATCGTGCAGGCCGAGGAAGGCGGCCTCGGCATCATCGATCGCGGCTTCCGGCCCGGCGAGATCGAGGGGCAGGTCCGCGAGATCCAGATCGTGAAGCGGACCCAGCACGGGGTCATCCCCGACCCCTACACGATCCCGCCCGACGCGAGCCTCGAGCAGGCGATCCACCTCATGGAGCGCTCGGGCGTGGGGACGCTCGTCGTCGTCGACGCCGCGTGCCGGCTGATCGGGCTGCTGACCGAGCGCGACGTCCGCTTCGTGTCGGGCGCCGCGCGCGTGGCCGAGCGGATGACGCCGGCCCGCCAGCTCATGGTCCACCAGGGGCCGATCGGGATCGAGGAGGCCGAGCGGGTGATGGTCGAGCACAAGATCAAGAAGCTGCCGCTCGTCGATCCCCAGGGCCGCCTCCTCGGGCTGATCACGGCCCGGGACATCGGCCAGCACCGGCGCCAGCCGTTCGCGACGCGTGACGCGCAGGGCCGGTTGCGCGTCGGCGCGGCGATCGGGGCCACCGGCGACTACCTGGAGCGGGCGGCCGAGCTGATCCGCGCCGGCGTCGACGTGATCGTGATCGACATCGCCCACGGCCACTCGGCCGTGATGGCCGACGCCCTCGAGCAGTTCCGGAAGCGGTTCGGGGCGTTCGAGCTGATCGCCGGCAACGTGGGCACCGCCGAGGGCGCCCGGTTCCTGGCCGAGCGCGGCGTGGACGGCATCAAGGTCGGCATCGGGCCGGGGGGCGGGTGCACGACGCGCATCACGACGAGCTTCGGCGTGCCCCAGGTCCAGGCGCTGGTCGAGTGCCACCTCGCGGCCGGCGATCGGGTGCCGATCATCGCCGACGGTGGCATCACCCGGGACGGGGCGCTGGCCCAGGCCCTGGTCTTCGGCGGCGACACGGCGATGCTGGGCAGCGCGTTCGCCGGCACGCTGGAGACGCCCGGGGAGATCGTCCACAAGCCGGTGTTCCTTCCGGAGGCGCAGCGCACCGTCAGGGTCCCGTTCAAGGTGCTGCGGGGCATGGCCTCGCTCGGCGCGGTCAAGGATCGCCTCGACGTCGAGGACGCCGCCGAGATCGACCTCCAGGCGATCGGGGCCGAGGGCCTGGAGACGAGCGTTCCGGCGCGCGGCTCGGCCCGCCCGGTCATCCAGGACATGCTCAGGCACCTGTGCTCGGCGATCAGCTACGGCGGCGCCGAGAGCCTGGCGGAGCTGCGCCGGCTGTTCTGGAGCGACCCGGACCGCTACCTCGTCAGGCTGTCGGCGGCGGCCCGGCGTGAATCGTACGAGCGGCCGTGACCGCCCGCCCCGTCAGCCGGACTCGGACCGGACCCGCCGCAGGCGCGACTGCAGCCGGGCGATGCCGCCGCCGGCGAATTCCGCGACCTTCTCGCCCCCCCGGTAGATCAGCGTGTAGGGCAGGACGTCGGCCTCGGCGAGCCAGGGGTTGGCCCGCTTGAAGGCGGCGAGGCCGCCGCGGTCGAGGAGCATCTTGCCGAAGCGGACGTCGCCGTAGGTCCGGTCGGCCGCCAGGAACGTGTGGAGCTCCTCGGTGAACTCCGCGCAGTGCTCGCAGTCGCTCTTGCCCAGCATGAGCACCGCCCACGCCGCCCCCAGAAACGCCTCCCAGTTCGTCCCGTCGATCGCCTCCAGCCGATGCATCACGCCGCGAACTTCTCGCCCTTCTTCCAGTCGGCGCCGCACAGGCCGCCGCTCTGGAGCGCCTGGGCCGTGCGCAGCACCTCGCGGGGGCTGCGGCCCACCGCGGTGTCGTTCACGTGGTAGGCGCGGATGATGCCCTGGTCGTCGACGATCACCGAGGCCCGGTAGGCGACGCCGGCGTCCTCCTTGAGCACACCGAAGGCGCGGCTCACCGAGTGGTTCGTGTCGGCCAGCACCGGGTGCGTGATCTGGCGGGGGAACGTCTTGCGGTCGGCGAACCAGGCCTGGTGGCTGTAGAACGAATCGGTGCTGACGCCGATGACGTCGATCTTGTCGTCGGCGAAGTCTTGAAGGTGGTCCTGGAAGCCCCGGATCTCGGTGGGGCAGACGAACGTGAAGTCGAGCGGGTACCAGTACAGCACGTGCCACTTGCCGGCGAAGTCCCGGCTGCTCAGCGTGCGCTGCTCGCCCTTGTGATAGGCCACGCCCGACCACTCGGGCTCTTTCCGTCCGATCAAGCTCATCGTCTCCTCCGTTGTGAGAATCGCTCGCGGCTGTTTCCTCTCCATTGGATGCCACCGGGGTGGTCGAGGGATTCACGCACGCGCGGCACTATTGATAATCATTATTCAAAAAGACCGTGTGTCAAGCGCGGGCCGCGGGGGGCTCAACCGGACGCCCGGAGACCTCGACTCGGTACCGCCAGCGCCCGGCCACCATCCGTAGGCGCCGGCGCGATCGCCATGTTACCGTAGTATCCTTGCAAGTCCTGATCGCCGTCCTGGTGGCCGTCCTGCTGACCCAAGCGGCCGTGGTCTTCACCTCGATCTATCTCCATCGTGGTCTGGCTCATCGCTCGCTCGTGTTGCATCCCGCGGTCGAGTTGGTCTGCCGCGTCTTCCTATGGCTCACCACCGGCCAGCGCCGGCAGGAGTGGGTGGCGGTCCATCGCAAGCACCACACCTTCACCGACCGCGAGGGCGATCCGCACAGCCCCCGGCTGCTCGGCTTCTGGCGCGTGCAGCTCTTCAACGTCTACTACTACGCCCGCGAAGCCCGGAAGCCGGAGACGCTGCGCCGCTTCGCCCCCGACATCCCCGAGGACCGCCTGGACCGGCTGGTCTTCTCGCACGGCTGGACGGGGCTGGGGCTCGGCCTCGGCCTGCTCTGTCTCGCGCTGGGCGTGGGGGCCGGGATGGCGGCGCTCGTCCTGCACGCCGTGCTCTACGTGTTCGTGCTCGCCCCGCTCATCAACGGCCTCGGACACTGGCGGGGGGCGTCAGAATTTCCGCAACTCCGCGTACAACTCCCGGCTGCTGGCCTGGGTGACGGGCGGCAAGAGCCTGCACAACAACCACCATGCGCAGCCGCGGGCCGCGAAATTCAGCATGTCGGCGTGGGAATTCGACCCGAGCTGGGTGGTGATCCGCGCACTGGCCGCGCTGCGGCTCGTCGCCGTGGTCTCCAACACCTCCTAGCCGCGACCGAACTACTCCTTGCGCCGTTTCCCCCGCGCGCATACGCTGCTGGTGTCGCCCTACCCACGCTCCTCAACCCACGGCAGACCACGGGAGACAGGCCATGGCCCAGAAGCTCTTCGTCGGCGGACTCAGCTTCAGCACCACGAACGAGACTCTCGAGCGGTTCTTCGCCCAGGCCGGAACGGTGGCCTCGGCCACCGTCATCACCGATCAGATGACCGGGCGGTCGAAGGGCTTCGGGTTCGTGGAGATGTCGACGAGCGAGGAGGCGCAGAAAGCCGTGTCCCAGCTGGACGGACGTGAGCTGGACGGCCGCCAGGTCAAGGTCGAGGTGGCGAAGCCCAAGGGCGAGGGTGGCGGGCGCGAGGGCGGACGCGGCGGTTTCGGCCGGCGGGGTGGGGCGGGCGGCGGCGGGCGCGGCGGGTGGCGCTAGGATGCAGGTCGGCGCGTTCTCGACTCCGGGGACCCCGGACTGGCGCTGGCGCATCGTGAACTACGCAGGGGAAACGATCGAGGAGTCTCCCGTGAGGTTCGCGACGATCGCGCTGGCCATGGCCGACGGCCGCAAGCGCCTCCTGCAGCTGGACGTCGACCGCTCGGCGCCGCGCGCGCCCTACCGGTCGACGTACCACTCACGGGGAGGCAGCCTCAGGTAGGGCGACGGTCACGGCAGGTACAGGCGGGCGAAGTGGTTGTCGATCACTTCGCCGCCGGCGCTGACGATGAAGTTCGAGGTGATGAGGCCACGGGCGCCGGCGAAGCGGCCGTCGCCGCCGGTGATGGTCCAGAGCACTCCACCCCCCATCCAGCCCGCCACCGGGCTCGGCCCGACCCGGCCCCGGCCGATCGTCTCGAACACGATGCGGCCGGCGCTTCCATACGTGATCGTGCCGTCCTCGACGAACGTGCCGTCATCGAAGCGCTCGACCCGCGACTCCAGGACGGCCGACTCGCCGCCGACGGCGTCCACGCGCGCGCGCACGCCGTCGCCGCCCAGCACGGTCGACAGCGTCTGGCTCGGCGCCGTGCTCGTCGCCTGCCGCGTGCTCGCCGAGCCCGCCACCGACCCGGCCCGGCCCCTGAACTCCAGCGCGAAGACGACTTCCCGCATGGCTGATGAATGGCTAATGAATCGCGTGAAACGTGGTGACGCCGGGGGTCGGGCGCGGGGGCCGCGGGCGCGCCGTCATGGCGAGCCGTCGTCGCCGTTCGAGCGTAGGGCGCGGCGAGCGAGCCGCCGACGCTTCGCCTGGTCTGCGCCCCAGCCCCCTCTGGGGGATGGGGGGCACGAGCGAGCCGCGCCCGGAGCGAGTTACGGTGACAGGCGAGCCATGCCGGCGCGCCCGCGGCCCCCGCGCCCGACCCCCGGCGTCACCGGATTCCACGAGAGTCATTAGAAGACGATGAGTCCGCGGCCGAGCTCGCCGGCCGCCAGCGCGCGGAACGCCTCGTTGGCCTCGTCCAGCCCGTAGCGGTTGGTGATGAGCTGGTCGACCTTCAGCTTGCCGGCGAGGTAGAGGCTCACCAGCCGGGGCAGGTCCTCGCGGGTGCGGGCGCTGCCGTAGCTGCAGCCGCGGACGACGCGCTCGGCCGTCACCAGCGGCCTCACGTCCAGCGGCAGCGTGGCGCCGGTCGCCGGCACGCCGATCACCACGCAGGTGCCGCCGGGCGCCAGGGCCTCGATCGCCTGGGCGACGGCGCGCGTGTCGCCGACCGCGACGAACGTGTAGTCGGCGCCGAGCCGTGTGAGGCGGCGGACCGCCGCCGGCGCGTCCTCGCGCGAGGCGTCGACGGTGTGCGTGGCCCCCAGCGCCCGCGCGTGCTCGAGCCGGGCCGGCTTGACGTCCACCGCGATGACCGGATGGGCGGCGACCAGCGCACCCCCCTGCACCACGTTGAGCCCCACGCCGCCCGCGCCGAAGACGGCCATGCTGGCGCCGGCCGGCACCGCGGCGGTGTTGATGACGGCGCCCACGCCGGTCATCACCGAGCAGCCGATCAGGGCCGCCCGGTCGAGCGGCATGTTCTTGTCGATCCGGATCGCGCACGACTCGTGCACGACCGTCTGCGAGGCATAGGTGGCCACGTGGCCGTAGTGGTGGACGGGCCGGCCGCGCAGCGACATCCGGGTGGTGCCGTCGGGCAGGACGCCGCGCCCCGGCTGCCGGCGCTCGCACAGGTTGGGCCGGCCGATCACGCAGTAGTGGCAGCGCCCGCACGTCGGCGCCCACGAGAGGATCACCGGATCGCCGGGAGCCAGGCCGTCCACGCCGGGACCGACCTCTTCGATGACGCCGGCGCCTTCATCGCCCAGGACGATCGGCACCGGCACGCCCTTCCACGACCCGTCGGCCGCGTGCAGGCAGGAGTGGCAGACGCCGCTGGCCACCATCCGGACCAGCACCTCGCCCGTCCGCGGCGACTCCAGCTCGAGGTCCTCGATCGACAGGGGCTTGCCCGGCTCGAACAGGACGGAGGCTCGCATGACGTCTCCCCTCAGGCGCTGTACCGGATGCGCGGATCCAGGTAGCCGTACAGCACGTCGACGGCCAGGTTGATGGTCATGAACAGCACCGCGATGAAGAGGATCGTGGACTGGGTGAGCGGGTAGTCGCGCTGGTAGATCGACCACAGCACCAGCCGGCCGACGCCCGGCAGGGTGAAGACCTCCTCCACGACGACGGTGCCGCCGAGCAGGATCCCCACCTGCAGGCCGGCCACCGTCACGATCGGGATCAGCGCGTTCTTGAGCGCGTGCTTGAGCACGACCAGGCGGCCGGTCAACCCCTTGGCCGCCGCCGTGCGGATGTACTCCGAGCGCAGCACGTCGAGCATGCACGCCCGCGTGGTCCGCGCGATGTTGGCGGCGCTGGCCGTGCCCAGGCAGAGCGCCGGCAGCAGCATGATGGTGAGGTTGCGCCGCGGGTCGGTGAAGAAGTCGACCCAGACCACCGGCGGCATCCAGCGCAGGTAGATCGAGAAGAACAGGATCAGCATCGTCCCCTGCCAGAAGACGGGGACCGACAGGCCGAGCAGCGTGGCCACCCGGGTGACGTTGTCGACCGCCTGATCGCGCCGGGTGGCGGACACGATGCCGGCCGGGATGCCCAGGAGCAGCGCGAACGCCACCGCCAGCAGCGTCAGCTCGACGGTCACCGGCAGCCGCTCGAGGATCAGCGCGACCACCGGCTTGCCCGTCCGCCACGAGGTGCCGAGATCGCCCCGGACGAGATCGCCCATCCACCGCCCGTACTGCACCCACCACGGCTGGTCCAGCCCGAAAAACCGTGTCAGCTCCGCCACCATCGCCGGACTGACGATCGCGTCCGCCCCGATCATCTGCTCCACCACCGTCCCGGGGACGAGACGAAGCATCAGAAAGACGAGGACCGAGAGCCCCAGCAACGTGAGGGCCATCGAGTAGAGTCGGACGACGACATACCTAGCCATCGCGACGAACGACGAGACGAGTGACGAACCGCTGCGCGTTCCCGGGGGGGTGGGGCCGGGCGCGGCCCGGGGCCGGGGACCCCTGGTCGCGCCACTTGATGGCGAGCCGTCGTCGCCGTTGCGAGCGCAGGGCTCGGCGAGCGCGCGATCGGCGATGCGACTCACTC
>DASWJN010000234.1:0-4670 GCA_036397135.1 Candidatus Methylomirabilota bacterium
AGCGACGCCGGCGCCGCCGCCCGTCACGAGGGGCAGGTGGACCTGCTCACGCCGGTGGTGAAGGCGTACGGCTCCGACCAGGCGTTCCGCATCGCCGAGATGGCGATCCAGATCTACGGCGGGGCCGGGTTCGTGGAGGACCATCCGGCCGAGCAGTACCTGCGCGACGCCAAGATCTTCTCGATCTACGAGGGCACCAACCACATCCAGGCCCTCGACCTCGTCTCGCGCAAGCTGGGCGCGCGGGGCGGCGAGAACTTCTCGGACTTCCTCAAGGAGGTCGGCGGCTTCGTGGCCGAGCACGCCACCCGGCCGGGGCTCGCCGCCGAGCTGGGCGCGCTGGGCGAGGCCGCCTCGGCGCTGCGGCGCGCCGCCGGCGCGCTCATGGAGTTCTTCATGGGCGGCAAGCTCGACCAGGTGACGCTCGTCGCCACCCCGTTCCTGGACTCGCTGGCCGAGGTGGCGGTGGCCCACGTGCTGCTGGAGGCCGCGGTGGTGGCGGAGGCCCGGCTGCGTCTGGAGGAGGACGAGCTCGCGCACGAGGACGTCGAGTTCTACCGGGGCAAGATGCTGGCGGCCAAGTACTTCGCCAGCTACGTCCTGCCGCAGACCCACGCCCGCGTGAACGCCATCGTCGCCGGCGACCGCAGCCCGCTCGACATCCCGGATGGCGGGTTCGCGAGCGCGCGCTGACCGACCGCTCCGTCGCGTCAGCGGCTGTATCGATCCGCCGACATTGACGGGCCCGTTCGGCCGCCGATAGGATGGTCGCGATGGCGAGCTGCGAGGCCAGGATCCGGCCTTCGCCCGTGCATGCCGGCGTCCGCCGATGAAGCAGGCAGAACAGCCCGGCCAGCACCGCTGGACTCGTCACGTCGCCGATCTCCTGCCGTAGGCGATCTTCCCTCGGCGGCCGCGAGTCAGCCTGAGGCTGCTCCGCTCGGCATTGCCGCGCGCCCCGGCGCCCACGCCCGCAGCCGGTGGAGCTGGAGCAGCGAGATCGCGTGAAAGACGATCCACAGGGGCACGGCGAACGTCGGCACCAGACTCAACGGCAGCAGGCCCAGCGACGCGCCCGTTGCTCCGCCGGCCGCGAGCCCGAGCGACGTGTCGCTCGTCAGGACACCGGTGCCGACGGCGCCCACGAAATCGACGAGCCCGGCGATGTTGAGCCACGCCACCTGGCGGCGCCAGGTCGGGGCCTCGCGAAGCATCGCCAGCACGACGAAGGGCGCGGCCAGCCCCACCGCCAGGTCCCCGGCGCCGGCCGGCCATGCGAAGAGGCCCGGCAGGAGATCGAATGCGTAGAGGACCAGGAACATGCCGCCGAGAACCCGCCAGCTCTGGATCGCGGTCAGCAGTCGCAAATCGATCCCCAGCACGAAGTGCCGGAAGGGGCGTGACGCTCGATACGCGAGGGCAAAGAGTAGCGGCGGACCGGCGACGGCCACGAGGACCGCGAGCGGGGGATTCGACGGCGCCGAGTGGAAAGCGCCCGCCGCACCCGCCGCAAGGACGCCCAGGAACCAGACCGCAAGGACGATGGCCGCGATCGTGGCGGATCTCATCGCGCACCTCCCACACCCCCGGGTGTCTGACCTTGCGAGGCGGCCAGGCGTGGAAAGGATTCTGTCGAGGGCCGGCCTGCCGTATCGTTGCGGTCGTGCGCGTCCACCTGATCGACGGGACGTACGAGCTGTTCCGCTACTTCCTCTCGCCGGCGGCGGCGTTCGACCGGCGCGCCCCCGAGGCGCTGAGGGCGGTGCGGGGCGTCGTCGGGTCCGTGCTCGGGATGCTCGAAGGCGGCGTCACGCACCTGGGCGTGGCCACGGACCACGTCATCGAATCGTTCCGCAACGGCCTCTGGCCGGGCTACAAGACGGGTGCGGGCCTCGACCCGCTGCTCCGTGCCCAGTTCCAGCCGCTCGAGGAGGCGCTGCGCGCGCTCGGCGTGGTCGTCTGGCCCATGGTCGAGTTCGAGGCGGACGACGCGCTGGCCGCGGCCGCGGTCATGGCCGCCGCCGATGCGCGCGTCGAGCAGGTCGTCGTGTGCACCCCCGACAAGGACCTGGCGCAGTGCGTGCGGGGCGACCGCATCGTCCAGCTCGACCGGCGCACCCGCGAGCTGCGCAACGAGCCGGCGGTGCAGCTGAAGTTCGGCGTCCCGCCCGCCTCGATTCCCGACTGGCTGGCGCTCGTGGGCGACAGCGCCGACGGCTATCCCGGCCTGCCCGGCTGGGGTACCAGGTCTGCGGCGACGGTGCTCGCCCGCTACCGGCGCCTCGAGCACATCCCGAAGCTGGCCACGGACTGGGACGTGTCCGTGCGCGGAGCGCTGCGGCTGGCCACGACGCTGGTCGAGCAGCGCGAGCGCGCGCTCCTGTTCCGGCAGCTGGCCACGCTGCGGGCGGATGCGCCCATCGGCGCCGAGGTGGACGGCCTGCGGTGGGCCGCGCCCCACGCCGACTTCGCCGCGTGGTCGGACCGGCTCGGCTCGCCGTCGCTTCACGAGCGTGCGTCGATCCTGGCGGCGGCGCGTGCCGCCGTCCTGCGTTGACGGCTGGGCGGCGGGCCCTCGACCCTCGCGCTCAGGGGCGCCGGGTCGTGCCGTCTCGCGCCCTCCGGTGCCGCGCATCGTCAATGCGTCGGTGTCGTGGACTCGGGCGCTCCGCGGTCAGCCCGACCGCCTGGCTTGTAACTGCCCCGCGCCGCTGACCCGATCGTTGTCTCTTCCGGCCCCTCACCCGTTTGTCGACCGTGGCGCGGTCCCTGCATGATGTCGCGCCGGATCATGCCAGGCGATCAGCCGCTCTTCGACCGCGTTGCCCGCGTCGCCCTGGCTCCCGCCGTCCCGCAGCCGGGGGAATCGCTGCCCGGCTCGACGCCGGCGCTGTCGGCCAGGCCTCCGACCGGGAGCGAGGCGCCGGCCGACCAGCCCTGGGCCCAGCTCCGACCGTCGCTCCGGGCCTCCCTCTTCGAGGGCGCCACCGCCGAGGTCTTCGCCGCCTGCGCCGGAGGCGGGGTCCTGACGGCGTGGGCGCTCCATCTGGGCGCCAGCCCTCTCGCGATCGGGTTGCTCGGGGCGCTTCCCGTCGCCTGCAACCTGCTCAACCTGCCGGCAGCCTGGCTCTCGCGCGTCGTCGGCCGCAAGCGGCTGGCGGTCGCCGCCGTCGGAGCCTCGCGGCTCGTGTACGTGCCGCTCGTCGCGTTTCCCTTCCTGCCCCTGCCCGACGCCACACGCCTTCAGCTGTTCATCGCGCTCGTCGCGGTCGCCGCCGTCCTCGCCGTCATCGGCAACAACGCCTGGCTCGCGTGGATGGGCGATCTCGTGCCCGCCGCGGTGCGGGGCCGGTTCTTCGGTCGGCGAACGATGTTCCTGACGCTGGCCGGCGCCACCGCTTCCCTCGGGGCCGGGCTGCTGCTCGACGCGCTGAGTCCGCGCGGGTGGAAGGGCGAAGCGCTGGCGGGCCTCGCCGCGGCCGCCACTGTCGCGGGGCTGCTGAGTATCTGGCTGCTGCGGCGCCAGCACGAGCCGCCGCCGGTCGACCCGCACGCCCAGCATGGAGGCTGGGCGGCTCTGGCCGCCTGCCTGGGCGACCGGGCCGTACGACCGTTCCTCTGGTACCAGCTGGCGTGGCACGCCGCCGTCGCCTGCGTCGCCGGGTTCATCTCCTTCCACATGCTGGTGAACCTCCGGATGGGATTCGCGCTGGTGGCGGCTCACGGGGTGGCGGTCGCCGTGGTGCGAGTCGTCGCGGCGCCTCTGTGGGGCCGAGCCGTCGACCGGCTCGGAGCCCGCCCCGTGCTCGTGCTGTGCTCGTTCGGCGTCGCCGCGGTTCCGGCGATCTGGATGCTGCCCACTCCCGAGCGGCTGTGGCCGATCGCGCTGGAAGCGGTGGTCTCCGGCGTGCTGTGGGGCGGTCACGGCATCGCCTCCGTCGATCTGTCGGTCGCGCTGGCGCCGCGGAGCGGCCGCCCGTTCTACCTGGCCGCCTTCGCCACCGCCGGGGGGCTCGGCTTCGCCGCCGCCTCCGTCCTGGCCGGGCTGCTGGCCGTGTTGCTGCCGGCCCAGTTTCCGCTGTTCGGGGTCAGCTGGACGGCGATCCACGTCCTGCTGCTGATCTCTGCGCTGGCCCGCGTGGCCGCCGCGCTGCTGGCCGTGCGCATCCAGGAGCGCAACGCGCGCGGGGTCCCGGAGCTGCTCCGCACGCTGGCTCGCGAGCTCCCGAGGGCGGTGACGGTGCGGCGATTGCCGGTGCCGAAGCCGTGGGCGGTCTTTCAGGCGCCGAGCCGCCAGGCGACGGCGCGGAGCCGCCGGCGGGCGCCGGGGTCCGTTCCGGGGAGCTGGGGATAGCCCTCAGCCGCCGCAGGCCTCGGCGATGACGCGGGCCACCAGGAGATTGGCCAGCAACACGGGCACCCCGGTCAGCCCGCGCAGCTCGTCGCGCGTCTTGCGGCGGAAGCCCATGCAGTCCATCACCACCAGCCCCGCTCCGCCTGCGCGCATCGCGTCGGCGGCGCGGCGCAGGGCGGCCGGGTCCTCCTCCTCGTAGGGGGACAGCGGGGCGACGACGGGGTCGAAGCCGTCGCGCCGCCACCGCGCGTCCGTTTGCGGCACGTGCGGCACCGACGGCGTGAGGACGCCAAGCCGGCCGGGCCACGACAGGCCG
>DASWJN010000235.1:0-1801 GCA_036397135.1 Candidatus Methylomirabilota bacterium
GAAGACGCTGTCGGGCGTCGGCCGGTGCGGATAGAGCACGCTCTGGGCGCCGGCGCCCATCGGGAAGTACCCGGCGTTGCCGAGGCCGTAGGCGAAGAAGAGCTTGGCCGCCGAGTAGACGCGGTCGCTCTCGCGGATGCCGAGCACCTGCTTCGCATAGGTCTCCTGGCAGACGACCATGTCGTGGTGCAGATGAACGGCGCCCTTGGGGAACCCCGTCGAGCCGGACGAGTACAGCCAGAACGCCGCGTCGTCGCGCGAGGTCGCGGCCGGCTCCAGCCGCGGCGAGGCTCGGCCCACCCGGTCCTCCCACGCCAGTTGACCGCTCCCCGGCGCGCCGCCGGCGATCAGCACGTGGCGCAGGTACGGCGACTGGGCCAGCGCCGGGCCCGCCTCGGCCAGGAGCGGCGCCGAGATCACGGCCACCTGGGCGCGGCTGTCGCGCAGGAAGTAGACGTAGTCGGCGGTGCGCATGAGGGTGTTGGTCGGGATGGGCACGGCGCCGATCTTGATGGCGCCCCAGAACGCGCCGAGGAACTCCGGCGCGTCCAGGCAGAGCATCCACACCCGGTCCTCCAGGCCCACGCCCAGGTCGAGCAGGGCGTTGCCGGTGCGGTTGACCAGGTCGTGGACGTCGTCATAGGTGAGGACGCGGTCCTCGTAGAGGAAGGCGGGCCGGCTGCCCCGCCCCTCGGCCACGTTGCGGTCGACGAAGTACGTCGCGACGTTGAACTCCTGCGGCAGCGTGTCCGATGCGTTCATCCCGCGCTCCTTGTCAAAATTGCTCCGGCCCCGGTGGCACCGCCGTTGCTTCGTACTTCAGGCTCAGGGAGGTGCGACATGAAACGCGTTGCGACCCTGCTGATCGCACTGGCGACCACCGGCTTCGGGGCGTTCGCCGATGCGCAGACCGGAAGCACCCCGTCGGGCTCCGCCAGCGGCTCGGTCTCCACGCCGTCCGGCTCGGCCAGCGGGTCCGTCTCCGGCCCGTCCGGCTCGGCCACCGGCTCCACGACGGGCCCCCGCGACCCGGCCGCCACCTCGGATCGCCCGAGCGCACGCGGCGAAAGCCGCAGTGAAACCCGTACCGAGAACACGCCGCCCGCCGGGAGCGACGACGGCTCGGCGTTGCCGCGCACGGCCGTCTCCGAGCGGACGACGATCTTCGGGCTCAGCCCGACGGCCGCGGTGGTCATCGCCGCCGCGCTCCTCGTGGTCGTGATCCTCGCCATCGTCGCCATGACGCGCAGCAACGATACCTACATCGACCGGGGCGTGTAGCCCCCGACCCTCGACGCTCAGGGCGCCCCGGTTCCGCCGGGGCGCCCGGCGAAACCCTCTCCGACGCCGCTCGAGCCGAGCCGGACGTACTCGAACTCCAGCGGCTGGCCGTTGATGCCGCGAGCGGGCGGCGCGATCCAGCCGGCGTACCGGCCCGGCTCGACGACGGGCGTCATGAGGCTGGTGATGAAGGTCTGGTCCTCCGGCGTCGGCAGCCAGTCCTTCCGGCGCGCGTCCCACTCGGCCTGGCTCACCACCCGGCCGTCGGGCGACACGCGGAGCTCGGCGAAGTTGCCGATGGCCCGGTGGAAGCCGCGGTGGGGCAGCCGCAGCTCGGCGTCGATGCCGTGGCGCTTGATGACCGCGTTCCAGCGGTCGACGCCGCGCTGGCAGTCGGCGATGTAGTCGTCGCGCAGGCGCTCGTTGAGCGCGGTCAGGGCCGGCTCCTCCACGATCCTGATCGCCTCATCCTCCGGGCGCGCCACCGGGTAGGTCGCCTCGCGCAGCACGTGGTCGTCGG
>DASWJN010000236.1:0-2113 GCA_036397135.1 Candidatus Methylomirabilota bacterium
CAAGCGGCCGGTGGTGGTCGACAAGCTCCGGTGGCGGCGGAGCCTGTGCGGCGAGGAGTTCACGTATCTGCGGGCGCGGGCGACGAAGCCGGCCAAGGTCACGCTGATCAGCGCCCAGCAGGCGGCGGCCTACTACGATCCCCAGAAGTCCAGGGGGGCCTACCCCACGCGCGACGCCTACCTCGCCGACGTCGTCGACATCACCCGGCGGGAGATCGAGGAGCTGGTGCGCCTGGGCTGCACCTACGTGCAGATCGACGCGCCGCAGTACGCGGCGCTGCTCGACCCCGAGCTGCGGGAGGGCTACCGCCGGCGCGGCAGCGATCCCGACCGGCTCATCGACGCGTGCATCGAGATGGACAACGCGGCGATCGGGCGCCACCCCGGGGTGACGTTCGCCCTGCACATCTGCCGCGGCAACAACCAGTCGATGTTCTACGCCAGCGGCGGCTACGAGCCCATCGCCCGCGTGTTCGGCCGCAGCCGCTTCCAGCGCTTCCTGCTGGAATACGACGACGCGCGCTCGGGCGGCTTCGAGCCCCTGCGCGCGATGCCGGAAGACCGCGAGGTCGTGCTGGGGCTGGTGACGAGCAAGAAGCCGCGGCTGGAGCCGGTGGACGAGCTGCGGCGACGCATCGACGAGGCGGCCAAGGTCGTGCCGCTGGCCCGCCTGGCGCTCAGCCCGCAGTGCGGCTTCGCCTCGACCATGGAGGGCAACCGCGTCACGCCCGAAGATCAGAAGCGCAAGCTCGAGCGCGTGGCCGAGACCGCGCGCCTCGTCTGGGGCCCATGATTCCACGCCGGGGAGGACACGTGCCATGAAGCTGCTGGGACTGCTGCTCGCGCTGTTCGCGCTCTCGCCGCTGCCCGCCTGGGCGCAGTCGATCAAGGTCGGCGCCGTCGTGCCGCTGACCGGCCGCTACGGCGCCGGGGGGGCGCAGGTGCGCGCGGGGTACGAGATCGCGGTGGAGCAGGTCAACGCCGCCGGCGGCGTCAGCGTGGCCGGCAAGAAGATGCCGCTCGAGCTGGTGCTGCTCGACGACGAGTCCGACGCCACCAAGACCGTCAGCCGTCTGGAGACGCTGGCCGCCCAGGGCGTGGTCGCCTACCTCGGCGGGTTCGGCTCCGACCTGCACGCCGCCGCCGCCTCGGTGGCGGAGAAGAACAAGATCTCCTACCTGGGCGTGGCGTTCGCGCTCCACAAGGTCCACCAGCAGGGCTTCCGCTATCTCTTCTCGCCGTTCTGGAAGTCGCCGGACATCGGTCACCAGCTGCCGGGGATGCTCAACTCCATCCCGGCCGCCGAGCGGCCGAAGACGGTCGCCATCTTCCAGGAGAAGACCGACTGGGGACGCGAGATGTCCGCCGCGTGGACGGAAGCCGGCAAGGCGGCCGGCTACCAGGTCGTCGTCAACGCCGACTACGCGCCGGGCGCGAAGGATTTCTCCGACCTGATCCTGAAGGCCAAGGCCGCCGGCGCCGACGCCGTGTTCGCGCTGCCCACGCCGCCCGACGGCATGACGATGGTCAAGCAGATGAAGGAGCTGGCCTACTCGCCGAAGCTGACGCTGTTCATCCGCGCGCCCGACCCGCCCATCTGGACGAAGAACCTGGGCAAGGACGGCGATTTCGTCGTGCTGGCGCCTGGCTGGCACCACGCGGTGAAGGCGCCCGGCGTGAAGGAGTTGAACGACGCGCACACGAAGAAGATCGGGCGCCCGGCCGACCCCATCGTCGGCCCCGCCTACGCGTGCGTGCAGATCCTGGCCGCCGCGGCCGCCAGGGGCGGCGCCGACCGAGAGAAGCTGCGTGACGCCATCGCCGCCACCGACATGACCACGGTGGTCGGGCCCGTGAAGTTCCGGCCCGACGGCACCGGCGTCGTGCAGTCGGTCTTCCTGCAGTGGCTCAACGGCAAGCAGGAGCTGGTGTGGCCGAAGGAGTCGGCCACGGCGCCGCTCGCCTACCCGGCCCCGCCGTTCGGCAAGCGCTGAGTCGCTGATGAATCGCCGGAAACGTGGTGACGCCGGGGGTCGGGCGCGGGGGCCGGGCGCGCGCCATCATGGCGAGCCGTCGTCGCCGTTCGAGCGCAGGGTGCGGCGAGCGAGCCGCC
>DASWJN010000237.1:0-2694 GCA_036397135.1 Candidatus Methylomirabilota bacterium
ACGGACTCGCCCCATCGTCTCGTCCCGGACGCTCCGCCCGCGCGCGAGCACGCCCATCGCCGCGGGCTCGCGCGAGCATCGGCTTCGCCGCGATGGGACGTCGGGGAGCGCGGCGGGGGGCCGGCGACCACGCGGTTTCCGGCGTAGATCCTGAGGCGTGATGCCTTCGGGCCGCCCGGCGCGGGAGTCGGCGAGGGAAACGGGTCGGCGGCCCCCGCCCCACGACCCCGCCGCGCCCGCCCGTGGCGGCCACGGACTCGCCCCATCGTCTCGTCCCGGACGCTCCGCCCGCGCGCGAGCACGCCCATCGCCGCGGGCTCGCGCGAGCGTCGGCTTCGCGCGATGCGTGGGGCATCAGCGGCGTCACGGCCGAGGTCAGGGCGCTCGGCGCGCTCGGGGTGGTGAGCGCGCTCCGGGCCGTGCGCGGTCAGGTGCGGGCGCGGAGGAAGAGGGAGGTGCCGAGGCCGAGGAAGATGATGTTGGCGGTCCAGGCGGCGAGGAGAGGGGGAAGGAGGTCGGCGCGGGCGAAGGCGAGGGCGACGTAGTGGACGACGAGGTAGCCGGCCATGATGGCGATGGCGAGCGCCACGCCGAAGAGACGGCCGCCGCGCGGTGACTGCAGCGAGAACGGGATGGCCACCAGCACCATGATGAGGTTCACCAGCGGGAAGGCGACCTTCGAATAGAGCTCGACCATGTACTTCTTCGCCTGGAAGCCGGTGGACTCCAGCCGCTCGATGTAGTCCCGCAGCTCCCGATAGCTCATGGCGGCGATGGGCTTGTGGATCTTCGTGAAGTCGTCGATCTCCTCACGGAGGTCGATGGCCGTCATCGTGAACGGAATGGTGTTCACCTCGCCGCGCGGCCCGAACTCGCGGAAGGCGCCGTCGGTCAGCTCCCAGCCCGCCGGCGTCCAGTGGGCGCGGCGGGCGTCGAGCCGGCTGTGGAGGCGAAACGAGCCCTGATCGACCTCCAGCACGGTCACGCCGTAGAGATCGTTGGTCCCGGGATGGAGCAGCTCCACGCGATAGAAGCGGCTGTCGGCGGTGCGCAGCCACAGCCGCTCGCGCGACTGCAGGTGGCGGGGGAGCTGGCCGCGGATCTTCACGCGGTCGACTTCGTCGCCCAGCTCGTTCAGGCGCGGCAGCAGCAGCTCCTGGAAGAGACCCGAGGCCACGGCGACGGCGACGGCCAGCAGCAGCACCGGCGCCGCGACCCGGTAGAGGCTCATCCCGGCCGCCTTCATGGCCGTCAGCTCGTGGGCGCGGGTGAGCGCCAGGAACAGGAAGATCGTCGCTACCAGCATCACCACCGGCAGCCCTTCGTGCAGCGCGGCCGGCACGCGGTAGACGAAGTGCTCCAGCACGTAGATCAGCGGCGGCTTGACGCGGAGGTAGCGGTCGAGCGTCTGCAGCAGGTCGATCACCACGAAGACCGTCGCCGCCACCGCGAGGCCGATGCCCATGAACACCAGGTGCTCGCGCAGCAGGTAGCGGTCGAGAATGTGCGTCGAGTCGCGCCCCCCGGTGGCCAGGCGCTCCGTCCCGCCGCCCCGCTCGGGCAGCCACCGGCGGGCGGCGGCGAGCGCGCGCCAGAGCAGGGCCAGACGCGGCGGCCGCCATTCGCGCGCGGTCGCCACCAGCAGCCCGACACCGAGCGCGCTGAACAGCATGTTGGGCGCCCAGATCGCGACCCAGGTTGGCGCCCGATGGCGGAGCGCCGATCCCTCGAGCGAGCTCGATATCAGGTAATAGGCGACGAGGATGCCCAGGCTGCCAACCAGCGCGATCGACCGGCCGCCCCGATGCGAGCGGATGGCCAGGGGAAAGGCGACGAGGGCGAAGACCAGCGCCGCCACCGGGAATGCGAACCGCTTGTGCCACTCGACCAGGAACGGGGCGCGGGCGGCGCGGTCGCCGGCCAGCGTCTCGAGGCGCCGGGCCAGGGCCGGCAGCGAGAGGTCCTTCTCCGGCTTCTCCAACCGCGAGGCCCCGCGCAGCGGCGAGTCGAGCGCCAGGCTCATGTCGTAGATGCTGAAGTTGGTCAGGCGGTAGCGGGCAGCGCTGGCGGCCCCCCCGGCCGGCGGCGCCACGCCGGCGGCGGCCGCCGCCGGGCCGGCCGGCAGGACGTCGGCCTCGCTCACGGCGCCGTTGATGAGCCGCAGCGTGAGCCGCCGGTTCGCCTCGTCGGTGAGCAGCCGCCCCTCCCGCGCCGTGATGATGCGCGAGAGCTTCGGGTTCCGCTCGTCGGACACCAGCAGGCCGCGCAGCGCGACCTGGGAGGCGCTCACGTCCTCGACGTACACGATGAGGTCGCCGAACGTGGGATTGAACACGCGCTCGGTCAGGCCGCTCACCGCCCGGGCCTGGAGAATGCGGAACAGCTGGCGCTGGAACTCCTGGTTGGCCAGCGGGTTGACGACGAGGGTGAGGGTGGCGGTGGCCGCCATCACCACCAGGGCGGCCGCCAGCACGGGACGGAAGAGGCGCAGCGTGCTGAGGCCGGCCGCCTTGCAGGCGATGATCTCGAGGTCGCCGGCCAGGCGGCCGCCGGCCAGCAGGACGGCCACCAGCAACGCCATCGGCAGCGTGTGGGCGAGGAAGGACGGCAGCATGAACACCAGCAGCTGGGCAACGAGGTGAAACGGGACACCCTTGGTGATGACCAGCTCGGTCAGGTGGTAGATGCGGTCGA
>DASWJN010000238.1:0-10332 GCA_036397135.1 Candidatus Methylomirabilota bacterium
GCGAGGGTTTGGTCGCGCAGCGGCTTTCGTCGTGCGGCGTTGAGCAAAAGGCGCCGCGCTGCGGGTTTTTCCTTCGGCCCGCGTTGCAACACCGCCGTATGATGAGCCGCAACCGCCGCCGCCGAGCGGCGTTTTCTGTCCGATGAGCCTGATCGAACGACTGACGCACGGGGTGCAGACGGCCCTCGCCGCCGCCGGGTTGCCGGCCGCGCCGGATTGCGCGTGGGAGGTGCCCCGCCAGGGCGAGCACGGCGACTACGCCACGAACGCCGCGATGACCCTCGCCCGCGCGGCCAGGCGCCCGCCGCGTCAGATCGCCGAGGCGATCGTCCGGCACTTCCCCGCGCTGCCCGAGGTCCAGCGCCTCGAGATCGCCGGACCGGGCTTCATCAACGTGTTCCTCTCCCCCGCGTGGTGCGCGCAGTCGCTGCGCGAGATCCTCGACGCCGGTGACCGCTACGGGCGTGGAGGAGAGCTGGCCGGGCAGCGGGTGCGCCTGGAGTTCGTCTCCGCCAACCCGACCGGTCCGCTCGTGATCGTCAACGCCCGGGCGGCCGCCGTGGGCGACGCGCTCGCGCGCCTGCTGCGCGCCCGCGGTGCCGCGGTCACGACGGAGTTCTACGTCAACGACGCCGGCAACCAGTTCCAGGCGCTGGCCCGCTCGTTCGAGGCGCGCGTGCGCCAGGCCCTGGGCGAGGCGGCGACGCTGCCGGACGGCGGCTATCCCGGCGAGTACCTGGTCGACCTCGCCGCCGAGTACGTGACCGAGCACAAGCTGGCCACGCCGGCCGATCTCCAGGCGCACCTGGCCCGCGCCGGCGGCGGGCAGCCGACCGAGCATCTCGGCCGGTGGGCGGTGGCCCGCATGCTGGAGGGCCAGCGCCGCGTGCTGGCCGACTACGGCGTGCACTTCGACGTGTGGACCTCCGAGCAGCGCGACGTGCGCGACCGGGGCCTCGCCGGCCGGATGCTCGACGAGCTGGGCGCGCGCGGGCTCACCTACGAGCAGGACGGCGCGCTGTGGTTCCGCTCGGCGTCGGCCGGCGAGGAGGCCACCGACGACAAGGACCGGGTGCTCCGCCGTGGCAGCGGCGAGGCGACCTATTTCGGCGTCGACGTCGCCTACCACCAGTACGTGAAGTTCGCCCAGGCCGACCGGGTCATCAACCTGCTCGGGCCCGACCACCACGGCTACGTCGGACGCATACGCGCGGCCATGCAGGCGCTCGGTCATCCGCCGGAGGCCTTCGAGGTCCTCATCGTCCAGCTCGTCACCCTGCTGCGCGACGGCCAGCCCGTGCGCATGTCCAAGCGGCGCGGCGAGTTCGTGCTCATGGAAGAGCTGCTGGAGGAGGTCGGCCGCGACGCCGCCCGGTTCACCTTCCTCACGCGGCGGCACGACAGCCCGCTCGAGTTCGACCTGGCCGTCGCCACCCGCCAGTCGAGCGACAATCCCGTCTACTACGTGCAGTACGCGCACGCCCGCATCCGCTCGATCGCGCGCCAGGCCGCCGAGCAGGGCATCGCCATCCCGGCTCCCGAGACCGTCGACCTGACGGCGCTCACCGAGCCGGCGGAGCAGGCGCTCATCAAGCGGCTGCTGCACTACCCGGAGGTCGTGCGCGGCGCCGCCCGCGCGCTCGAGCCGCACCGCGTCGCGTTCTGGCTGCGGGAGCTGGCCGGAGAGTTCCACCCGTATTACAAGGGCCACCGGGTGATCCAGGACGACCACCGCTTGTTGCACGCGCGCTTCGCGCTGTGCGCGGCGATCGGCCGCGTCATCGCCAGCGGCCTGGACCTGCTCGGCGTCAGCGCGCCGGAGACGATGTAGATGGCGGGACGCCGGCGGCAGGGCGGTGGCAGCCGGACCGGGACGATCCTGGTCCTGGCGGGCATCGGGGGCGTCCTCAGCGCCACGTTCGTGGCGGGCATCTGGACCGGCCGTCACTGGCCGCTGCTCACCGGCGCGGCCAGGCCCGGGGCGGCCGTCGAGCCCACCGCCGCCCGCCCGGGCCCCGGTGAGCGCCCGAAGCAGGCGCAGCCGCTGCCGGCCCTGACCTTCTATCACGAGCTCACGGCGCCGCTGACCGCGCCCCCACCGCCGGTGGGCCGAAACCGCGGCGCCGCCGCGAAGCCGCCGGCCGAGCGGGGGCGCGGCGAGGCCGAACCACGGCCGGGCGCGGGTGGCGCCTCGCCGGCCGAGGGCGGGCCACCGGCGTCGGAGGAGTTCACGGTGCAGGTCGGGGCCTACCGCGCGCGGACCCCGGCCGAGGCGCTGCGGACCACGCTGGCGGCGGCCGGCTACGACGCGCGGGTGGCGGAGGCCGAGGCCCCGGCCGGTGTGCGCTATCGCGTGCAGGTCGGCGTCTTCCCGACGCGCGACGCGGCCCGGGACACCGCCACCCGGCTCGGCCGCGAGCACGCGCTGCCGGCCTTCGTGACCGCGCGCTGAGCCATGCCCGGGCCGGGCCGGATCCTCATCGACGCGCCGGAGCTCCGGGCGCGGATCGCCGCGGTCGGTGCCGACCTCGCCCGCGACCTCGAGCGGGACCGCCCGATCCTCGTCGGCGTCCTGCAGGGCGCGTTCCTGTTCATGGCCGACCTCATCCGGGCCGTGCCGATCGACCTCACGACCGACTTCATCGGCGTGGCCAGCTACGCGGGCGGCAAGTCCTCGGGGCAGGTGCGCATCGTCTCCGACCTCAGCGTCTCGATCGAGGGCCGCCACGTGGTGATCGTCGAGGACATCGTCGACACCGGACTCACGTTGACCTATCTGAAGCGGACGCTGGAGGCCCGCCATCCCCGGAGCCTGCGGGTCTGCGTGCTGGTCGACAAGGTGGAGCGGCGCCAGGTGGACGTCCTTCTCGACTACGTGGGATTCACGATCCCGAACCTCTTCGTGGTGGGCTATGGCCTCGACTACGAGGGGCTCTACCGCAACCTGCCCTACGTGGCGGCCCTGGAAGGCGGCTGAGCCGGGCGCTGTTGTGCGGCGCGTCAATCCGGCCCCGTGCTACAATCTGGCCGCATGAATCAGGTCTACAAGAACCTCGCCCTCTTCATGGTGATCGGCCTCATCGTCATCCTGCTCTTCACCGTCTTCAGCACCTCGCAGCAGGGCGGGCAGGAGTCGCCGAACTTCTCGGAGTTCCTGCGCGCGGTGGAGTCGGGCCGCGTGGAGTCGGTGACGATCCGGGGCAACCTGGTCACCTACACGCTCAAGGACGGCGGCCAGCCGCTGCGGACGTTCATCGTCGACTATCCGGACCTGATCAAGATGCTGCGCGAGCGCGGCGTGCGGATCGCCGTGAAGCCGCCCGACAGCAACCCCTGGTACGCGATCGTGCTGCAGTGGTTCCCGATGCTCCTGTTCATCGGCGTGTGGATCTTCTTCATGCGCCAGATGCAGGGGGGCGGGGCCAAGGCGCTCAGCTTCGGCAAGGCGCGAGCGCGGCTGATCTCGGAGAAGCAGAACAAGGTCACCTTCCAGGACGTCGCCGGCGTCGACGAGGCCAAGGAAGAGCTCCGCGAGATCATCGACTTCCTGAAAGACCCTCAGAAGTTCCAGAAGCTCGGCGGCAAGATCCCCAAGGGCGTGCTGCTGGTGGGCCCCCCCGGCACCGGGAAAACCCTGCTGGCCAAGGCCATCGCCGGCGAAGCCAACGTGCCTTTCTTCTCGATCTCGGGATCCGACTTCGTCGAGATGTTCGTGGGGGTGGGGGCGTCCCGGGTTCGAGACCTGTTCGAGCAGGGGAAGAAGCACGCGCCCTGCATCATCTTCATGGACGAGATCGACGCGGTCGGCCGCCACCGGGGCGCCGGCCTGGGCGGCGGTCACGACGAGCGGGAGCAGACCCTCAACCAGCTGCTCGTCGAGATGGACGGGTTCGAGACCAACGAGGGTGTCATCCTCATCGCCGCCACCAACCGGCCCGACGTCCTCGACCCCGCGCTGCTGCGCCCCGGCCGGTTCGACCGGCAGGTGGTGGTGCCGAGGCCCGATGTCAAGGGTCGTGAAGAGATCCTGCGGGTTCACTCCCGGCGCATTCCACTCGGGCCCAACGTCGACCTCAAGGTGCTCGCCCGTGGCACGCCGGGCTTCTCGGGCGCTGATCTCGCCAACCTCGTCAACGAGGCGGCGTTGCTGGCCGCCCGGCAGAACAAGAAGCTGGTCGAGATGCTCGACTTCGAGAACGCCAAGGACAAGGTCCTCATGGGCGTCGAGCGACGCTCGATGATCATCAGCGACACCGAGAAGCGCACGATCGCGTATCACGAGGCGGGCCACGCGCTGGTCGCCGACTTCCTGCCCGGCGCCGACCCCTTGCACAAGGTCACCATCATCCCGCGGGGGCGGGCGCTGGGGCTCACCTTGCAGCTGCCGATGGACGACAAGTACAACTACTCGCGCGAATACCTCGTCAACCGGATCACCATCCTGCTCGGCGGGCGCACGGCCGAGGAGATCGTCCTGCAGCAGCAGACGACCGGCGCCGGCGACGACCTCGAGAAGGCCACCGAGATGGCCCGCAAGATGGTGTGCGAGTGGGGGATGTCGGACCGGCTGGGCCCGCTGACCTTCGGCAAGAACGAGGAGCACATCTTCCTGGGCCGCGAGGTGGCGCGGGCGAAGGACTACAGCGAGGAGACCGCGCTGGCGATCGACAGCGAGATCAAGCGCATCGTGGTCGAGTGCGCGGGGCGCGCCAAGCAGATCCTCGAGGAGAACATCGAGAAGCTCCACGCCCTCGCCCGCGCGCTGCTCGAGCGCGAGTCGCTCGACTCCGAGGAGATCGCGCGCATCCTCCGCGCCCAGCCCTTCACCGAAGCGCCCGCGACCGCTTGACGCGGGGGGGCCCGACACGGCCCCACTCCGGTAGGATGGCGAATGGCGGGTGAGGTGCGGGCGGATCTCGCGGGTGTGGTGGTCGGGGATGGCCTGCCGGTCGTCGTCATGGGCGTGATCAACATCAGTCCCGAGTCCTTTCATCCCGGGTCGGTCTATCGGGGAGAGGCGGTCGTGAGGGCGGCGCAGGGGATGGTCGAGGCGGGCGCCGCGCTGATCGACGTGGGGGGCCGCTCGACCGCGCCCTACCTGGAGACGGCGATCGACGCCGCCGAGGAGACGGCGCGGCTGGCCTCGGCGGTCGAGGCGCTGGCGGCCAAGCTGCCGGTGCCGGTGTCGGCGGACACACCGCGCCCCGGGCCGGCGCGCGCGGCGCTCGAAGCCGGCGCCCGCGTGATCAACGACGTGTCGACGCTCCGCGATCCCGAGCTCGCCCGCCTCGTCGCCTCCCACTCCGCCGGCCTGATCCTGATGGCCTCGCCCCCGCCGGGTGGGAGGGCCGGTGCCGGCGCCGGCGCGGCCTCCCCCCTGGCCGTGGTCGGTGATCTGCTCGCGGCGGGGTTGGGGCGGGCGCAGGCGGCGGGCATCCTGGCGCGTCGGATCGTCGTGGATCCGGGCATCGGGTTCTTTCGCGACGAGGCGGCGCCGTGGCACGAGTGGGACGCCAGCGTGCTCGCCGGCCTCGCCGCCCTGCGGCCGCTGGGCCGGCCGGTCTGCGTGGGGGTCTCCCGCAAGTCGTTCATCGGGGCGGTCCTCGAGCGTGCGGACACGGCCGGCCGCCTGAGCGGGTCGCTCGCGGCCACGGCGATTGCGGTGGCCAACGGAGCGGCGATGATCAGGACGCACGACGTCGCGCAGACGCGTGATGCGGTGCGCGTGGCCGAACGGCTGCGCCGGGCCGGTGCGCGGTGACGGCCATCTTGGGCGCGCTCCGCTGGCGCGACGTCCTCGACATCCTCCTCGTCGCCGCGCTGATCTACCGCGTCCTCATCCTGTTCCGGGGGACGCGCGCCGTGCAGATCGCGGTCGGCCTGGGCGTGCTGGCCGTCACCACGATGGCGGCCCGGGGGCTCGAGCTGACCAGCGTCGGCTGGCTGCTCGACCACTTCTGGTCGTTCTGGGTGGTCGTCCTCATCGTCGTGTTCCAGCCGGAGCTGCGCCGGGCGCTGGCCTGGGTCGGTCGGGGTCCGGTCCTCAAACGCCTGCTGCGCGACACCGCCGAGCGCGCCCGGGTGGTGGACGAGGTGGTGCGGGCGGTGGAGACGCTGGCGGCCCGTCGGATCGGCGCGCTCATCGTGCTCGAGCGGTCCACGGGGCTGCGCCAGTACGCCGAGCTGGGGGTGGCGCTGGACGCCCTGGTGTCGGCCGACCTCCTCACCAGCGTCTTCCTGCCGTACTCGCCGCTGCACGACGGCGCCGTGTTCATCCAGGGCGGGCGCGTCGTGGCGGCCGGCTGCTTCCTGCCGCTGTCACGCAACACGCAGCTCGGCCGCACGCTGGGCACGCGCCACCGCGCCGCCCTCGGCGTCACCGAGGAGACCGACGCCATCGCCGTCGTCGCCTCGGAAGAGACGGGGCGCCTGTCGCTGGCGGTGGCCGGCCGCATCGAGACGGCCGCCGACGCGAATGCCCTGCGCCGGCGGCTGGAAGAACGCATGGGCGTCGGGGCCGCCGCCACGCGCGAGAGCGCGGGGCTTGGCGCGCTGCGACGCCTGTGGGGGCGCCAGACCGCGGTCGCCCCCGGCGCCGACGGTCCGGGCGGCGCCCCGCGAGGCTAATGAATCTCGTGAAACGTGGTGACGGCGGGGGTGGGGCACGGGGGCCCTGCGCGCGCCACGTCGATGGCGAGCCGTCGTCGCCGTTGCGAGCGCAGGGCTCGGCGAGCGCGGGATCGGCGATTCGACTCACTCCGGGCCAGCCCCCTTCAGGGGGATGGGGGGCTCGCGCTCGCCGAGCCCGGAGCGAGCGTACGGCGACCGGCGAGCCATCCGTGGCGCGCGCAGGGCCCCCGTGCCCCGCCCCCGCCGTCACCGGATTCCACGAGAGTCATTAGATGGACTATCTGCCGATCCTCATGGTCTTCGCGTTCGCGGCGGTGGTGGCCGGGGCGCTGCTGTTCATCCCGTCGCTGATCGCGCCCCGCCGGCTGACGCCGGTCAAGGCGTCGCCCTTCGAGTGCGGCAAGGATCCCATCGAGGTGGCCGAGGGACGCTTCGCGATCAAGTTCTCCACCATCGCGATCTTCTTCATCATCATCGACATCGAGCTGCTGTTCATCTGGCCGTGGGCGATGCTGTACCGGCGGCTCGGCTGGTTCGGCTTCGCCGAGATGCTGGTATTCCTCGGCATCCTCATGCTGGGGTTCGTCTACATCTGGCGGAAAGGCGGGCTCGAGTGGGAGTAGGCAGCTTCTTCACGTCCAAGCTCGACGAGGCCATCGGCTGGGCGCGGAAGTACTCCATCTTCCAGTACCCCTTCGTGACCGCCTGCTGCGGCATGGAGTACATGGCCACGGCCTGCTCGCACTACGACGTCGACCGGTTCGGGGCCGGCCTGCCGCGCTTCTCACCCCGTCAGGCTGATGTGCTCTTCGTCGTCGGGACCATCTCGCACAAGATGGCGCCGGTTCTCAAGCGCATCTACGACCAGATGACGGAGCCGAAGTGGGTGGTCGCGTTCGGCGTCTGCACCTGCACCGGCGGGTTCTACGACAACTACGCCACCGTGCAGGGCATCGACACCATCATCCCGGTCGACGTCTACATCCCCGGCTGCCCGCCGCGGCCGGAGTCCGTGCTGGACGGGCTCATGAAGCTGCAGGACAAGATCGCCGTCCAGACGCAGAGGTTCTAGTGCCGGGCGGAGTGATTCTCGAGCGCCTCCGGGAGCTGTTCGGCCCCGCCCTCGTCGAGACCCACGCCAGGCACGGCGATCTCACCGCCGTCGTCGAGCGGGGCGTGCTGCTGGACGTGCTGCGGGTCTGCCGGGACGAGCCGGCACTCGGCTTCGACGTCCTGATGGACCTCACCGCCGTCGACTACCTGAAGTACCCGGGCCGGGAGGACGGCCCCCGCTTCGAGGTCGTCTATCACCTCTACTCCATCGGCCACAACCACCGCCTGCGGGTGAAGGTCCGGGTCGACGAGGACGACGCCGTGGTGCCGACGGCCGTCGATCTCTGGCCCATCGCCAACTGGTTCGAGCGCGAGGTGTGGGACATGTTCGGCGTCCGCTTCGCCGGCCATCCCGACCCCCGCCGCCTGCTCATGTACGAGCAGTTCGTGGGCCACCCCCTGCGCAAGGACTACCCCATCAACCGGCGGCAGCCGCTGATCGGGCCCAAGGCATGACCGAGATCCGGGACTTCATGCTGGGCGAGGGCAGCGGCACCGGCAGCGGCCAGAACCTCCAGCTGGGCGTGGGGCCCGCCCACCCGGCCATGCACGGCATCATCCGCATCCAGGCCGAGCTGGACGGCGAGTTCATCCGCAAGGCCGACGTCGAGATCGGCTACCTGCACCGGGCCTTCGAGAAGGACTGTGAAGTCGCCGGCTACAACAACGCCATCCCGTACACCGACCGGCTGAACTACGTCTCGCCGCTCATCAACAACTTCGCGTACGCCGCGGCGGTCGAGAAGCTGCTCGGCATCGAGGTCACCGAGCGCTGCCAGTACATCCGCACGATCATGTCGGAGATCTCGCGCGTCTGCGACCACCTGACGTGCGTGGGCGCCTCCGCCATGGAGCTGGGCGCCTTCACCGTCTTCCTCTACATGATCAAGGCCCGGGAGTTCCTGTGGGAGCTGGTCGAGGACGTCACCGGCGCCCGGCTCACGATCTCGTACGGCCGCGTGGGCGGCGTGAAGGCCGACCTGCCCGAGGGCTTCGGGGCCAAGGTGACGGCGGCGTTCAAGGAGACCCGCGAGGTCCTCGACGAGGTCCACCGGCTGCTGACGGGCAACCGCATCTTCATGGATCGCATGGTGGGCGTGGGCGCGCTCTCGCGGGCCGAGACGCTCGGCTATGCCATCACGGGGCCGATGCTGCGGGCGGTCGGCGTCGCCTACGACGTGCGCCGGGCGCAGCCGCACTGGGCCTACGACCGCGTGCAGTTCGAGGTCCCCACCCAGAGGGACGGCGACAACTACGCCCGCTACCTCGTGCGCATGGCCGAGATGGAGCAGTCGATGCGCATCGCCGAGCAGGCCTTGGCCCTGATGCCGGGCGGCCCTATCAACGTGGACTTCGAGGGGCGCCCGATCGACCCGGCCGCCTACGTCGACCAGGGCAAGCAGGGCAAGACCGAGGGGCTGCTGCTGGTGCCGATCCGGCTGTCGCCGAATCTCCAGGGCCAGAACCGGCCGGCCTGGGAGCAGGTGAACGTCGCCGACAAGCGGGTGGTGCTGCCGCCGAAGGAGACGACGTACGGCTCCATCGAGGGACTGATGAACCACTTCATGCTCATCATGGAGGGCTACGGGATCCGGCCGCCGCAGGGGGAGGCGTACTTCGCGTCCGAGGGCGCCAACGGCGAGCTGGGTTTCTACGTGGTCTCCGACGGCTCCGACCGTCCGTACCGCGTGCGCTGCCGGCCGCCGTGCCTGCCGCCGATGGCCGCCCTGCACCGGATGATCGAGGGCGAGATGATCGCCGATATGGTCCCGACCTTCGGCTCCGTGAACATGATCGGCGGGGAGCTGGACCGGTGAGCACCGCCGTCGCCTTCTCGCCCGAGCAGCTGGCCGAGGTGCGCCGGCTGCAAGGCCTCTACCCCGATCGCCGCGGCGCCCTGCTGCCCGTGCTCCACCTGGCCCAGGACACCTTCGGCTGGATCTCGCTCGAGGTCGAGGCGTACGTCGCCGGGCTGTTCGAGCTGTCGCCCGCCCACGTGCACGAGGTCGTCACCTTCTACACGCTGTACTTCCAGCAGCCCAGGGGCCGGCACGTGGTGGCGGTCTGCCACAACCTGTCCTGCCACCTGGCCGGCGCCCGCGACATCCTCGCCCACGCGAAGGGCCGGCTCGGCATCGAGGTCGGCGAGACGACCCCGGACGGACGGGTCACCCTGCAAGCGGTCGAGTGCCTGTGCGCGTGCGAGGCGGCGCCCATGGCCCAGGTGGACGACCGCTACGAGCTGAACCTGACCCCGGACAAGGTCGATCGCCTCCTGGAGGCGCTGCGGTGACGGTCGGCCCCGTGCTCATGCGGAACTTCGCCCACCCGGACTCGCACACCCTGGCCGGCTACCGGGGGGCGGGCGGCTACGCGGCCTGGGACAAGGCGCAGGCCATGGAGCCGGCCGCGATCACCGAGGAGGTCAAGGCGTCGAACCTGCGCGGCCTCGGCGGCGCCGGCTTCCCGACCGGCGTCAAGTGGTCCTTCGTCCCGAAGAGCCACACCGGCCCGGTCTACCTGGTCGTCAACGCCGACGAGGGCGAGCCGGGCACGTTCAAGGACCGCTACCGGCTCGAGCGCGACCCC
>DASWJN010000239.1:0-5712 GCA_036397135.1 Candidatus Methylomirabilota bacterium
TGCCGTACCATAGGCTTGGCCGAAGATCCACATGCGCAGCCTGGACTCCGGAACACGCAGGTAGTGGGCCGCCTCAGGGAGCCGATAGTTCGGGAGGTCCCGTGGATCTTCGCGCATCCTCGCTCTGGCGGCATGACTCACGGGCCAGACCCTACAGGCTCGATCCCCGGGAAGTCAAATCCCTCACTGGTGAGCAGCCATGATCCACCCGCCGCTCGCCGGCGGGGCCGTCTGCTGCCATTCAGAGGGGTTATTTGCGGTCGTTTCGAAAGAATGATGGCGACCCCGGCGGATCCCGTAGCGACGTGGGGCACGAGGCGGGTGGGCGGGGGGTCGGCCGCGCCATCATGGCGAGCCGTTGTCGCCGCCCGAGCGCAGGGCTCGGTGAGCGCGCCGCCCACGATTCGACTGGCCGCCCGCCAGCCCCCTCTGGGGGATGGGGGGCCCGCGCTCACCGAGCCCGGAGCGAGGTTGCGGCGTACAGGCGAGCCATGCAGGCGCAGCCGGACCCCCGCCCGCCCGCCTCGTGCCCCACGTCGCTACGCCGCGCGCGTCACCAGAGCGCGTCGGGCAGCGGCAGCCCCTTGAACGTCTCCGCCGGCAGCGGCGCCGGCGGCGTGACGCCCAGCCGCTCGGCCAGCACGTACAGCTGGCGCAGGTGCTGGGCGCAGTGCCAGGCGGTGCGCTCCAGCAGGTCGTGGGCGCCCTGCGGGCCGTAGTAGATCTCCAGCACGCGCGCGAACTCGTCGGCGCCGGCGCCCTCGAACCAGCCGGCGATGCGCCCGCGCACGAGCGCGCCCCAGCGGGCGACGTCGCCGCCGTCCACCATCTCGACCGGCGCGCGCTCCTCGAACCAGGTCTCCGGCATGCGGCCCTGGTCCATCGTGTCCACGAACGACAGCCCCACCCGGAAGACGTGAAAGCCCAGGTCGCGGATCGAGCGCTTGCGCTCGGGGGGGATCACGTCGAGCTGCCGGGCGTCGAGCCGGGCCACCAGCCCCTGCGCGGATTCGAGGATCCGGTCGAGCCGCGCGGCCAGCTCCCGGGGCGGCAACTGCGTCGCCTCGGTGTACGGCACGCCCAGCAGCGCGGCGTAGCCGGCGGGGTTCCAGCCGTGGACCGCGCGGTCGCCGATCGCGACGGCCGGCACGCGCGGCACGCCCAGGCGTTTCAGCTCGGAGACGGTGGCGGGCTCGGCCTGGATGTCGACGGGATCGAACTCGATCCCCCAAGACGTGAGGAGCTCCTTCGTCTTGGCGCAGGACGATCAGCCCGGACGGTAGTACAGGCGCGGCTTCATGGTCTCCTCCCGGGGCAAGAGTACCCGGTCCGCCGGCTCAGCGCCCGCGGAACGTCGGCGTCTTCTTCTCGGCGAACGCGGTGACGCCGGCCTTGAAGTCCTCGGTGTGGCCGCAGGCGGCGATGCCCTGGGCCTCCAGCTCCATCTGCGTCTCCAGGCTCTCCCACGTCGACTGGTGCAGGAGCCGCTTGGCGGTGCCGAACGCCCGGGTCGGCCCCTGGGCCAGCTCGCGGGCGAGCGCGTCCACCGTCCCCATCAGCTCGGCGTCGGGCACGGCCCGGGTGATCATGCCCCAGTCGGCGGCCTCGCGCGCGGTGAGCACGCGGTTGGTGAAGTACAGCTCCATCGCCCGGCGCAGGCCGATCAGCCGCGGCAAGAAGTAGGACGAGGAGCCGTCGGGACTGGCGGCGATCTTCGAGTAGGCCATCGTGAACTTCGCCGACTCGGCGGCGAGCACGAGGTCGCCCGACAGCGCCAGGCTGAAGCCGCCGCCGGCGGCCACGCCGTTGACGGCCACGATCACCGGCTTGTCGCTGCGGCAGAGGCGCGAGATGGCGCCGTGCAGGTAGGTCGTGAGCTCCTTGATATGGGCGCCGATCCGGCCCAGGTTGTCGACGAAGTCCTTCACGTCGCCCCCCGCGCAGAAGGCCCGGCCGCGGCCGGTGAGCACGATGCAGCGGACCTCGGGGTCCTCGTCGAGCTCCAGCGCGGCCGCGAACAGCTCGCGGCCCAGCGGCAGGTTGAGCGCGTTGTAGGCGTCGGGCCGGTTCAGGGTGAGCGTGGCGACCTGGTGCGCCCGCTCGAGGGCCAGGGTCTGGTAGGGCATCGCGGCTTCCCTCCGGTTGCTCCGTGGGCGGGTCAGCGGGTCGCGCGGGCGACCTCGGCCACGGCGTCGAGGATCTCCTGGATCTGCAGCGGCTTGACGAGGACGAGGTCGACGCCGTGGGCGCGCCGCTCCTCGGGCGAGAGCTCCACGCCGAAGCCGGTGACGAGGAACACCGGCACCTGCGGCGCCGTCTGCTTGACGGCGCGGGCCACCTGCCAGCCCGACACCCGGGGCATGGCGAGGTCGGTGACCACCAGGTCGAAGCGCTCGGCCTGGAAGCGCGCGATCGCGTCGGCGCCGTCGCCGAGCGTGACCACGGCGTGGCCGGCCGACTCGAGGATGTCGCCGATCACCGCCCGCACCGGCGGCTCGTCGTCGACCACGAGACAGCGCAGCGACCGCACGGCCGGCGTCTCGACCCGCCGCCCGGGCGGCGCCGGCTGCACGTCGCTGCCGCGCGGGAGCGACAGGCGGAAGGTCGAGCCGCGCCCGGGGTCGCTCTCGACGGCGATGGAGCCGCCGTGGCGCGAGATGATGCCGTAGGTCATCGACAGGCCGAGGCCGGTGCCCTGCGGGCCCTTGGTGGTGAAGAAGGGGTCGAAGATCTTGTCGCGCAGCTCCGGCGGCATGCCGACGCCGGTGTCGGCGACGGCGATCTCGATGCGCTCGTCCACCAGCGTGGTGCTGAGCGTGAGCAGGCCGCCCCCCGGCATGGCATCCACCGCGTTCAGGATCAGGTTCGTCATCGCCTCCCGCAGCTCGGCGGCGTCGCCCAGCACCGCCGGCACGTCGGCCAGTCGCGTGCGCAGCTCCAGCGCGATGCCGCGGCTGGTGGGCTCCTCCTTCCAGCGCGACTGGGTGATCTCGAGCGCGTCGCGCACGACCTGGTTGATGTCGAGCGGCACCAGCGGCTGGTCGCGCCGGATGCGGGTGAACTCCTGCAGCCGCCGCACGGTCTGGGCGCCGTCGAGGGCGGCCCGCTCGATCACCTGCAGCCACTGCCGCAGCTGCGGCTCCTGCACGCGGCGCAGCAGGAGCTGGGCCCGGCCCAGCACCGAGGCCAGCAGGTTGTTGAAGTCGTGAGCCACCCCGGAGGCCATCTCGCCGAGCGCCCGCAGCTTCTCGGTCCGCACCAGCTGGTCCTGGGCGGCGGCCAGCTCGCCGTAGGCGCGGGTGCGGTCCTCGTACAGGCGCGCGCTGGCGAGCGCGAGGGCGGCCAGGTGCGCGATGTTGAGCAGCAGGCGCTCGTCGCCGTCGCTGAACGGCTGGTCGGCGCTGCGCAGCGCCACCACGCCCAGCACCCGGTCGCGCGCGCTGAGGGGCACGCCCAGCCAGTGACGCAGCCGCTCGGAGGCGGCCACCGGCTTCAGCCCCCGGCGGGCGCACTCGGCGCCGTAGTCGTCGGTGCGCAGCGGCTGGCCGGACTGCAGCACCGCCGCGATGAGGCCGATGCCGGCCGCCGGATAGCGGCGTGGCTCGCCGTCGTCGCGCTCGCCGCCGACGAATCGCAGCGCGACGTCGAAGTCGCCGTCGTCGGACCGCACCATGACCACCATGTTGCGGACGTCGAGGACGCGGCCGAGCTGGGCGCGGAGCGCCTCCAGCAGCGCCGCCCGATCCAGCTGGCCGGTCACGGCCCGCGACAGCTCGTGCAGCACCGACAGCTCCTCCACCCGCCGCCGGTTCTCCTCGAACAGCCGCGCGTTCTCGATGGCGACCCCGGCCTGGCTGGCGATGGCCTCCATGAGGGCGAACTCGCTGCTGGTGAACTCGCGCTGCCGCTCCCACCACACCAGGGCGAATCCGCCGACCATCCGGTCCTTGGCCACCACCGGGACGAAGAGGTGGCTCTTGTGCGGCGCCTGCTCGCGGATGATCGGCGGCATGCGGGGATCGCCGGCGGCGTCGGCGGAGAACACCGGGCGCCGCGTGCGGGAGGCCTCGGCGTAGATCGCGTGATCGACGAGCGAGAGGCGGACGTCGCGCAGCGCGATGAGCTGCGCGGTCGGCACCCGGAAGCCGGCGAGCGGGGTCAGCCACTGGCCGGTCTCGTCCACCATCCACAGGCCCACCGTGTCGGCGCCGAAGGTGGCCGCGACCTGGCGCAGGAAGTGCCGGACGAGGCTCTGCACGTCGAGCGTCGAGGAGACCGCGCGGCTCACCGAGAGGAGCGTCTCGGTCTCCGCCAGCTTGACCTGGGTCTGGCGGGCCAGCTCGGCGTTCTCCATGGCGAGGCCGACCTGGGCGGCGATGCCCTCCAGCAGGTTGATCTCGGCGGGCGGAAAGGCGCGCCCGGTGCGCCACCACACGAGGAACAGGCCGCCCACCGGCTGGCCGTGCGCCATCGTCGGCGCCAGCAGCAAGGCATGCGGCGGCAACGTACCCGACCATTCGCCCTCGAACCGGGGGTCGGCGTGAACGTCGGCACTGGACACCGCCCGGCCCGCGCGCCAGGCGGGCAGCAGGGCGGGGGCGCGTTCGATCTCCAGCGGGTGCTCCCGGAGGACCTCCAGCAGGTCCTTGGGGACGTGATAGCCGGCGGCCGGCACCAGGGCCCGGCTGCGCTCGTCGACGAGGTACACCCCGACCGTGTCGGCGCCGAACGCCCGGCCGACCTCGGCCGCCACCCGGCGCAGGACGACATCGGTCGGCCCCGGCTCCGACAGCACCTGGCCGACGGCCAGCAGCGCCCGCGTCTCCCGCAGGCGCTCCTCGGCCTCGGCGTAGAGGCGCGTGTTCTCGAGCGCGAACGCCAGCTGCCCGGCGATGGCCTGGGCCAGGTCCTTCTGCCAGTCCGCAAACCGCGCCGCGCGCTCGCAGTAGTCCAGCGTCATGACGCCGATGACCCGCTCCTGGCGAAGCATCGGCACGATCAGGCAGGCGCGGAGTCCGAAGGTCTCGACCCACGCCCGGGGGATCAGCGGCGACGCCGCGCAGTCGTCGATCACGAGCGGCTGGCGCGTCTCGATCACGTGGGCGTTGGCGGGGACGGCGGCCGGAGGGCCGGCCGGCTGGCGCTGGAACTGCTCCCACAGGTGCGCCGCCTCCCGCCCGTCGGCGAACTGGGACATGAGGGGGACGACCTGGTCGCCGTCCCACAGCTCGAGCGTGCAGCGGTCGGCGTGGCAGACCTGGGCCGCCTTCAGCGTCACCTGCTTGAGCAGGGTGCGCGACTGCAGGGTGGAGTTCAGGATCTCGGCGACCTCCAGCAGCGCGCGCGTCTCGGTCAGGCGCCGGCTCGTCTCGGAGTACAGCTGCGCGTTCTCCAGGGCGATGGCGGCCTGGGCGGCCAGCGAGCCCATGAGCGAGGTCGTCTCCGGGGTGACGGGCCAGGCCGCCCCCCGGTGGACGGCGAAGGCGCCGAGCATGCGGTCGCCGATGCTGATCGGGTACACGGTCATCCACTGCAAGCCGTGCGGCGTCAGCAGGGAGGCGTCGACGAAGCGCGGATCGGCGGAGGCGTCGGTCCACAAGATCGGCTCGCGGTGCAGCAGGACCCAGCCCACCGCCCCCTCGCCCAGGGCCAGGTCGTCGTGCAGCGGGGGGGCCAGATCCGGATCGCCGAACGTCAGGGCGCGGCGCAGGC
>DASWJN010000240.1:0-20011 GCA_036397135.1 Candidatus Methylomirabilota bacterium
CACCCCCCCCAACGGCTCGGCACGGCCCGGCGGAGCCGGGCCGTGCCTCGATTACCCGCGCGGGCCTCGAGGTGGCCCCATTCCGGGGCTCTGAGGCGAGCGTGAGCCTGAGCGTTTCCATCGCGATCCTGAACTACGAGCGCCGGGATGCGCTCCGGCGGGCTCTGGCGGCGGCGCGCGCCCAGAACTATCCGGTCACCGAGATCCTGGCCGTCGACAACGCCTCGACCGACGGCAGCGCGAAGATGGTCCGCGACGAGTTTCCGGACGTGCGGCTCGTCCGCCTGCCCGAGAACGTCGCCGCGGCCGCCCGCAACGTCGGCGTCGCCGCCGCCAAGGGCGACGTCGTCCTCACGCTCGACAACGACGTGCTCTTCAGCACTCCCGACGACGTCGCGACGGCGCTCCGGGTCTTCGCGCGGCATCCGCGGGCGGCGGTCGTGAACTTCATGATCGTCGGCGCCGACGGCCGGCTCTGCCGGCGCGACTGGTGTCACCCGCGCGATGCCGACACCTGGAGCGAGACCGAGTTCGCCACCGACTACGTGCTGGAGGGTGCCTCGGCCTGCCGGCGCGAGGCCTTCCTGGCGGCCGGCGGCTACTGGCCGCCGTTCTTCATCGGCCACGAGGGCTGGGATCTCGGCCTCCGCCTCCTCGACGCCGGCCACGAGCTGATCTACACGCCGGCGGTGCGGGTGCGCCATCTGGTCGACGGCAGCGCCCGCCCCTCCAGCCGCATCTACTACACGTTCGTCCGCAACGCGGTGTGGGTCGCGCTCCGCAACCTGCCGGTCTCCGCCGCGGCGGGGGTGATCGCGCGCGACGTCGCGCTCATGGGCTTCGCCGCCGCCCGCGCCGGCCAGCTCGCCGCGTTCCACCGCGGCCTCGTCGACGCCGTCCGCGGCGCTCGCACTGCCCTCGCCACCCGCCATCCGCTGGCCCCGGCCACTCGCGCGCGGCTGGCGGAGATCCGCCGGCACAAGCCCGGCCTCGTCGCCCGCGCGCGCCGCCACGTGCGGGAGCGGCTGATCTAGGCGGGCGGGTCGTGCCGGCCTCGCGCGAAATGGGGAGGGTGTGGGAGGGGGCGCGCGCGCCCCCTCCCATGTGATCGAGCAAGGGCGTCGCACGTTCGCCCACCGCGAGATCAGGGCCGGGCCAGGATCTCCGCCCGCGCCTCGTGATCGGCGGGGGGGTGCTGGAGGGCGCGCGGCACCCAGACGGCGAGGGCGCGGGCGAGCAGACCGAGGTCGCCGGTGAGGGCGAAGCCGTGGAGGAAGACGCGGAAGGCGGGCACCCGGCGGCCGCGGTCGATGTGATGCCAGGCAAAGTGCATCGTGCGGCGCACGAGTCCCCGCCGCACCGCGGCCAGCCCCTCGGCATCACCGGCCAGGGCCACGCGCTCCCGCTGCAGGAGCCGGATCATCGCGGTCTCGCCGCGCGACTGATCCACGAGGTGCAGGGAGTCGGGTGAGATGAACAGCACCGCCAGCGGCCGATCGAGGTAGGCGAAGCGATGGGCGCGGGCCAGGCGCAGCAGGAACTCCCAGTCCTCCGACGACGACCACGTCTCGTCGAAGCCGCCCACCCGCTCGAACACCCGCCGCCGCACCGTCAGCGCGCTGGGCTTGATCGGCACCTCCTCCAGCAGGCACAAGCGCATCTCGCGCGGCTCCAGCAGGAGGCCGTCGGGATAGGCGGCGCTTTGCAGCCGCCGGGAGAAGACCGCGGTCTGGCGCATGAACGACGGGTACACGCGGTCGCCGTGGCGCTTCTCGAGGTCGGTGAAGATGGCGTCGACCTCCGGGTGGCGGGCCAGCAAGGCCACCTCGCCGGCGAGCTTGTCGGCGTGCCACAGGTCGTCGGAGTCCAGGAACGCCACCAGCTCACCGGTGCTCAGCCCCACACCCAGGTTGCGGGCCGCCGACACGCCGGCGTGGCGCCCGCGCACGTAGCGCAGGCGTCGATCGGTGATCGCGGCGATCCGGGCGGCGGTGTCGTCGGTCGAGCCGTCGTCGACCACGAGCAGCTCCAGGTCGCCGAAGCGCTGGCCCAGCACGCTCCGGACCGCGTCGAGGACCGTGTGGGCGCGGTTGTAGGTCGGGATGACGACAGACACCAGCATGCTGCTGACGGTTGCAGGACGCGTACCACGTGCGCCGGTCGGCGCTTTTCCGTGGCCGGGGGGAGCCCGCGTGCAACCCGAGCGCGAAAGTGAGCGAAGGATTGCGACGTGAGCACGGCGCCGGCCGGCGAATGCCGCCCGCCAACCGGTTTGGCACGGAAGATGGACGGCACGGCGGCATGGACAGCATTACCATCGTCCGTCGCCGGGCCGTCGTGCTCGCCCTCGCGCTTGCGACGCTGCTCGCCCACGGCCTCGCCGTCGACACCGTGGCCGAGGCCCAGGTCGGCGCGGTTGGCGAGTGGCGAACGCTCTCGCAGACAGTGCCGATCAACCCGATCCACGTTGCCCTGCTCCGGACCGGTCGCGTGCTCATCGTCAGCGGCTCGGAGAACGATCCGACCGTCACCACCTATCGCGCCGCCGTGTGGAACCCCGGCTCCGGCACCTTCTCGGTGCAGACGATCCCCTGGGACCTGTTCTGCAACGCCATGTCCTTTCTTCCCGACGGCCGGGTGCTCACCACGGGCGGCAATCTGCAATACAACCCGTTCCGCGGCATCCGCACCACGACGATCTTCGACCCGGCGACCGAGGCGTTCGCCCGGGCGCAGGACATGGCGCGGGGCCGCTGGTACCCCTCCAACGTCGCGCTCGCCGACGGACGCACCATGACGTTCTCGGGCTGGCTGGAGACGGGCGGGACCAACAACGCCGTCGAGCTCTACACCGTGCCGGGCGGCTGGAGCGCCGAGCGGCTGGCGCCCTTCTCGCCGCCGCTCTACCCGTGGCTGCACCTGCTGCCGGACGGCCGCGTGTTCCAGTCCGGTGCCCAGGTGAGCTCGCACATCTTCCACCCGGGGCCGCAGGCCTGGACGACGAGCGTGGCTCGCATGCTGTACCCGAACGAGCGGACGTATGGGTCCTCCGTGCTGCTGCCGCTGCGCCCGGGGGAGGGCTATCGCGCGCGGATCATGATCATGGGCGGCGACAACCCGGCCACCGCCAGCGCCGAGATGATCGATCTCTCGCAGTCGCCGGCCTGGCGCTCGCTGCCGCCGATGTCGGCCCCGCGCATCCAGATGAACGCCGTGCTGCTGCCGACCGGCACGGTGCTGGCGCTCGGCGGCTCCGGCAGCAACAACACCGCCAGCACGGCCAGTCTCGACGCGGATCTCTTCGATCCCGACAGCGAGACGTGGTCGCCGGCGGGACGGATGGCGCGTGCGCGGATGTACCACTCGGTGGCGCTGCTCCTGCCCGACGCGACGGTGTGGGTGGCGGGCTCCAACCCGCAAGAGGGCTCATGGGACAACACGATGGAAGTGTACCGGCCCGCCTACCTGTTCACGCCGGGCGGCGCGCCGGCGTCGCGGCCGGCGATCAGCGGCGCCCCCGCCGCGGTCGGCTACAACGCGACGTTCCAGGTGACCACGCCGAACGCCGCCGACATCGGGTCTGTCGCCCTGGTCCGGCCGGGCTCCAGCACCCACGCGTTCAATTTCGAGCAGCGCCTGGTCAACCTCGACTTCACGGCCAGCAGCGGCACGCTCACGCTGACCTCGCCGCCCGACGCGAACGTCGCGCCGCCCGGCTACTACATGCTCTTTCTCGTCAATCGGTCCGGCGTGCCGTCCGTGGCGGCGTGGGTGCAGGTGACCGCGACGCCGGGCAACCAGCCGCCGAGCGGCACCATCACCAACCCGAGCGGTGACGTCACCATCCGGGCGGGCGAGTCGGTCACCTTCGCCGGCACCGGCACGGACCCCGACGGCACCGTCACCGGCTTCGCGTGGAGCTTCCCCGGCGGCACGCCCGCCTCCAGCACCTCGCCCACGCCGGGGGCCGTGACGTTCTCGACGCCGGGCACGTACGACGTCACCCTGGTCGTCACCGACAACGGGGGCAGCAGCGACCCGAGCCCGCCCAACCGGCGGATCACGGTGCTGGCCGCCGGGCTGACCGCCGGCTTCACGGCACCGGCCGCCGGCGCCACCGTGACCGGCACCCAGACGGTCACCATGACGGCCGCCAACGCCTCCGGCAGCACCAACACTTTCACGCTCACGATCGACGGCGTGCAGGTCTTCACGACGACGACCGCCTCCACCTCGGCCAGCTTCAGCTGGGACACGCGCCCCTCCCCCGACGGCGCCCACACGCTCGGCCTCACGGTGCGCGACGCGAGCGGCGCCACCGCCACCGCCAGCCGCACCGTGACCGTCAACAACACGGGCACGCCCGGCAACGCGATCAGCGTCAGCTTCCCGAACCTCTCGCCCGGCCAGACCGTCCGCGGCCTGACCCAGGTGCGCATCGCGGCCACCGGCACCAGCGGGAGCAGCAACCGGTTCTCGATCATGGTCGACGGCGTCGCCCGCGACACCGTGCTCACCAACGCGACGACGATCGACTGGCCGTGGAACACGATCGGGCTGACGAACGGCTCCCACACGGTCAGCGCCACCGTGACCGACGCCACCGGCCGCACCGGCACCGGCAGCGAGTACGTCAACGTGCAGAACACGCTGAGCGTGTTCATCACGAGCCCGACCGCCGGCGGCACCGTCAGCGGCATCGTCTGGGTGAACATCTGGGTCGAGGGCGTCAGCGGCTCCGCCAACGTCTTCACCCTGTCGGTGGGGGGCACGGTCATCGGCACCGCCACCAGCTCCGGCCGGCACGTGACGCTGCCGTGGGACACGGCCCAGACGCCGAACGGCGCCCGGACGCTCGTGGCCCAGGTCCGCGACGCCGCCAACAACGGCGGCCAGGACACCCGCGCGGTGACGGTGCAGAACGCCGGCACCGCCCTCACGGCGGCATTCACCAGCCCCGCCGCCGGCGCCACCGTGAGCGGCACCGTCGGCGTCGGCATGGCCGCCGGCGGCGGGACCGCTCCCCACACCTACCGCCTGACGATCGACGGCGTCCAGGTGTTCACGACCACCACGAGCGCCCCGTCGGCCTCGCACGCCTGGAACACCACCACCGGCCCCAACGGTAGCCGTACGCTCGGGCTGACGGTGACCGACTCGACCGGCGCCGCCGCCACCGCCACCCGCGCGGTCACCGTGCAGAACGGCGGGGCGGCCCTCACCGCCGCCTTCACGAGTCCGGCCGCCGGCGCCACCGTCAGCGGCACCGTCAGCGTCGGCATGGCCGCCGTCGGCGGCACGGCGCCGTACACCTACCGGCTGAGCATCGACGGCAGCCCCGTCTTCACCGTCACGACGAGCGCGACGTCGACCGCGTTCTCCTGGAACACCGCGGCGGCGAGCAACGGTGGCCACACCCTCGGGCTCAGCGTCACCGACGCCGCCGGCGCCGCGGCCGCCTCGTCGCGCACGGTGACGGTCTCGAACACGGCCGGCACCCTGCAGGTCGCCCTCACCTCACCCAGCCCCGGCTCGACGGTGAGCGGCACCGTCTGGGTCAACATCTGGGTGCAAGGAGCGGCGGCCGGGACCAAGACCTACACGATGACCGTCGGGGCATCGACCGTGTGGACGGAGAACTCGACCGCGACTCACGTGGCGCTGCCGTGGACCACGACCGGCACGTCCAACGGCCAGCAGACCCTGGTGGCCAGCGTGCGAGACGCCGCCGGCAACACCGGGAGCGGCAGCGTCACCGTGACGGTCCAGAACGGGGCGTCGGCGGTCGCCGCCGCGTTCACCAGCCCGGCCGCCGGGGCCACCGTGAGCGGCACCGTCACCATCGGCCTAGCGGCCAGCGGCGGCAGCCCGCCGTACACCTATCGCCTCACCATTGATGGCACCGCCGTCTTCACGACGACGAGCAGCGCCACCACGGCCTCGTTCGCCTGGAACACGACCACGGCCAGCAACGGCAGCCACGCGCTCGGCCTGACGGTCACCGACTCGACCGGCGCGTCGGCCACCGCCAGCCGCACGGTCAGCGTGCAGAACGGGGGCGCGGCGCTCACCGCCGCGTTCACCAGCCCCGCCGCCGGCGCCACCGTCGGCGGCACCGTCAGCGTCGGCCTGGCCGCCGGCGGCGGCGCGCCCGCCTACACGTACCGTCTGAGCGTCGAGGGCAACCCGGTGTTCGCGAGCACCACCAGCGCGACGTCCACGTCGTACTCGTGGAACACGACGGCCGTGGCCGACGGCAGCCACACGCTCTCGCTGACCGTCACCGATTCCACCGGCGTCACCGCCACGGCGACGCGCACGGTCACCGTCTCCAACCCCACGGGCGGGACGTTGCAGGTCGCGCTCACCTCGCCCAGCCCGGGCGCCACGGTGAGCGGCACCGTCTGGGTCAACGTCTGGGTGCAGGGCGCGGCGGCCGGCGCCAAGATGTATACGATGACGGTGGGAGACACCACGGTGTGGAGCGAGAGCTCGTCCAGCACCCACGTCACGCTGCCATGGATGACCACGAGCACGCCGAACGGGCAGCGCACCCTCGTCGTCACGGTCCGCGACTCCGCCGGCGCCACCGGCACCGCCAGCGTCACGGTCACGGTCCAGAACCCATGACGGTCGTCGCTGAAACCGTGGCAGCCCGCCCGGGAGCCGCGGGGTCGAACGGGAAAGCGTCGCGCCCGGCGGTGCGCGGGATGCTCCTGTCGCCGGCCGTTGCCGCCCTGGTCGTACTCGCGCTCGCCGGGCCGGCCGGGGCGGGCCACCCGTGGCACGCGGCACTGCTCACGATCGACGCCGAGTCCCTGCAGCGCCTGACCGCCGCCGGCCGGCCGGTCGTCGCCGTCGACGTGCGCCCGCCCGCGGCGTACCGGGGCGGCCGGCTGCCCGGCGCCCGCTCCATTCCACTCTCGAGCCTCGGCGCCCGCCGGAACGAGGTTCCGGGCGAGCCGCTCGTCGTCCTCTACGGAGACGAGGGCCTGGAGGAAGCGGCCACCGCCTATCGCTACCTGCGCGCCGGCGGCCACGGCAACGTCTTCGTCCTCGAGGGCGGCTTGGCGGCGTGGCGGGCGCGCGGCTATGAAATCGAGCGATGAGCCGGCAGGCGCACGTCGTCCGCCGCCGCGACGAGTGGAACGGCCTCGTTCTCGCCATGCCGCATCCCGACTTCCGGCAGTGCTGGCAGTGGGGCGCGGTACGCGTCAGCCGGGGCTGGGACGTGCTGCGGGTCGCGGTCCTGGACGGCGGCGCCTGCGCCGCCGCCGCCCAGGTGCTGGTGCGGCGCGTGCCGGGCCTCGGCGCGCTGCTGTACGCGCCCCGCGGCCCGCTGGTGGTGGAGGGCGGCGCGGGCTGGGAGGCGCTGCCCCTGCTGCTGAGGCAGATCCAGGCCGAGACGGATGGCATCTTCCTGCGGATCAGCCCCGGCGCCCTCGTCGAGGACGGCGAGGCCGTGGCGCCCCTGCGGGCACACGGGTTCGTCCCGCTCCCCGATCTGTGGTCGCTCTGGAACACCCCGCGCAACGTCATGCGCCTGGATCTCGACGGCTCCGAGCGTGAGATGCTGGGGCGTATGGCCCGCAAGCGCCGCCAGCACGTCTCCACCGGCGCCCGCAAGGGCGTGACGATCGAGCTGGCCGCCAACCTGGCGACCCTCAGGACGTTTCACGAGCTGCACGCCGCCCACGGTCGGCGGGAGGGTTATGCGGTGCCGCCGTGGCCGGCGCTGGAGGCGCTCCATCGCGAGTTCGGCGCCGACGACGGCCTGGCCATCGTCAGCGGGCGCGTGCACGGCGAGCTGGCCGGCATGCTCGTCGGCCTGAGGTTCGGTCCGGTCGCGCACACACTCTACGCCGCCAACACGCCGGCGGCTCACCACGCGCCGGTCGGCGACCTGCTGCACTGGGAGCTGATCCGGTGGGCGCGGGCGGGCGGCTGCCGCGTGCTCGACCTCGGCAGCAGCTGCACCGACCTGCCGCCGACGGAGAGCCATCCGAACTACGGGATCTACCGGTTCAAGTGCGAGCTGGGCGCCCGGCTCACGCTGTGCGCCGCCTACCACGACCACGTCTTTGCCTCGCTGCGCTACCGCCTGGCCCGGCAGCTCGAGCTCCACGCGCTTCCCGTCGCCCTCCGCCTGCTCGGGCGCGTGCAGCCGGCGACGCGCGAGAGACGCACGCCGGCGGTGACCGAGGCGGTGCCGGTGCGCCAGCCCTCGTGAGCAGCGCCGGTGCGGCGGGTCTCGTGAGCGATGCGCACTGTCCGCTGTGCCGCTCGACCGGCCGGGCGCCGGTGGCGCAAGCGCCGGGCTTCCAGCTCGTCCGCTGCCGCCGGTGCCGCCTGCTCTACCAGGACCCGCTGCCGGCCGAAGGGGTGCGACGCCACTACGAGGACGTCTACGGCCACGACACCATGAGCGAGCGCATCGACCAGCGGCGCCGGGGCCTGTTCGAGGGCTTTCTCGACGAGGTCCGGCCGTTCGGCGACTACCGCCTGCTCGACGTGGGCTGCGGCAGCGGCGAGTTCCTCGCCCTCGCCCGCGAGCACGGCTGGAACGCCGAGGGCATCGAGGTCTCCTCGGGCGGCGCCGCCCTCGCGCGCCGGCGCGGGCTGGTCGTCCACCGCGACGCGGGCGCGCTGCCCGACGCGGGCTTCGACGCGGTCACCCTCTGGAACGTCGTCGACTTCTTCCTGCGCCCGGCCGAGCAGATGCGCGAGATGCACCGCCTGCTGGCGCCCGGCGGCCTGGTGTTCCTGCGCACGCCGAACGCGGCCTTTCAGCTGGCGGCGTGGCGGTTGAGCCGCATGGTCGTCTGGCCCCCGCCGCTGGCCCGGCTGGTCGCCGACGCCCATTTCTTCCAGCCGCTGGTCTGGGGGCCCTCCACGGTCCGCCGGCTGCTGCTCTCCGCCGGGTTCACCGACGTCCGCATCTGGAACAGCCCCGTGTCCCACGGCGACCCGTACCACGGCTCCTCGGCGGCGCGCGAGCGCCTCGTGACCGGCGTCAAGGGGCTGGTGCACCTGCTGGCCGGGGCGCTCTACCGGGCCTCCCACGGCCGCCTGACCGTCGGCTCGTCGATCTCCGCGCTCGCTCGCAAGGCGTGAGCGCCTCCCGCGATCGTGCGCGACGGGCACCCGCGGCGCCGATCGCCGGGATCGGTGCTCACCGGAGGCCCGCCAGGCGCGCCAGCTCGTTCCAGGAGCGCACGACGACCTCCGCGGCGCCGGCGGGGGCGCCGGCCGGCGCGTAGAGCACCGTACGCATGCCGGCGCCGCGGCCGCCGGCCACGTCCGACTCGACGCTGTCGCCGACCATCGCGGCCTGGGCGGCTGGCAGCTCGAGCCGGCGCAGCGCGATCTGGAAGAGCGGCGGCTCCGGCTTGCCGACGACGATCGGCGCCACCCCCGCCGCCGTGCTCACGGCGGCGACGATGGCGCCGCAGCCGGGCAGGAAGTCGCCGTCCTCGATCGGCAGCCGCGGATCGACGTTGGGGGTCACCAGCGGCGCACCGGCGGCGGCGGCGCGGGAGGCCGCGGCCAGCCGCGTGTACGAGAGGTCGAAGTCGTTGCCGACCGCCACCACCGTCGCGGCGCGGAAGTCGGCGACGCCGAGCACCTCGTGGCCGGCCGCGGCGACGACGGCCGCCAGCTCGGCGGAGCCGATGACGAGCACGCGCGAGGCGCCGAAACGCTCGGCGATGACCTGGCCGAGGATCTCCAGGGGCGTGAGCGCGTGCTCGACCCAGCCGAGGCCGAGCCGGTGGAGCTTGGCCCGGATGTCGCCCCCGCTCGCGCGGGAGTTGTTGGTCAGGAACGCGACGCCGCGGCCGGCCCGGTGCAGCGCGGTCAGCGTCTCGCCGGCGCCCGGCTCGAGGGCGTCGCCCTGCCACACGCAGCCGTCGAGGTCGAAGACGAAGCCGCGGCAGTCGGCGAGCACGCCCTCAGTCACCCGAGGACCGCTTGAACTCCGCGATCGCGTCGGCGTACACCTGCTCGGTGCGTTCGGCCACCGACGCCCACGCGAACTTGTCCTCGACGCGCCGGCGCCCGGCCTGGCCCAGCGCGCCCCCCAGCGCGGGATTCTCGAGCACGCGCGTGAGCGCGCCCGCCAGCGCGTCCGGGTTCGCCGGAGGCACCAGCAGCCCCGTCTTGCCGTCCTCGACCACCTCCAGGATGCCGCCGACCGCGGAGGCGACGACCGGCGTCTCGCAGGCCATGGCCTCCAGGTTGATGAGCCCGAACGGCTCGTAGACCGACGGGCAGCAGAAGACCGCCGCGTGGCTGTAGAGCTGGGTGACGACCTCCACCGGCACCATCTCGTTGATCCACGTCACGGTGGGCCGGTTCGCCACCGCCCGGCGCAGCCGCTCCTCGATCTCCGGCGTGTCGGGCGCCGAGGCGCACAGCACCACCTGCACGCCGGCCGGCAGCCGCGGCGCCGCCTCCAGCAGGTGGAAGATCCCCTTCTGGTCGGTGATGCGTCCGACGAAGAGCACGTAGGGCTGCCGGACGCCCAGCCGGTCGAGCGCGTCACGCCGGTCGGTGCGCTTGAAGAGGTCGGGATCGATGCCGTTGTGGATGACCACGACGCGGGAAGGATCCGCGTCGAAGTGGGCGAGGATGTCCTCGCGCATCGTGTGGGAGACCGCGATGACGCGGTGGGCGGCCTCCACCGCCGTCTTCTCGATCCAGGACGAGACGAGGTAGCCGCTGCCGAGCTGGTCGGCCTTCCACGGGCGCAGCGGCTCCATGCTGTGCAGCGTGACCACGAGCGGAATCCGGTACAGCGTGCTGATCCACAGCGCCCCCATGTCCGCGTACCAGGTGTGGGCGTGGACCACGTCGGCGTCGACGGGATCGCGGGCCATGGCCAGCCCGATCGAGAGCGTCTCCAGCGCCGGCACGAAGCGGGGGCCGTCCTGGCCGCCCACCCGCTCCCACGGCGTGTAGCCCCGCACCTCGATGCCGTCCCGGCGCGGATCGCGCGGCCCGAAGCACCGCACCTCCACGGCCATGCGGCGGGCCAGCGCGCGGCTGAGCTGGTCGGCGACCACGCCGGCGCCCCCGTAGATGTGCGGAGGATACTCGCGGGTGACCAGGAGGGCTTTCATGGGCCGGGCTCCGCGGAAGGGTTGTCGGCGAGCTGGTCTTCCTGGCGTTCGAGCTTGCGCGACACGGTGCGCACGTCGATGCCGAGCAGGCGGGCCGTCAGCGTCTTGTTGCCCTTGGTCACGCGCAGGGTCTCCTCCAGCAGGCGGGCCTCGACCTCCGCCAGCGGCGTGCCGATCCGGATGGTCAGCACGCCCTCCGGCAGCGGCGTGGCCCCGGCGATCTCGGGCGGCAGGTCGGCCACCTCGATGCGGCCGCCGCGGGCCAGCACCACCGCGCGCTCGATGACGTTCTCCAGCTCGCGCACGTTGCCGGGCCAGGAGTACGCCTCGAGCTGGCGCACGGCCTCGTCGCTGAGCCCCTCCAGCTTGCGGTTGTTCTTGGCGGCGTAGATGCGGACGAAGTGGTGGGCCAGCACCGGGATATCCTCCCGGCGGTCTCGCAGCGGCGGCACCGTGATGGTGATGACGTTGAGGCGATAGAAGAGGTCCTCGCGGAATCGCTTGTCCCTCACCATCTGCAGCAGGTCCTGATTCGTCGCGGCGACGATGCGGACGTCGACGCGCTGGGTGCGCGTGCCGCCCAGCCGCTCGAACTCGCCCTCCTGGAGCACGCGCAGGATCTTCGGCTGGGTGACCGGGGAGAGGTCGGCGACCTCGTCGAGGAAGAGGGTGCCCCCGTCGGCTAGCTCGAACCGGCCTTCCTTGCGGCCGGCCGCCCCGGTGAAGGCGCCCTTCTCGTAGCCGAACAGCTCGGACTCCAGCAGCGTCTCCGGCAGGGCCGCGCAGTTGACGGCGACGAACGGACCGCCCCGCCGGCCCGACCGCTCGTGGATGGCCCGCGCCGCGCCCTCCTTGCCCACACCGCTCTCGCCCTGGATCAACACGGTGGCCGAGCTGTCGGCCACCTGCTCGACGAGCGTCATCATCCGCCGGAAGGCCGGGCTGGCGCCGATGATCGTGCCCTGCCCCAGCAGGTCGTCCAGGCGCTGCTGCAGCGCCTTGTTCCGCTCGATGAGGTCGCGGCGCTCCAGCGCCTTGTCGATGAGCTTGAGCAGCTGCTCGCGCCGGAAGGGCTTGGTCAGGAAGTCGTAGGCGCCGTCCTTCATCGCCTTCACGGCCTCCTCCACGGTCCCGAAGGCGGTCAGGAGGATGACGTCGACGTCGGGGGCGATCGCCTTGGCCGCCCGCAGCAGCTCCAGCCCGGTCAGGCCCGGCATCTTGAGGTCGGTGACGATGAGGTCGATGCCGCCCGCCTGGAACCGCTCCAGCGCGGCGCGGCCGTCGGAGGCCAGCACGATGCGATAGCCCTCGCGCGTCAGCGCGCGCTCGAGACTCTCGCGCAGTCCGGGATCGTCGTCGGCGACCAGCAGGGTGGCCGGCTCAGACATGGCTCACTGCCCTCTTGACCGGCAGGCGGATGGTGAAGGTGGCGCCGCCGACCTCGCGGTTGCGCCAGGCCAGCGTGCCCCCGTGCTCCTCGATGATCTGCCGCGTGATCGACAACCCCAGCCCGGTGCCCTGTGGCTTGGTGGTGAAGAACGGCTCGAACAGCCGGCCGGCCACCTCCTCGCTGATGCCGCCGCCGGTGTCGGACACCGACACGTCGACGGTGTCCCCGTCGAAGCGGCTGTCGATCGTGAGGGCGCCGCCGCGTGACAGCACCTCCATGCCGTTCTTGACGAGGTTCCAGATCGCCTGGCGCAGCAGCGCGCGGTCGATCTCCATGACCGGCACGGCGGGATCAGTGGCCACGTGGATGGCCACGCCCTGGCGCGTGGCCACCGGCCGCACGAAGGCGGCCAGCTCCTCGAGCAGATGGTTGATCGACTCGCCCTCGAAGTGCGGCTTGGGGAAGCGCGCGAAAGCCAGGTACTCCTCGGTGAGGGCGTCCAGCGTGTTGACCTGATCGCGGATGGCCGCCACCAGCCCGGTCGCCTCGTCCATGTCAGGGCCGGGCCGGGCCCGGACGATGTCCTGCAACAGCTCGGCGTTCAGCTCGATCGCCGCGATAGGGTTGCGCACCTCGTGGGCGACTTTCAGCGACAGCCGGCCGACGGTGGCCATTCGCTCGGCGACCAGCAGCTCACGCTGGGTGGCCTGCAGCCGGCTGAGCGTGCCGGCCAGGTCGACGTTCAGCCGCTCGACCTCTCCCCGCGCACCCCGCTCCCGCTCGGCGACGAGCCCGACCACGACGGCCGGCAGTCCGAACAGGACGGCCAGGAGCGTCACCCCCGTCCAGCCGATCCACGGCGGCGCCAGCGCCGCGGCCGCGGCCATCAGGCCCCCGGCGGTCAGCGCGGCCGCCAGCGCGACCCAGGGGCCGAAGTAGTAGGCGTTCACGGCCACCAGCGGGAAGAAGAGCAGGTAGAAGAGGCTGTCGCCGCCACCGGTGAGGAACACCAGGACGAAGACCAGCAGCAGATCGATGCCGAGGGCGGCCAAGAAGATCGCCCGCGTCGCCCGCGGGTGGACGGTGACCAGCGCGAAGACGCCGAGCTTGTAGAGAGCGAACCAGAGCACCAGCGAGTAGAAATCGATCCGATGGCGCGGCCGGAGGGGGATGAGCCCGAGCGTGGCCAGAGCGCCCACCATGGCCACGGCCAGCAGCACGGCGAAGACACGCTCGTCGCGCTCCAGCAGCCGGAAGATCGCGTGCCACGGTTTGCGCTCGCCCGTCGTCGCCACCGTCTCGCCGGCGACTATAGCACGCCCCCTGGTCGGCCCCCGGGCCCGGCCGGCAATTGCTCCCTGCGGTCCACGGGCGTCAGTGTATACTCTGCCCACTCTGGCGCGGTCGCGGTTCAGGGTAACCCTCCCCAAAGGAGCGCTCCCCATGGCCGTCAAGCTCTTCGTCGGCGGGCTGTCCTTCTCCACTTCCAACGAGCGTCTGCGTGAGGTGTTCGCCGCGTGCGGCAGCGTGGAGTCCGCGGCGGTCGTGACCGATCGCGACACCGGCCGCTCACGCGGCTTCGGCTTCGTCGAGATGGCGACGCCGGAAGACGCCGAGCAGGCGATCAGCAAGCTCAACGGCACATCGGTCGACGGCCGGACCATCCAGGTCGAGCGCGCGAAGTCGCCGGGCAGCGGCGGCGGGGGCGGTCGCGGGGGCGGCGGCGGCCGGCCGCGCTGGTAGTCGTGCTCCAGGCGGGGTGAGTCAGGCGCGGCGGCTCGTCCTCCACACCGAGGCCTCCGTCGGCTTCGGTGGCCAGGAACTGCGGATCCTCACCGAGTCGCGCTGGCTGCTCGATCACGGCTGGGCGGCGCTCGTGGTCGGCCAGCCCGGGAGCCGGTTGCTGGACGAAAGCCGGCGGCTCGGCATCCCCACCGTCGCCGTGCGGATGCGGCGGGCGCTCGACCCTCGAGCCTTCCTCGCCCTGAGCGGTGTCATCGCCGAGCGCGGCGTCGCGTTGGTCCACACCCACAGCTCCGTCGACAGCTGGCTGGGGGGCGTGGCCGCCCGCGCGCGCGGCCGTCCGGTCGTCCGCAGCCGGCACGTCACGATCCCCATCCCCCGCCGGCGCGGCCTGGTCTACCGCCTGGCCCATCGCATCATCGGGAGCGGCGAGGCCGCTGCCCGCGTCGTGGCCGCCGCCGGCGTGCCCGCCGCGCGGATCGTGCCGATCCCGCCCGGCGTGGACACGGCGCGCTTCCATCCCGGCGTGTCGGGCGCCGCCGTCCGCGCCGAGCTGGGGCTCGGCGGGGCGCCCCTGGTGGGCCTCGTCGCCAACATCCGTGGCTCGAAGGGCCACGACGTGTTCCTCGAGGCCACCCGGGCGGTGCTGGCCGGCGAGCCGGCCGCGCGATTCCTGATCGTCGGCGACGGGATCGGCTTCGACGACGTCCGGCGCCGCGTGGCGGCGCTCGGCCTCGACGGCGCCGTGCGAATGACCGGGTTCCGGCGCGACGTCCCCGAGGTGATGGCCGCCCTCGACGTGCTGGTCCTCCCCTCGATCCGCTCCGAGGCCGCCTCCCAGGTGATCCCCCAGGCCCTGGCCGTGGGCACACCGGTCGTGGCCACCACGGTCGGCGGCAGCGGCGAACTGGTGCGCGAGGGCGAGACGGGCCGGCTGGTGCCGCCCGGCGACACCGGGGCCCTGGCCGCGGCCGTCCTCGACTGCCTGGTGGATCGCGAGCGCGCCCGGGCGATGGCCCGCCGCGGCCAGGCGCTGGTCCGCGCGCATCATTCGCTGGACGCCGCGATGGCGCGCACCATCGGCGTCTACGAGGAGCTGCTGGACGCGCGCTCGTGAGGGTGGCGGCCTTGCGCGTGGCGCGTGGTACGGTGAAAGAGGGAACGCGCTCGTGAACGTGCACGTCTTCGCCACCGATTACGATGGGACGATCGCGGAGGGCAACCGCGTCGCCGAGCCGACGGCGCGGGCGCTCGAGCGGGTGCGGGCCACGGGGCGCAAGCTCCTGCTGGTGACGGGACGCATGCTTCCGGACCTGCACGCGGTCTGTCCCGAGGTCGATCGGATGTTCGACGCGGTGGTGGCGGAGAACGGGGCGGTCGTGTACTTCCCCGACCGGCGCGAGCTGCGCGTGCAGGGCGATGCGCCGGAGCCGGTGTTGATCGAGGCGCTGGAGCGCCGGGGCGTGCCGTTCAGCCTGGGGAGCGCGATCATCGCGACCGACGCGCCGTTCGCGGAAGCCGCGCTGGCCGCCATCCGGGAGGCCGGCGTCGAGCGCGCGCTCGTGTTCAACAAGGGCGCGCTCATGCTGCTGCCGGGCGGCGTCACCAAGGCGACCGGCGTGGTGGCGGCACTGGCCGCACTCGAGCTGTCGCCGCACAACATGGCCGGCATCGGCGACGCCGAGAACGATCACGCGTTCCTGGCGATCTGCGAGTGCGCGGTCGCGGTGGCCGACGCCGTGCCCGCGTTGCGCGAGCGCGCGGACCACGTGACGCGGGCCCCGGCCGCCGCCGGCGTGGTGGAGTTCATCGAAGAACACCTGCTCCGCGACCTGGTCGACATCGTTCCCCGGCTCGCGCGTCACCGGCTGCCGCTCGGCGAGACCGGCGACGGCACGCCCGTCACGGCCCCCGCCCACGGCACCGCCCTGCTGATCGTCGGGCCCTCCGGCAGCGGCAAGAGCACGCTGACGGGGGTGCTCGCCGAGCGGGTGCTCGACGCCGGCCGCTGCCTGGTGGTGATCGATCCCGAGGGCGACTACCGGACGCTCGCCGAGCTGGAGGACGTCGTGGTCTTCGGCGGCAAGGGCGAGCAGGCGCTGCCGTCGCCCGAGGAGCTGGATCAGCTGGTCCGCCACCCGCGCACCAGCCTGGTCCTCGACCTGAGCGCGATGGGGCGCGCCGAGAAGGTCACGTACGCGGCGACGGTGCTGGCGGTCGTCGCGGCCGTACGCTCGGCCACCGGGCTGCCGCACTGGCTGATCATCGACGAGGCGCACCACGTGCTGCCGGCGGAGGGCTCTCCGGGCGCCGAGCTGGTGCGCCCCGGCGCCGAGGCGCTCGCGCTCATCACGCTCGACGCCGCCGCGCTGGCGTCCGGCGTGCAGCCGCTGCCCAGCCTGGTGGCGTCCACGGAGGTGGCCGCGTTCCAGGCCGGCGTGCGCACGGTCCTCGCCGCCCGGGGCCGCGCCGCCGGAACCGTCCATGTCGAGGGGCCGGCGCTCGAGCGGGGCGAGGCGGCGCTGGCCTGGATCGACGACGGCCTGCGGGTCGCCCGCTTCCGGATCGGCAAGCGCCGGGTGCAGCACCGGCGCCACGTCCGCAAGTACACGGAGGGCGAGCTGCCGCCCGACCGCTCGTTCTTCTTCCGAGGTCCCGCCGGCGCTCTCAACCTGCGCGCCGCCAACCTCGTGCGCTTCGTCGAGCTGGCCGAGGGCGTCGACGAGGCGACCTGGGCGCATCACCTCGGCCGGGGTGACTACTCGGAGTGGGTCCGCCGGATGATCAAGGACCCGGAGCTGGCCGACGAGATCGCCGCGGTCGAGCGGGCGGACCCGCCGCCGGCCGAATCGCGGCGCCAGGTGCTCGAGCGGGTGCGGGCGCGCTATGCCGTGTAGATCCGCCCACCCAGAGGACGTCGCGTGAGTCCTTGTCGTCGCGGAGGCCGAGGTAGGTCGGGTGGCGGAGCTTGCCGTCGCCGGTGCGCTCGGTGAACGCGATCTGGGCGACGAGGCGGGTTTCGACCCAGGTGACGTCGCGCTCGCGGGGCGCGTCGGAGAACGGTGACCGGGAACGGGCCAGCGGCGACAGCCGGCGGTGGAGATCGGCGAGCGTGGCGCCGGTGAAGCCGGTGCCGACTTTGCCCGCGTAGCGCAGCGCACCGCCCTCCCAGGCGCCGACCAGCAGCGCCCCCAGGTGGTGACGGCCGCCCCGGGGCGCCGTGAAGCCCCCGACGACGAACTCCTCCTCGGCACGCACCTTGACCTTGCACCAGGCGGGCGAGCGACTCCCTGGCAGGTAGGGCGCGCTCGGATCCTTGCCGATCACGCCCTCCAGGCCGCGGCGGCGCGCCTCGGCGAACGCGCGCAGGCCGTCGGCGTCCAGCCGCCGGGCCAGACGCAGGCGCGGCCCCTCGGCGACCTCGGCCTCGAGCGCGGCCCGCCGCGCGGTGAGCGGCTGCCGCGTGAGGTCGCGGCCGCCGGCGTGCAGGCAGTCGAAGGCCACGTAGATCGGGACCGACGCCCCGGCCGCGCGGCGCTGCAAGAGCTGGAAGCGCGAGACGCCGGCGGCGTCGAAGACCACGACCTCGCCGTCGAGCACGAGCGTCGGCGCCGGCAGCGCGCCGATCGCGGCGGCGATCTCCGGGAAGTCCGCCGTGCGGTCCTTGTCGTTGCGACTGAGCAGCCGCACCCGCCGGCCGTCCTTCAGCGCGATCAAGCGGATGCCGTCGTACTTCTCCTCCCAGACCCAGCCCGGACGGTGAAACGGCGCGCCGACGAGGGTGGCCAGCATGGGCGCCAGCCGCGGCGGGACGCCTTGCGGGCTCACGGGCGATCACGCGGAGCGGCCGGAGGCGCGCGGCGGGTCGGCGACGAGGGCGAGCGCGACCTGTCGTGGCGAGGCGCCGGCCGCGCGCGCGATCCCGGCCATCGTGCGCCGGGAGACGACCGAGAGCGGGCGCGACCGCGTCACGTCCTCCGTGGAGGCGAAGCGGTCGCGGTGCTTGATCAGCAGCCACTGGCGGTTGCGCGTGCGGACGAGCACCCACGAGCCTTTGAGCTTGCGCCCGTGAAGCCTGAATTTCAGCTCCCCCCTGGCCAGGGAGGCGCCGACGTCGGGCACCTCCGGCTCCCAGGTGCCGCGGTCCCAGACCATGACGGTGCCGCCGCCGTATTCACCCTCGGGAATCACGCCCTCGAAGTCGTTGTAGTCCATCGGGTGAGGCTCGGTCATCATGGCCAGCCGCTTGACGGACGGGTCGGGCGACGGGCCCTTGGGCACCGCCCACGACCACATCGCGCCCTCGTGCTCGAGCCGAAGGTCGTAGTGGAGATGGCTGGCGCGGTGCTTCTGGACCACGAACGCGCGCGTCCGGGCGCGCGGCCGCCGGGGGCGCCCGGGCGGCTCCGGCGTCACGCCGAAGCGCCGCTTGCGGTTGTACTCGGCCAGCACGCCGTACCGGCTCAGGTCCGACTGCGCGCGGGGGCGCTCCGGCACGCCACTCATGCGCTCATTCTCGCACCGCCACGAACCTCCGGAGATTGGCCCGGGCATGGCGGCCGGCGGGATCGATCGTGAAGCCGCCACCCTCGACCAGGCGCTCGGTGTCGCGGTTGGGGTGGCAGCCGCCGGCGAACCACGTCCAGGCCGGCTGGATCGCATCCTGCACGCGCGCCCGCCAGGGGCGCACCGACCGCACGTGCTCGAGCGCGCGCAGCGTCCCGCCGGCACCGAGCACGCGCCGCACCTCGGCGAGGCCGCGGGCGGGATCGAGAACACTGCACAGCGCCAGGCCGCTGACGACCGTGTCGAAGCAGCCGTCGCGGAACGGTAGGGCCTCGGCGCGGCCCTGCACCAGCGGGGTGCCGGGGGCGCGCCGGCGCGCCCGGGCCAGCCCGTCCCAGGCCGGATCGAGGCCGACGGCGCGGACGCCGGCCGGGAACAGCGGCAGGTTCCGCCCGGTCCCGCAGCCGAGGTCGAGCGTGCGCCCGCGGGCGCCGCCGGTCAGCCAGCGCCTCCACCGATCCAGGCCCCGCCACTCCGCGACCGTGCAGATCGCGTCGTAGAGCCAGGGAATCTGCTCGACGCCGCGCATGGGCTCAGCCGATCGCGCCCAGCCGCGCGCGGGCGGCCCCGGCCGCCGTCATCTCCGCGAGCGCGCGCTCGCCGTCCCCCGGGGCCACCTCGACCGCCCGCACGGCGTCCTCCAGCACCACGACCTCCAGCCCCGCCCGCCGGGCGTCGAGCGCGGTCGCCTTGACGCAGTAGTCGGTCGCGAGCCCACCCACGAACAGCCGCCGGATGCCGCGCCGGGCGAGCAGCGCGGAGAAGTCGGTCCCGTCGGCGGTGCGTGCCTGGAAGCACGAGTAGGCGTCCTCCTCGGCCCCGGTCCCCTTGGAGACCACCTCGGCGCCCGCCGGCAGCCGCAGCGCCGCGTGCAGCGCCGCCCCCGGCGTCTCCTGCACGCAGTGCGGCGGCCAGGCGCCGCCGTACTCCGCGAAGTGGGTGGTGCGCGCCGGATGCCAGTCGCGCGAGGCGAACACCGGGGCGCCGCGGGCGGCGAAGCGCTCGGCGTACCGGTTGAGCACCGGCACGACACGGTCGCCCTCGGGGACCGCCAGGGCGCCACCCGGGCAGAAGTCGTTCTGGACGTCGACGACCACGAGCGCATCCCGCGCGGGGTCGATGGTGTACGTCATGGCACTCTCCTCCGGGCGTATGCTACCGCCGCGACGGGAACGACTCCATGCTCCGCCCC
>DASWJN010000241.1:0-16747 GCA_036397135.1 Candidatus Methylomirabilota bacterium
TTTCCGTCGGCAAAGCGCCACTCGTAGATGAGACTCTGGCCCTCGACCCAGCCAAGCTCCCGCAACGCTCGCACAAACGCCTGGAGCAGGCGCTCGGCAGAGTCCCGGGCGCCCGCGCTCAAATAGCCGACCCGGTAGACCTTGCTCGCCTGCTGGGCCCCGACGTCGGGCGGTCGGGCCAGCACTCCCAGGGCCAGGGCGCCCAGGAACGTGCGCCGGTTCACTACTCGGCGCTGCATCGGGGTCGCATTCAGGACCGTCGCCTGGTGGGTTTCGCACGACCGACGTAGCCCAGCGCCCGATCGCGAGCGGCGCGGGCGCGGTCGCGCGCGGGCCCGGCGCCATAGCCGCCGCCGCCCGGGGTGCTCACGAGCACGCGGTCGCCGCGCCCGAGGACGTGCTGGATTCGGTTGTTCACGCGGCGGCCGTTGATGCGGACATCGCCGCGGCCGCCGGGGCCGCCGCCGGCCAGGCCCGGGGCGGGGAATGCCGTGCGCTCGGCCATGAAGCTGACGACGATGGGGCGCGGCGACCGGCTCTCGATCAGGATGTCTTGGCCGAGGCCGCCGCGGAAGCGGCCGCGTCCGCCGGAGCCGGGACGCATGCGCTTGTAGTGGAAGAACAGCGGGCTGTTGCGCTCGGCGACTTCCACGGGCGTCGACGAGATGTTGCTCGGCCACGACAGCACGTTCTCGCCGTCCTTGACCGGCGTGGCGCCCATGCCGCCGTTGAAGAACAGCACGGTGGTGTACGGCTTGCCGTCGTCGCGCGTGCCCGACTGGCTCACCGCCCACAGCGGCGAGCCGACGCCGGCCATCACGCGCTCGGGGATGACCTGGTGGAGCGCCCCCAGCACGAGGGCGGGCACGTAGTGGCCGGTGGTGGCGCGGCTGACCACGGCCGCCGGGAAGCGGGGATTGAGCAGCGAACCCTCGGGCGCCTGCACCCTGACCGGCCGGTACATGCCCTCGTTGTTCGGCAGCCCGGGCAGCAGGGCGCAGCGCACGGCGTAGGCGGTCATCGCGTAGGTGTAGGCGAGCACGCAGTTGATCGCGCGCGGCTGCTGGGGCGAGGTGCCGGCGTAGTCGGCGGTGATCTCGTCGCCGGCCACGGTGAGCGCGAGCTTGAACTCGAACGGCGCGCCGGTGCCGTCGGTCCTGAACCCGTAGCGGTAGGTGCCGGACGGCACGGTGCGGATGGCCTCGCGCATGGCCCGCTCGGAGCGCGCGAACAGCTCATCGCCCAGCTCCGCCAGCGAGCTCAGCGCGTAGTCGTCCATGAGCGCCTTCACGCGGCGCTCCATCAGCTCGTTGGCGCTCGCCTGGGCCCAGATGTCGCCCATGGTCTGGTCGGGCGTGCGCACGTTGGCCCGCACGAGGGCGACCAGGGTGTCGTCCACCCGGCCGGCGTGGACGAGCTTGGCCAGCGGGATGTGCAGCCCCTCCTCGAAGATCTCGCGGGCCTCGATGGCGCGGATGCGCCCGCCGATGTCCGGCATGTGCGAGGTGGTGGCCGAGAACGCGACCAGCCGGTCGCGGTGGAAGATCGGCTTGAGCACCGAGACGTCGCTCATGTGGCCGGTGCCCATCCAGGCGTCGTTGGTGATGAGCACGTCGCCCGGCTGCATCCGCGCGGCGCCCAGCTCGCGCAGGAAGTGGCGGACCGTGGCCGGCAGCGTTCCGATGAAGGACGGGATGCTGCCGCTGTTCTGGGCCAGCGCGAACCCGCGATGGTCGGTGAGGATGCAGGCGAAGTCGTTCGCCTCGTTGGACAGGGTCGAGAACGACGTCCGGACGATGGCCTTGGCGGCCTCGTCGACGACGGAGATGATGCGCGTCCACAGCACCTCGAGAGTGACCGCGTCGAGCTTGGCGCTCACGGCAGCGTCACCACGATGTTGCCGCTCGGCGCCACCCGGCCCACGCCGCCGGGAGCGATCACCAGCGTCGAGCCGTCTTCCTCCACGACCGCGGGGCCGCGGATCTCGTCGCCCGGGACCAGGCGGGTCCGGTCGTACACGGTCGTCTCCTCGAATCCCCGGGGCTGCGGGAAGTAGGCGGGCCGCGTGCCCTTGACGGCGCCGCCGCGGGCGCCGGCCTCGCCGTGCGCCGTGACCTCCGAGCCGGCCACCGGCGCGCGGACCGCCACCCGGATGTTGATGAACTCGATCGGCACGTCGGGCGGGGTGAGCGCGAACTTCTCGCGGTAGGCCGTCTCGAACGCGGACGTCAATCGCCGGCGGCAGGCGTCGGAGTCGTCGTAGGGGCCGGCCGGAAGCTCCACGACGAGGTCGAAGCCCTGGCCGAGGAAGCGGCCGTCGGCCAGGCGCCGCACCGTGGCCGTGTCGAGCTGGAGGCCCGTGTCGGCCATCACCGCCCGCGCGTCGTCCTCGAGCCGCCGGAAGGCCTTCTCCAGCGCGGCGACGCTGTCGCGGTCCAGGCGGAGGCCGACCGTGGCCACGCGGTCGACGCGCGCGGGCGCCACCAGCAGGCCGAGCGCGGAGGCCACGCCGGCCGCGGGCGGGCAGATCACCTGGCGCAGGCCGAGCTTGCGCGCCACCTCGTAGGCGTGGACGGGTCCGGCGCCGCCCGTGCAGAGCAGGGCGTAGGCGCGGGGATCGCGCCCGCGCTCGGCGATGTGCACGCGGGCGGCGCCCGCCATGTTCTCGTTGACCACGTCGTGGATGCCCCAGGCGACCTCGGTCAGCGACAGCCTCACCTGCGCGGCCAGGCCCTCCAGAGCGGCGCGGGCGGCCGGCAGGTCGATCGGCATCTCGCCGCCGGCGAAGTAGTCCGGGTTGAGGTAGCCGAGGACGAAGTCGGCGTCGGTGACCGTCGGGTCCACGCCGCCCAGGCCGTAGGCGGCGGGGCCGGGCTGCGAGCCTGCGCTGCGCGGGCCGACCTTGAGCAGGCCGATCTCGTCGACGTGGGCGATCGAGCCGCCGCCGGCGCCGATCTCGATCAGCTCGATGGTCGAGATGCGGATGGGCAGGCCGCTGCCCTCGAGAAAGCGCTTCTGCCGCGCCGCCTCGAACGCGTAGGCGGTGAGCGGCTCGCCGCCGTCCACCAGGCTGAGCTTGGCGGTGGTGCCGCCCATGTCGAAGGCGAGCAGGTTGCCCTGGCTGTCCTCGCGGCCGAAGAAGGCGGCGGCCAGGGCGCCGGCGGCCGGCCCCGACTCCAGCATCTGCACCGGCGTGCGCTCGGCCTCGGCCACGTGGGTGAGGCCGCCGCTGGAGAGCATCAGCAGCAGCGGGGCGGGGATGCCGAGTCCGGCGACGCGCCGGGCCATCGCGTCCAGGTACTGACGCGCCAGCGGCTTGATGTAGGCGTTGGCGACGGTGGTGGAGGCGCGCTCGTACTCGCGGATCTCCGGCGCCACCTCGTGCGAGGTCGTCACCGCGATCGTCCGGTGGCGGCGCGCGACGAGCCGGGCCGCCTCCGCCTCGTGCCGGGGACTGGCATAGGCGTGCAGGAACACGATGGCGATCGACGTCACCCCCGCCGCGGCCAGCCGCCGGGCCTGGGCCAGGACCTGCCGGGCGTCGAGCGGGCGCGCCACGGTGCCGTCGGCCCGCGTGCGCTCGGCGACCTCCAGGCGCAGGTGGCGCGGCACCAGCGGCTCCGGCTTGGCGATGTTGAGGTCGTACAGCTCGAACTTGCGCTCGCGTCCGATCTCGAGCGTGTCGCCGAAGCCGGCGGTGGTGATGAGGCCGGTGACGGCGCCGCGGCGCTCGTTGAGGGCGTTGGTGAACTGGGTCGTGGCGTGGACGACGGGCGTGAACTCTGCGGGGGGCAGCCGGTCGCGCCCGAGCAGCGCGGCGACGCCCGCCGCCACCGCCCGGGCGGGGTCGTCGTGGGTGGTCAGCACCTTGCGGTTGAGCTGCCGGCCGCGGGCGTGGTCGTAGACGACGATGTCGGTGAACGTGCCGCCGATGTCGATGCCGAGCGAGTAGCTCACGGCGGAACAGTAGGGCCCGCCGCGCGCGAAATCAAGCGGGGCGCGGTCAGCCGCGCAGGGTCAGCGTCGGCACCGTGGCCTTGAAGGCCACCCGATCGGCGACACCGGGTGCGAGCGCCGCCCGCAGGTAGCCCTGTCGGTCGGCGCCCAGGGCGATGAGGTCGGCCTCGAACGCCTCGGCCTCCAGCACGATCTCCTGGGCCGGCTCGCCGAACCGCACGACGCTCTCGACGGGAACGCCGGCCATCTCCGCCTCGGCCCGCTCCAGGGCGCGCCGGCCCTCGGCCGTCAGGCGCGCCATCTCCTGATCGACGTACGCCACGGTCCGGCCGTGCGGGCCGACCACGTGCTCCGGGACCGGAAACACGCGCAGCAGGCGGACGGTCGCCCCGCTGTCACGAGCGAGCGCCGCCACCACCGGGATGATCCCGTCGTGCGCCTCGCGCGTGTCGAGCGGGACCAGAATTCGCTTGGCCATTGTCATTCTCCTCGCGAATTGGGACGCGGCCCGATGACCGCGGGATTCCCGGAACGAAATGCGGAATCCTTCGCGTGGCGCCACGCATCCAAGTGAGAGAGGCAAGAGCAAGAGCCATGGGGATCTTCTACCCGACGATCGCGGTGTTGCTGGTGGGGGCGCTGGGGCTGCTGGAGGTCGTCGTCGCGTGCAGCCTGCCGGCCCCGCTGGCGCCCTAGGCCGGCGACGTCTCGTCCTCGGCGCCGGCGCCATCCGTGAGGAGTTGCCAGTCATCCACGCCGTCGGCCGCCGGGCGATGCTTCGGCTCCGTGGCGACGACGCGGCCGCGGCTGGGCGAGAACCACTCCCACTGTCCCGGCGGTGGCCCCGCCTCGGCGGCGGTGCCCATCTCGGGACCGACCTCGCCCTGGGTCGCGCGCTCGGCCTTGCGGGCGGTCTTGGCTTCCTGCCGTGATTTCCTGACGGCCTCTCGCTGGCGTCGATCGAATCCGTAGTTCCTTCTTCGCGCCATATCCCTCCTGACGGGTGACGAATCTCGCGCAGCTGAAGCGAGCGCTCGAGGGCAAGAGCACGATACCTCCCCGGCTCCGCCCGCGCAAGCACGCCGCGCAGATGGACGGCGAGGTATGATGGGCGCCGCCATGGAGATCGGCTGCCATCTCCCCAACCAGGGCCCGCTCGCGACGGGCGAGGCCGTGGCCACGTTCGCCCGCGAGGCCGACCGGCGCGGCATCGCCTCGCTGTGGGTCAGCGACCACGTCATCTTCCCGCGGACGGCGACCGGCAGCTACCCGGGCGGGCGCTTTCCCCATCCACCCGACAAGCCGTACCTCGAGCCCGTCGTCACCCTGGCCGCCGCCGCCGTGTGCACGACCCGGGCCCGCCTCGGCGCCTCCGTGTTCATCCTCGGCCACCGCCATCCGGTGGTGATGGCCAAGATGTTGACCTCGATCGACGCGCTGTCGAGCGGCCGGCTCATCTGCGGCGTCGGGGTCGGCTGGTGGAAGGAGGAGCTGGAGATCCTGGGCGCGCCCTTCCACCGGCGCGGCCGCCAGGCCGACGAGATCCTGAGAGTCTTCAAGGCGCTGTGGTCCGAGGACAATCCCTCGTTCGACGGCGAGTTCTTCCGCTTCCGCGACATCGGCTTCGCGCCCAAGCCCGTGCAGAAGCCGCACCCGCCCATCTGGGTCGGCGGTGACAGCCCCGGCGCCTTCCGGCGCGTCGTCACGCTGGGCAACGGCTGGCACGCGACGTCGAAGACACCGGCGGAGTTCGTCGCGGCGCTCGGCCGCCTGCGGGTGGCGGCGGACAAGGCGGGCCGCGCGATGGACACGATCGAGCTGTCGCTGCGGTTCACGCTGCGCGACGACCTGCTGGCGAAGGGCCGGCAGGCCGTCGTGGACCAGCTCGCCGAGTACAAGCGGCTCGGCCTGCGCCACATCCTGCTCGAGTTCCGCCGCGACGACCTCGGCCGGATGCTGGAGATCCTGGAGCTGGTGACCGGGACCGTCCGCTCCGCCGTGGACCGCGCCTGACTTCCCGGAGACGACCATGGCGACCATTGCCCCGAAGCTCACCCAGATCGCCTCCGGCCTGCGCTTTCCCGAGGGGCCGGTGGCGATGCCCGACGGCTCGGTGATCCTCGTCGAGATCGCGCGCCGGACGCTCTCGCGCGTCACGCCGGACGGCAAGATCCAGGTGATCGCCACCCTCGGCGGCGGGCCCAACGGCGCCGCCCTGGGGCCGGGCGGCAAGATCTACGTCACCAACAACGGCGGCCTCGAGTTCGTCGAGCGCCCCGGCCGGCTCTTTCCGGTGGCGCAGGCCGACGACTATGCCACCGGCAGCATCCAGGTGGTCGATCCCGTGCGCGGCACGTTCGAGACGCTCTACGAGGCCTGCGACGGGCGCCGGCTGAACGGCCCCAACGACCTGGTGTTCGACGGCGCCGGCGGCTTCTGGTTCACCGACCTCGGCAAGACCCGCGAGCGGGACGCCGACCGCGGCGCCGTCTACTACGCGAAGGCCGACGGCTCGCTGATCCGCGAGGCGATCTTCCCGCTCGAGCGGCCCAACGGGATCGGGCTGTCGCCGGACGAGCGGACGCTGTACGTCGTCGAGACGCCGACCGCCCGGCTGTGGGCGTTCCGGCTGTCCGCGCCCGGCCAGATCGAGTCGGCCAGCGGGCCGTACCGCGGCGAGAAGGGCCGGGTGGTCGCCGGCCTGGGCGGCTACCAGATGTTCGACTCGCTCGCCGTGGATGCCGAGGGTCACGTGGCGGTGGCCACGCTGATCACCGGCGCCGTCAGCGACATCTGGCCCGACGGCAGCCGGGTGGACCAGTACACGCTGCCCGACATGATGGTCACCAACGTCTGCTTCGGCGGCCGCGAGCTGCGCACCGCCTTCGCGACCCTGTCGATGGGCGGCACGCTCGTCTCGTTCGAGTGGCCGCGGCCCGGGCTCCCGCTGCACCACCTCAACGCGGTCTAGGAGAGCGCCAATGCTGGCGATGTGGGTGAAGGTCCGCGTGAAGCCGACCGAGCGCGAGCGGTTCCTCGAGGCGATCGAGGTCGACGCCCTCGGCTCCGAGAAGGACGAGCCGAACTGCTACCGTTTCAACGTGCTCCAGGACGCGAACGACCCGACCGTGTACTACTTCTACGAGGTGTACGAGGACCAGGCCGCGCTGGAGCAGCACCGCGCCATGCCCCACTACGCCGTCTGGCGGGCGGCGGCCGACACGCTGGACGGGCCGACCGAGCCGACGCGCTGCAACGTCGTGTTCCCGAGCGCCCGGCCCTACTGGACCGCCAAGCGCTGACCCGCGGCCGCCGCCCGACCTGAATCCGCTCGGCAGGCGGGACGCTCAGGTGCCGTACGAGGGATCCGTCCTGTCCAGTCTCCGCAGCAGCCCCGGCCACACCAGCACGGCGGCGCTGCGGCGCGGGGCGCCGCCGCCCTGCATCGTGGCGTAGGAGGCGTCGAGCACGTCCTTCGACACGTGGATGAGCTCGCCGCCACCCGACTGCGCCCGCACCTGGATCGCGCACGAGGTTTCCAGGTAGTACATCCGCACGAAGGCCTCGGCGACGGTCTCGCCCACCGTCAGCAGGCCGTGGTTCTTGAGGATCAGGTGGACGTTGGTGCCGAGGTCGGCGACCAGGCGTGGCTTCTCGTCGTCGCGGGTGGCCGGGCCCTCGAAGTCGTGGTAGCCGAGGCTGGCCAGGACTGCCATCGAGTGCTGGGAGAGCGGGAGCAGGCCGCCGTGCTGGGCGGCGACGGCGACGCCGTTGAGGGTGTGGGTGTGGAGCACGCACCGGGCGTCGTGGCGGGCGGCGTGGATCGCGCTGTGGATCACGAAGCCGGCCGCGTTCACCGGGAACGGCGAGTCGTCGACCTTGGTGCCCTGCAGGTCGATCTTCACCAGGCTGGAGGCCGTGATCTCGTCGAAGAAGAGCCCGTACGGGTTGATGAGGAACTGGTCCTCGGTGCCGGGCACGCGGGCGCTGATGTGCGTGAACACCAGATCGTCCCAGCCGTAGCGGGCCACCAGCCGGTACGACGCGGCCAGGTCGACGCGGATGGCCCACTCCTCGGAGGAAAGCTTGTCCTTCAGCGACGGGATGTCCAGAGCGGTCGTCATGAGGGGTCCTTTCTGACCGGGGGCCCCGAGATGGCCCCCGGAAGCCCGACTGCTCGGGACGCCCCGGCGGAGCCGGGGCGTCCCTCGATAGTCGTTAGTGAAGGTTGTAGAGCTTCGCGACGTTGTCGTGCGTGATCTTGCGCTGGACGCGCTCGGGGAGCCCGCCCAGGTTCTTCTCGAGGATCCGGCGCGACTCCGGCCACAGGCAGTCGGGGTGTGGATAATCGGCGCCCCAGATGATGTTGTCCTCGCCGATCAGCGGGATGATCGGCTCCAGGTACTGGTCCTGCTGGTAGGTCACGTAGCCCTGGCGGCGGAAGTAGTCGCTCGGCTTGAGCGAGAGGCCCAGGCTGCGGGCGCGGTCGTGGTACTCGGTGTCGAGCCGGTCGAAGACGTACGGCAGCCACGTCACCCCGGATTCGCCGAGCACGAAGTTGAAGTCGGGATACTTCTCGCAGGCCCCGGAGGCGAGCATCGACACCAGGACCTCCATGGTGTCGAGCTGGAAGAGGGCCGAGCGCACCAGCCGGTACTGGGTGAAGTAGTCCTTCTCCATCTGGGGCGTATCGGGCGCCCGCAGCGCCTTGAAGCCGGTGGAGTGGAACGAGATCGGGAACCGGCACTCGGCGGCGGCCTCCCACAGCGGGTACCAGCCGTGATGATAGAGCGGCAGGCTCATGCGCTTGAACGCGAGGTCGCCGCCGCGCAGCCCCATGGCCGCGCAGCGGCGCACCTCGGCGGCGGCCTCCAGCGGGTCGTTGTTGGGGACGATGGCGAGCGGGAAGACCCGGTCGGGGTCGGACTTCTTCGCGAAGTCGGCCGCCCAGTCGTTGTAGACGCGGTCGCACCAGGCGCGCAGCCCGGGGTCGGCGATCATCTCGTTGATCATCAGGCAGCCGTAGATGATCTCCTTGTCGAGCCCGTCGCGGTCCAGGTCGGCCAGGCGCAGCTCGGGGGTGGTCGGCCGCGGCCGGGCCCCCGGGCGGTAGTCCCACTCGAAGCCGGCGTCCCGCATCTCGTCGATGTGGCCGAAGCTGCCCTTGGTGTAGGGCAGGAAGCCGGGGCCGACGCCGTTCCACATGCCCTTGTCCTGGGCCTCGACGAACCAGTGCAGGCCGTCCTCCAGCTCCTCCGTGCGGGGCGCCAGCAGCTTCCACTTGCCCGGCGCCTGCGACGACCACAGCTCGGGCGGGCAGTAGGTGAGGTCGATGTGGTTGTCGCCGGAGATGAGCCTGTCGTGCATGGCGCGCTCCTTTGCTCGCGGGAAGGCCGCCGACGCTGCCCCTGGCGCCGACATCCTACCTCCCCGGCGGCTGCGGGGCCAGCGCGGCGATCAGCGACCGCCCAGGGCGGTGATGAGGACGGAGCCGGCCACGATCAGCAGCGAGCCCACGATCACGCGCGCGTTGAGCACCTCGATCCCGCGCAGGAAGAGCAGGGAGAAGACGATCACGAACAGCGGCGTCGCGTTGGTGAGCGGGGCGACGACGCTCACGGCGCCGAGGCTGAGCGCGAGGACCACCAGGAATACCCCGAGGTTCTCGGTGACGCCGGCGGCGACGAAGTACACGAGGCTCGGGCCCCGGCACACCATGGCGCGGCCCTGGCCGGAGGCGAGCAGGAACCCGGTGAACACCACCAGCGCCGTCGTCACGTTGACGGCCGTGCCCGGCACCGGGGCCATCCCGCTCAGGCCGATCTTCCTCAAGATGGATACGATGCCGAAGCACGTCGCCGACAGGATCGGCAGCCAGAGGTGGGACGGCCGCACGCCGAGGCTGCGGCCGCCGGTCGAGAGCAGCGTCGCCCCGGCCACGATGACGAGGGTGCCGAGCACGATCGGGACGGTGACGTGCTCGCCGAGCAGGAGGATGGCGAGGCCCGAGGAGACCAGGGGCGTCACGTTCATGAAGGCCCCGGTGATGGAGGCCCCGACCGCCTCGATGGCGAAGAAGCGCAGCAACCGGCCGGCGACCGTGCCGATCAGCCCGGCCAGGACGAACAGGGCGAACGCGGTCGGCGTCGGCCGGCCCATCCCCCCGGTGAACAGCACGGCGACCCACAGGCAGGCCGTCCCCACGGCCATGTTGATCCAGGCGCCGGTGTAGGGGCCGTAGCCGCGCAGGCCCTGGCGGATGAAGATCGTCGCCGCCGCGGAGAGGAGGGCGCTGAGCAGGGCGAGGGCGGCGACGGTGCCGGACACCGGGCCGATGCTATCATCCCCTCGCCAGGAGGCCCTCATGCGCGATGACGTCGCCGTCGAGACCGAGTCCACCGAGCTGCTCCGCACGCTGATCCGCAACGGGTGCGTGAACACGGGCGATCCCGCCTCCGGCCACGAGGCCCGCAGCGTCGACGCGCTCGAAGCCTTCTTCGCCGGCTCCGGACTGTCCTGCGAGCGCTACACCTCCGAGCCCGGACGCATGAGTCTCATCACGCGCATCGAGGGGCGCGATCCCAAGGCACCCACGCTGCTGCTGATGGGCCACACCGACGTGGTCCCGGTGAACGCCTCCGGCTGGCAGCGCGACCCCTTCGCGGGCGACCTGGTGGACGGCATCGTCTGGGGCCGCGGCGCCATCGACATGCTCAACCTGACCTCGACGATGGCCCTCGCGACGCGGCGGCTGGCGACGAGCGGCTGGCGCCCGCGCGGCACGCTGATCTACCTCGCCGTGGCCGACGAGGAGGCCGGCGGGTTCCTCGGCGCCGGGCATCTCGTCGAGCACCATGCCGACGCGGTGAAGTGCGACTACGTCATCACCGAGAGCGGCGGCGTCCCGATCCCGACCAAGTCCGGCCACACGTTGAAGGTCACGGTCGGCGAGAAGGGCGGCAACTGGCGGCGTCTGGTCGTGCGGGGCACGCCCGGCCACGGCTCGCGGCCGTTCCGGACCGACAACGCGCTCGTCACCGCCGCCAGGGCGATCCAGCGCCTGGCCGAGTACCGGCCGAAGGCCCGGATCCTGGACGCCTGGCGCGGCTACGTCGAGGCGCTCGACCTGGAGCCGGGGCTGACGGATGCGCTGACCGATCCCGACCGCGTCTGGGAGACGGCCCGCGACCTGGACAACCTGGCCCTGGCCCGCGAGGCCCACGCCTGCACGCACACCACGTTCTCGCCGAACATCGCCCACGGCGGCACCAAGGTGAACGTCATCCCCGACCGGGTGGACGTCGACGTGGACATCCGGTCGCTGCCGGGGATCGAGCAGCACGAGGTCGAGGCGATGATCAAGGACGCCCTCGGCGACCTGGCCGACCGTGTCACCATCGAGGTGCCGCCCGACCGCAAGCGCGGCGGCTCCGTCTCCCCGACCGACACGCCGCTGATGGCGGCGATCGCGCGCGTGGCCAGGCGCATGATGCCCGACAGCCGGGTCGTCCCCGCCATCACCACCGGCGGCACCGACGCCAAGTTCTTCCGCTGGAAGGGCACCCCGGCCTACGGCTTCGGCCTGCACTCCACGCGCATCCCGTACACCGAGTACCCGGTGATGTTCCACGGCCACGACGAGCGCGTGGACACCGAGAGCCTGAAGCTCTCCGCCCAGATGTGGGAGGCGCTCTGCCGGGAGTTCTTGGGGTGAACCTACAGCACGATCTCGCGCGCGACGCCGCGCATGTCCACCTCGAACTCCAGGCCCTGGATCGGCGGGCGGCTCGGGTACCAGTGCACCCCGTGAACCGCCGCCGGCCCCGCGAGCTTCAGGATGTCCTCTTCCACGATCCCGTGGATCGGCTGGGCGGTGTAGACGTTGATCCGCGTGATGCGGTCCCAGGTCCCGCCGAGCGCCTGCATCCGGTCCTGCATGATGCCCATCACGAACCGGGCTTTCTCCCGCATGGCGTCGGCGGAGGTCTCGCCGTGGCGGATGATGCCCTCGGCGCCGCGCGCGCGGTCGCCCATCTCTCCCGCCCCGGCCACGATGAACGCCGGCGCCGGGGTGGTGCCCGGCACGGTGTAGGAGAACGCGTAGAGCGAGGGCCCGGTCGGCGCGCCGACGACCGGCGCGACGTTCGTGCGCGGGATCGGGTTCTCCCCGTCCACGAGGATGCCCCACTCGCCGAGCAGCGAGCGATAGCCCTGGTTGAACTCGTCGAAGCCGTCGAACGTGAACGGCTTCGGGCTGCGCAGCATGATGCCGCAGAGCGCCGTGCGCGGGCGGCCCGCCTCGCGCAGGTGGCGGTCGATCCGCGCGAAGCCCTCGCGCCAGGGCAGCGGGGCCGCCAGCGTCGCGTGGACGATCTCGAAGCCCGGCATCGCCACGACGCCGGACGAGAAGGCCGGGATGCCGGGCAGGAAGCGGTAGTTGCCGGCCTTGGCGTCCTTAAGCAAGCTCCACCTCCGCGCTCATGGCGATCGTTCCCTCGGGCGTGACGGCCCACAGCTCGGCGGCGCGCCCGTCGCTGGTCGGACGGCCGCGCAGCTCGAAGGGCGCGCCCTCGAACAGCGGCGCCCGGGCCTGGGTGGCGTACCCGCGCAGCGCGCGGCCGGGGTTGCAGTCGCGCGCGAAGTCGATCAGCAGCGTGGTCGTGAGCGGGCCGTGCACGACCAGGCCGGGGTAGCCCTCGGTCTCCAGCGCCCACGCCCGGTCGTAGTGGATGCGGTGGCTGTTGAACGTCAAGGCGGAGAAGCGGAAGAGGAGCACGGGGTCGGCCGTCACCCGCTTGCGCCAGGGGACGTCGGTGGGCGCGGGGTCGCGACGCGGCGCCTGGTTGCGCTCGCCCGGCTTGATCTCCTCGCGGAACACCGTGCGCCGCTCGTCCTCGAGCGCCAGCCCCTCGGGGCCGAACACGCGGTTGACGACGGTGGCGAAAACCAGCGTACCGGTGCTGCCGCTCTTCAGCGCGATGTCGGCCAGCTCGGTCTCGCGGCGGACGGCGTCGCCGAGGCGCAGCGGCCGGTGGAAGCGCACGCGCTCGCCCGCGAACATCCGCCGGGGCAGCGGCATCGGCGGCACCACGCCGGCGTCGCGCGGGCTGCCGTCCGGCCGCAGCTCGTCGGGACGGTACTGCGGCAGGAAATAGAGCGCGAGCCAGGCGGGCGGTAACGGGTCGCCGGTCTCGAGCTCCGGCTCCGGGCGCGCGAACGCCAGCCGCAACAGGTTGGCGGGGCCCGGGTGCAGCACGTCGGTCGCGGTCTGCCGGCGGCCGATGTGGGACTTGAGGTCGTCGAGGTTCAACGCTGCGGTCGTCATCGTGATCCCTCCGAAAGAAAGCCGCGCACGATCTTGAGGAACTCGTCGAGGCGGTCGTGGTGCAGCCAGTGGCCGGCGCCGTCGATGCCGATGACGCGGGCGTCCCGGAAATGAGCCGCGCGCCCGTCCTGGGCGGGGTTGCCGGCCCACCGGCTCTCCGTGCCGTGCAGCAGCAGCGTGGGGCAGGCGATGCGCCCCCAGAGCGCCTGGATGTCGCGCGTGGACATGTCGTAGGGCGGAAAGGCCCGGACGTAGTTGTCGAACTTCCAGGAGTACGTTCCGTCCTCGTTCTGGTTGATCCCGTGCACGGTGAGGTGACGGGCCTGCTCGGCCGTCAGGTGCGGGTTCTCCTCCTGCATGCGGCGGAACGCGTCCTCGATCGAGGCGTAGCGCCGGGGCAGGCGGCCGGCCAGCCCGCGCTGCTCGCGGATCCACTCGTCCATCCGCACCTCGATCGGCCGGTTCCGGTACTGGGCCAGCCGCTCGGGCGACGGGCCCAGCCCCTCGATGGCGACCAGCCGGGCCACGGTGTCGGGATAGATGCCGGCGTAGCGCAGCGCGACGTTGCCCCCCAGCGAGTGGGCGACGATCGTCACCGGCGCCAGCCGTTGCTGGTGGATCAGCTGGGCGAGGTCGTAGATGTAGCCGGCCATCCAGTAGCCGCCGTCGGTCGACCACTGGCTGTCACCGTGCCCGCGCAGGTCGGGGGCGATGACGTGCCACTCCTCCCGCAGGGCGGCGGCCGTCCAGTCCCAGTTACGGCAGTGGTCCCGCCCGCCGTGGACCAGGAGCAGCGGCGGCGCGCCCGCGTTGCCCCAGTCGACGTAGTGCAGCCGCAGCCGCTGGGAGAAGAACGTGTGCGAGGCCGGGCCGGGCATCGAGTCGGTCATCGTCGGCCTCGTATGCTAGCATCCCCGCCGGTACCGACGACACCGAGGAGGCCGTGCATGGGAACGTTCCGGCTCTACACGGGCCCCGATGGGCAGGGGCGCATCGAGACGATCGACATCGAGAAGAAGACCGACTGGCTCAAGGGGCTGCCGACCACCCAGATCGCCTTCAGCGTGTGGCCGGTGGGCCGGTTCCTCGACTGGCACCCGGCCCCGCGCCGGCAGTTCGTCATCATCCTGTCCGGCCAGCTCGAGATCGGCCTGGGCGACGGTTCGCGGCACGTGTTCGGTCCGGGTGACGCCCGGCTCGTCGAGGACACCACCGGGCAGGGCCACACCACGCGGGTCGTCAGCAACGAGCCGGTGGTCACCGCGACGATTCCGCTCGTCCAGCAGTGAGGAGATGACGATGGCCAGAAAGATCCTGTTCGCGCCCAGCCAGCCCGAGGTGATCCTCACGATGGCGAAGTCGATGACGCCGGCCGGATTCGAGCTGGTGGTGGCCGATCCCGGCACGCCGGAGTTCATCCAGGCCGCCGGCGACGCCGAGTACTACCTGGGGCTCGCCCGCCGGATGGGCGGCGAGTTCTTCCGCTCGGCGCCGAACCTCAAGCTCGTGCAGCTCCTGAGCGCCGGCTACGACCACGTCGACGTCGAGGCCGCCCGCAAGGCCAAGGTGCCCGTGTCCAACAACGGCGGCGCCAACGCGGTGGCGGTGGCCGAGCACACCATCATGCTGATCCTGGCCGTGCTCAAGCGGGTGGTGCAGTTCCACAACGGCGTGGTGGCCGGCAAGTGGCGCCTCGGCAACCCGGCCGACGTGCGCGTCTACGAGATGGCCAACCGCACGCTCGGCATCGTCGGCTTCGGCAACATCGGCCGGAAGGTCGCCCGGCGGGCGGCGGCGTTCGACACGAAGGTGCAGTACCACGACATCCGGCGGCTGAGCGAGGACCAGGAGGACGCGCTCGGCGTGCGCTTCGTGCTGCTCGACGAGCTGCTGCGCACCTCCGACATCGTGAGCCTGCACGTGCCGCTCGACGACTCCACCCGGAACCTCATCGGCGCCCGCGAGCTGGGGCTCATGAAGCGTGAGGCAATCGTGATCAACACCTGCCGGGGGCCGGTCATCGACGAGGCGGCCCTCCACGAGGCGCTGCGGACCAACCGGATCGCCGGCGCCGGCCTCGACGTCATGGTGGACGAGCCGCCCAAGGCCGACCACCCGTTCTTCACGCTGCCCAACGTGACGCTGACGCCGCACTCGGCGGGCCCCACGTGGGAGAACTGGACCGCGCGCTTCCGCAACGGCTTCGACAACATCCAGCGGGTGGCCGCCGGCCGCGCCCCGCTCTGGGTGATCCCGGAGCTCGGCTGAGGCTTACTCGATCACGCGACTCGCGATGGCCATGACCGACCGCGGGACGGTGATGCCGAGCAGGCGCGCCGTGCCGGCGTTGAGCACGAGCTCGAACCGCCTGGGCTGCTCGATCGGCAGGTCGCCGGGCTTCGCCCCCCGCAGCAGCCGGTCGGCATAGTCGGCCAGCCGCGCGTACGTCTCCCGCTGGTTGGCCCCGTAGCACATGAGCCCGCCGGCGTCGCAGTACTCCGACCAGCCGAACATCGTGGGCAGCCGGTGCGCGATGGCGAACGAGGCGATCTTGGCGCGGTTGACCATCGTGGCCCCCTCGGGGAAGACGATCATCGCGTCGGGGCGCGCCTGCCGCACGGCACCGAGGGCGTCGTCCAGCTCGCCCAGCCCCATGAAGGGGACGTAGGCGGTGGTGATGCCGAGCGCCTGCGCCGCGGCCTCGGTGGCGCGCCGCTCGGAGCGCTCGCCCGGATGATCCGTGTTCGACAGCACGGCCAGGGTCCGGAGCGAGGGGACGGCCTGCTTGAGCAGGTCGACCCGCTTGCCGGCGATCTCGAGGGAGAGGAAGGTCATCCCGGTGAAGTTGCGGCCCGGTCGCGCGAGGCTGCCGGCGATCCCCAGCTCGACGGGGTCGCCGCTGATCGCGAAGAGCACGGTGACGTTCTCCGCGCTCCTGATCGCCCGGATGGCGGGCCCGCTGGAGACGATGAACGCGACGCCCATCCCGATCAGCTCGGTCACGGCCAGCCTCAGGACGTCCAGCCGGCCCGACGCATAGCGGCGCTCGAGCACGACGTTCCGCCCCTCGATGTAGCCCCTCTCGCGCAGCCCCTCGCGGAAGCCCTCCAGGAACGGGTCGGGCTCCGGCTCGGTCGAGATCCAGCCGATACGCGGCGGACCCTTCGGCGGCTGGGCGGCCACCGTCGCGGGCAGCGCGATGGCCAGTGCCGAGGCCAGGAACGTACGCCGGCTCATGGTCATGACCGCGACTCCCTCGGAAGCGGTCAGTCGGCCCGGAAGATCAGGTCCGGCGTGAGATCGGCGATCTTCGTGCGGCCGCAGAGGCCCATGTTGATCGTCAGCTCGTCCCTCAGGATCTCGCAGACGCGCGCCACGCCGGCGGCGCCGTCGGCGGCCAGGCCCCACAGCATCGTGCGGCCCACGGCCACCACGCGGGCGCCGCGCGCGAGCGCCTTGATGACG
>DASWJN010000242.1:0-19239 GCA_036397135.1 Candidatus Methylomirabilota bacterium
TGAAGCGTGACGTCATGCTCCGTGGTGGAATGGTTCAGCGCTGGTCGAGGGCGGCGCCGCAGCGGCCGGCCAGCGGCCGCATGCCAAGCTCCTCGGCCAGTTCCAGCGCCTGGCGCTGGAACGCCCGGGCCGCGGCGAGGGCGTCCGGCCCGCGTCGGGCCTCCACTTCACCCAGGATGTAGAGCGTCCACGCCTCGTAACCGCGCTCGCCGCGCCGGCGGGCGAGCGCCAGCGACTCCTCGCCGAGCCGGCGCGCCTCGTCCACGCGGCCGGCGAGCAGCTGGGCGTGGCCCAGCCAGCCGACCCACTGCGAGTGGCCGAACAGGAACGGCAGCGCCACCGCGCGCTCCACCGCCCGCTCGAGCAGGGCCCGTCCCTCCTCCGCCCGGCCGGACAGCGCCACCGCATAGCCTTGCAGGGCGGCGGCCCACGGGTACCACGTCGGCAGGCCGCGCGCCTCGATCACGTCGAGAGCCGGGGCCAGGGCCGCCATGGCGTCGTCCAGGCGTCCCTCGACGAGCCGCGCGTGGCCGAGGGCCATCTGCGCCAGCGCCAGGCCGAACGGCAGGTCGAGCGTGCGGGTCCGGGTGGCGGCCTCGGTGGCCAGCCGCCCGGCCTCCGCGAACTCGCCCACCTCGGCCAGGCAGAACGCAGCCATGCTGCGCGCGTAGAAGGACGGGGGCATGGCCTGCCCGAGCCGCTCGCGCCCGAGGTCGCCGGACAGCGTCTCGATGGCCTCGCCGAACAGCGCCAGGGCCCGCCGGAAGTCGCCGCGCTCGCGGCAGGCATGGGCCAGCGGCGTTCGCGCCGAAGCGCGCAGGCCCACGTCGCCCACGTCCTCGGCCAGCGCCAGTGCGCGCTCGCCCACGGCGAGCGCCTGGGCCGGGTCGCCGTCGAACAGGTGGGCGATCGTCATGTACGTCCAGACCCAGGCCAGCCGCCGGCGGTCCCCGAGCGAGGTGGCGAGCGCCTCGGCCTCCCGCAGATACCGGCTGATGCGCGGCAGCTCGGCGAGCTGGAGCAGCGCGCTGCGGACGGCCAGCCGGATGTCGATGGCCTCGGCCAGCACGTCCGGCTCCTGGGGCAGGCGGGCGAGCGCGGCGAGCGCCTGGTCGAACGAGGCGACCGCCTCGCGGTTCGCCGAGCGGTCGAAGGCCTTGCCGCCGGCCTGCCGCGCGTAGCCGACCGCGCGCGGCCACAGCTCGCCGCGCAGCGTGTGGTACGCCAGCCGCTCGACGTGCTCGTCGAGGCGGTCGCGATAGAGCTCCTCGATGGCGCGGGCGATCTGCGCGTGCAGCGCCCGCCGCTCGTCGGGCTTCACCCGTCCGTAGGCCACGTCCTGGGTCAGCGCGTGCTTGAAGGCGTACTCGACGTCCGGGAACACCCGCGTCTCGTAGAGGAACTCGGCGGCGCGCAGGCGCCGCAGGTCGGCCGCCAGCGCCTCCTCGGGGCGCCCGGTCACCGCCTGGAGCAGCGCGAAGGGGATGGTGCGGCCGATCACGGAGGCCACCTCCAGCACCTGCCGCAGACGCTCATCGAGGCGGTGGGTGCGCGAGAGGAGCACTTCCTCGACCGTGTCCGGCACGGCCACGTCGTCGAGGCCGGCGGTCAGCTCGACGCGCTCCCCATCGCGCCGCACCACCCCCTGCTCCTCCAGCGAGCGCACCAGTTCCTCGATGAAGAACGGATTGCCCTCGGCCTTGCCGACGACCAGCCCCCGCAGCGCCGGCGGCAGCTCGTCGGCGCCGAGCAGCCCGCCCGCGACGCGCAGGCTCTCCTCGTCCGACAGCGTCGACAGCGCGATCGCGGTGTGGAACGTCCGGCTGCCGCCCGGAGGCCGGTAGCCCGGGCGGCAGGTCAACAGGAGGACCGCGCGGCTGGCGGCGATGCGGTCGGCCAGACGCGTGATCCAGTCCTCGGTGGCCGGATCGCACCAGTGCACGTCCTCCAGCACGACCACGTGCGGCTGACGCTCGGCCGCGCGCTCCAGCAGCGCGTGGGTCGTCTCCACGATCCGGGCGTGCCGCTGCCCGGGATCCATGGTGCGCACGGCCGGGACGCCGGGATCGAGCGACAGCAGGTAGCGCATGAACGGCAGCGCCTGCTCGACGTCGGCGCCCAGGCGCTGCAGGAGGTGCCCGAGCTTGTCCACCACGACGGTCTCGGGATCGGCGTCGTCGATCCGGCCCACCCGCCGCACCATGTCGATGACGGGATGAAACGGCATCGAGCGCCCGAACGACAGGGCCTGGCCTTCGATCCAGATGGCGCTGCGGCCGAGCCGCCGCCGGAACTCGTGCAGCAGCCGCGACTTGCCGATCCCCGGCTCGCCGACGACCAGCACGAGCTGGCCCTGGCCGGCCTGCGCCAGCTCGAAGCACTCGCCGAGCAGGCGCAGCTCTCGCTCGCGGCCCACGAAGCGCGTCCGCCCGGGCTCGGCGTGACGGATGACCCGGCGCGCTCCGGCCGGCGCGCCGGCCTGCTCCAGCGGCGCCAGCTCGAAGCGGCGGGCGAGGAAGCGGGCCGCGGCGGCGCTGGCCACCACCGTCCCCGGTGGCGCGGTGGCAAGCAGCGTCTCCAGCGCGCGTTGGGCCTCCTTGCGGGCGCCGGCGTCGACCTGGACGACGTCCCGGTCGCGGCTCACGGGCAGGACCTCGCTGTGGAGCGCGACCGCGACCTCGGGCGCGCCGGTGCCGCGCGCCCGCGCCGCCAGGGTTCGCACGGCGAGGGCGGCATACGCGGCGCACCGCGGGGCGTCCTCGTCCGGCTCGAGGCCGAACGTCGCCAGCACCTCGTCTTCGCCCACCTCCTCGATGCGCCCGCCGAAGCTGCGCACCTTGCCCGTGCTGGCCTCGAGCGCCCGGCCTGCCTCCCAGCCGGCCGAGGTCACGGGCAGCAGGCGCAGCAGCAGGAGCGTCACGCGCCGCGCCTCGCGCGCCGCCGGGCTCGGCGCGCGCATGTCGACCGGGGCCGCCGGCCGGCTCGTCGCGGGAGGCCGGCCGCCACGCCGGCGCTCGGCGGGGCCGTCGAGGCCGAGGCCCAGGCGCTCCACGCGATAGCGCAGGGTGTTGCGCGGCAGGCCGAGCCGGGCGGCGGCGCGGGTGAAGTTCCAGTCGGTGGCGCGCAGGACCTCGAGGAGCACGCGCCGCTCGCTCTCGGCCTCGGCGTCCGCCCCGGTCCTGGCGCCCCCGGCGTCCTGGGGGCCCGGGGCTCCCGCGACGGTGGGCCCGGCGGCCGGCAGGCCCAGCCGTTCGGCCGTGAGCATCGGCTCGTCCGCGAGCAGCGCCGCGCGCTCCAGCACGTTGGCCAGCTCGCGCACGTTCCCCGGCCACGGGTGGGCGAGCAAGGCGGCCCGCGCGTCGTCGGTCAGCACGCGCGTGGGGAGCCCGTAGTCCTCGCACACGCGCGCCAGGAAATCCTCGGCGAGCATCACGATGTCGCGCCCGCGCGCACGCAAGGGCGGCAGGACGAGCGTGACGACGGCGAGCCGGTGATAGAGATCGGCGCGGAACCGGCCCTCCTTGACCGCGGCCGCGAGATCCTCGCTGGTGGCCGCGACGACGGAGACGTCCGTGGGCTCGCTCCGCGTGCTGCCGAGCCGCCGCACCGCGCGCTCCTCGATCACCTTCAGCAGCTTGGACTGCAGCGACACCGGCAGCAGACCGAGCTCGTCGAGGAAAATGGTGCCGCCCCCGGCGGCCTGGAAGAGGCCGGCCTTGGCCTGGCGCGCGTCCGTGAACGCGCCACGCTCGAAGCCGAACAGCTCGGCCTCCAGCAGGGTCTCGGGGATCGCCGCGCAGTTGACGTCGACGAACGGGCCCGCCGCGCGGGGGCCGGCGCCGTGGAGCGCGCCGGCCAAAAGCCCCTTGCCCGTGCCCGTCTCGCCGAGGATCAGGATCGGCGGCAGCCGGCGGCCGGGCGTGGCCACGGACCTGAGCAAGCGCGTGGCCTGCTCGCGCACCGCGGCGATCGGTGCGCTCTCGCCCAGCAACTGTCCCAGCCCGCCCATCGCCTCGCATCGTACCCCGCCCGCGCCATCGCCGCGTTCTGGCGTTCACGCTCGTCCAGTCGTAGACTCGTGGCGCCCCAAGGGCCCACCTCGAGGCCCGCGCGGGTGATCGAGGGGCTGCGCCGGGGGCGTGCCGCGCGGCTGGGGGCGCGCACGGGAAAGGGGCCCCCTCGAGGCCCGCGCGGGTGATCGAGGGGCGCCCCGGCTGCGCCGGGGCGTGCCGCGCGGCTGGGGGCGCGCACGGGGAAGGGGCCACCTCGAGGCCCGCGCGGGTGATCGAGGCACGCCCCGGCTGCGCCGGGGCGTGCCGAGCGGCTGGGGGATTGGGGGCCATGTCGAGGCCCCCATGTAAACAGGAGGCACAATGCTGGAGCGATTCTCGGAACGAGCACGGAGGGTGATCGTGCTCGCGACCGAAGAGGCACGCCGCCGCCGGCACAGCGCGGTCGGCCCCGAGCATCTGCTCCTGGGCATCCTCCGCGACGGCGAGGGCATGGCCGTGGCCCTGCTCGCCCAGGTCGGCGTCGGCCTCGACGCGCTGAAGGCGGAGACCGAGCGGGCGCTGAACGCGATCCCTCCGGAGGCGAGCGGCGACGTCCGGCTCTCCGCCGAGCTCAAGCGCGTGCTGGAAGCCGCGCTCGCCATCGACGCGCAGCACTGCCGGCGCCACGTCGGCACCGAGCACCTGGTGGGCGCGCTGCTCGCCGACGAGGACTCGCCGGCCTTCCGGATCGTGCGCGCCGCCGGCGCCGATCTCGACCGGGCGCGCCGGCTGGTCGGCATGAGCCGCCGGATGTTCGGGCGGGCCAGCGAGGAGAGCGTGCACCTCATTGCCACCTCCACGTGGCGGGTCCGGATCTAGCCCGCCAGGCCGCGCGAGCGGCGGCGTTCCGGGCGCTGCACGAGCGCCCGGGCGCGTTCATCATTCCCAACCCGTGGGACGCGGGCACGGCGCGCCTGCTCGCCTCGCTCGGGTTCGAAGCCCTGGCCACCACCAGCCTGGGGCTGGCCAACAGCCTCGGGCGCCCCGACGGCGCCAACGCGGTGAGCCGGCGCGAAGTCCTCGAGAACTGCCGGATGATCGCTGACGCGACGGACCTCCCGGTCAACGCCGATCTGGAGAACGGCTACGCCCACGAGCCGCGCGCCGCGGCCGAGATGGTCCGGCTGGCGGCCGAGGCCGGTGTGGTCGGCGGCTCGATCGAGGACGCGACCGGCGAGCCCGGCAACCCGATCTACGACTTCACGCTGGCCGTGGAGCGGGTGCAGGCCGCGGTCGAGGTGGCCCGCGCGCTGAGGTTTCCGTTCACGCTGACGGCGCGGGCTGAAAACCTCCTGCACGGCCGACCCGACCTCGACGACACCATCCGGCGGCTGCAGGCCTTCGAGAAGGCCGGCGCCGACGTGCTCTACGCGCCGGGGTTGCGCGACCTGGCGACGATCCGGGCTGTCACCGCCGCCGTCGGCAAGCCCCTCAACGTCGTGATGAGCGCGGCGGATCCGGCGCTCACCGCCGAGCAGCTGGCCGAGGCCGGGGTGAAGCGCATCAGCGTGGGCGGGGCGCTCTCCCGGCTGGCGCTGGCGGCGTTCCTGCGCGGCGCGCGCGAGATGAAGGACCGGGGGACGTTCACCTGGGTCCGCGACACCGTCCCCAGCCGGGAGATCAAGCCCATCTTCCGGCAGTACCTGCGCGATGCCTGACTACGACGTCGTCGTGGTCGGGGCGGGCAATGCCGCGCTGGCCGCGGCGGTCTCGGCGCGCGAGCAGGGCGCCAGCCGGGTGGTGGCGCTCGAGAAGGCGCCGCGCGACCTGCGGGGCGGCAACACCCACTACAGCGGCGGGCTGCTGCGCTTCGCCTACGATCGGGCCGAGGACCTGCTGCCGCTCGTCCCCGACGTCGAGCAGCAGGTGCCGGGCTTTCTCACCGGCGTCGAGCCCTACCCGCAGAAGCGCTTCCACGGCGACCTCGAGCGGGTCACCGAGGGCCGCAGCGATCCCGAGCTGGCCGAGATCCTCATCGGCCGCTCCTACGACACCGTGCGCTGGATGGCCCGCCAGGGGATCGCCATGGAGGCCGCCGTCTCGCTCAGCGGCGTGCGGGTGGGCAACACGGTCAAGTGGTCGCCCGGCGCCGTCATCCGGGCGCGCCACGAGGGCATCGGCCTGTCGGCGATGTGGTTCAAGGCCGTGCAGGAGCGCGGCGTGGAGATCCGCTGCGCCACCACCGCCGTCCGCCTGCTGCAGGACCCCAGGGGCCGCGTCACCGGCGTCGGGGTCCGCGACGGCGACGGGTTCCGGGAGATCACGGCCAGGGCCGTCGTGCTCGGCTGCGGCGGGTTCGAGGCGAACCCCGAATGGCGGGCGCGCTACCTCGGCCGGCCGTGGGACCACGCCAAGGTGCGCGGCACGCGCTACAACACCGGCGACGGCCTGCGCATGGCGCTCGACATCGGCGCGCTGCCGGCCGGGCAGTGGACCGGCTGCCACTCCACCCCGATCGACGCCGGCGCGCCGCCGCACGGCGACCGCACGCTCACCGACAAGACCAACCGCCTGTCGTATCCGTTCGGCGTGCTGGTGGGCGTGACCGGCCGGCGCTTCTTCGACGAGGGCGAGGACTTCCAATTCTACACCTACGCCAAGCTCGGCGGCATCATCCTGAACCAGCCCCGCGGCGTCGCCTACCAGATCTTCGACGACAAGGTGGCCGGCCTGCTCGAGGCGCGCTACAAGACCGGCACGCCCGTGGTGGCCGACTCGCTGGCGGCGCTGGTGGAGCAGCTCCCGGTCGATCGCCCGGCATGCCTGGAGACGCTGGAGCGCTACAACGCGGCCGTCGAGCCCGGGGCCTTCGACCCGACCGTCCGCGACGGCCTCACGACCAGGGGCCTGGCGCTGCCCAAGTCGAACTGGGCGCAGCGGCTGGACACGCCGCCCTTCACCGCGTGGCCGGTGACGGGCGGGATCACCTTCACGTTCGGCGGCGTGCGGGTCAACGACCGCGCGCAGGTGCAGAGCACGAGCTGGACCTCGATCCCGGGACTCTACGCCTGCGGCGAGATGGTCGGCGGGCTCTTCCACGGCAATTACCCCGGCGGGACCGGGCTGATGTCCGGCGCCGTGTTCGGGCGGATCGCGGGCGCGAGCGCCGCCGGCGAGTGAGCGCGCGTCCCGCCGCCGCGCTGCGGCAGCTCATCGAGGGACGCGGGATCGTCGTGGCCCCGGGCGTCTACGACGGGCTGTCGGCGCGGCTGGCCCGGCACGCGGGCTTCGCGGCCGTCTACGCGACGGGCGGTGGCATCGCGCGGAGCATGGGGTATCCCGACCTGGGGTTGCTCGGGATGGCGGAAGTGATCGAGCGCGTCGCCGGCATCGTCGAGCACGCCGGGGTCCCGGTCATCGCCGACGCCGACACCGGCTACGGCAACGCGCTGAACACGCGCCGGGCGGTCCGGGAGTTCGCGCGGGCCGGTGTGGCGGCGCTCCACCTGGAGGACCAGACGTTCCCCAAGCGCTGCGGCCACCTCGACGACAAGACGGTCGTCCCGATCGTCGAGATGACGCAGAAGCTGCGCGCCGCGCGCGAGGCCGCCGGCGACACGGGCCTGGTGCTCATCGCGCGGACCGACGCGCTGGCGGTCGAGGGGCTGGAGGCGGCGATCGAGCGCGCCCGCGCGTACGTCCAGGCGGGGGCCGACGTGATCTTCGTCGAGGCGCCCACCACCGAGGCCCAGATCGAGGCGGTCGCCCGGCGGGTGCCGGGTCCCAAGCTGATCAACATGTTCGAGGGCGGCAAGACGCCGCTGGTCCCGCTGGAACGGCTGGACGCGCTCGGCTTCCGGATCGTCATCATCCCGTCGGACCTGCAGCGCGCGGCCATCCGGGCGATGCAGGAGACGCTGGCGGCGATCAAGCGCGACGGCAACAGCCGCGCCGTGGCCGGGCGCATGGCGACGTTTGCCGAGCGCGAGACGATCGTGGGGACGCCCGAGTACTTGCGGCTGGACGAGCGCTACCGAACCTGAAGCGGACTCAGCGGCTGGCGAGCTGGTGGCTGCTCGCCGAGCGGCTCAGCCAGCAGGCGGCGTGGTACATCGACGTCCGCTCGCGCACGGCGGTGGTGTCGGTGGCCGAGATGGGCTCCTGGCAGCGCGCGCACCACGCGCCGGGCTCGGCCGCGTCGTCCGTGGCCGTCCACGGCGCGGTCGAGCAGGCGGCCGGCGCGTCGCGCATCGGCTCGCGCTTGCCCACCAGGACGGCCAGCCGAACGATCGTATCCAGGTTGTCGAACAGGAACGGCTTGCGGACGTAGTCGAAGGCGCCCGCCTTGAGCAGCTCGCGCGCCAGGCTCTCGTCGTCGGTGCCGCTGACCATCACCACCGTGATCGAATCGTCCATGGCACGCAGCTCGCGCAGGACGTCGGGCCCCTGCAGCTCCGGCATCCGGATGTCGAGGAGCACCGCGTCCGGCCGGGTGAGCGAGGCCAGCACGAGGGCGTCGCGCCCGTTCAGCGCCGACATCACGGAGTAACCCTGTTCCCCGAAGTAGTCGCGAAGCATGTCCACGACCTGTGGCTCGTCGTCGATCAGGAGTAGCGATCCGGCTTGGCTCATGGCCATGGCTCATCGGCAACTTCCGTGCCCCGGTCCCGCCGACCGGCAGGTGGCTGATTTCCTGAACTTTCGGCTACGACGCTCCCCGCCAGGCGTCCAGCAATGGCCCGTCCGTGCCCACGCGCACCGCCCGTCCGGCGAGAAACTGATCACGGAGGGCGCCCACGGGAGATCGAGGCACCCCCGGCTGCGCCGGGGCGCGACGAGCATCGGGGGTGCTGCGGGGAGATGGGGCCACCTGGAGGCCCGAGCGGGTAATCGAGGCGCGACCCGGCTGCGCCGGGGCGCGACGAGCATCGGGGGGGTTGGGGGCCATATCGGGGCCCCCATGTAGATTAGATCAAAAGCCCCGAGCCATGAACGAGGCGACGAAGACGATCACGACCACCAGCGCCAGCTCGACGTGATTGAGGTGGTAGAGGGCCCGCGCCCCCGAGGTGTCGGGCAGAGTCCCTCGCCTCACGGCGGTGCGCCAGCGGATGAAGGTGACCATCGGCCGGATCTCGAGCGCGACGACCCCGAGGAACAGCCCCATCTTGAGCCAGAAGAGCGACGACGCCATGTAGAACGCCGTGCCCTTCTCGAGGCCGCCGAAGGCGCGCAGCAGCCCGGTGACGAGCCAGAGCGCCGCGGCGACGCCCCAGACGGTGTCGGCGGCGAAGAGGCGGCGCAGCCCGTCACGGTCGAGCGGTCCCTTGAGCGCGCGCCCGCGCAGGAACACGCTGGGCAGGCCCAGCGCCAGCGCGAGCACGTGGAGTGCGGAGACGACGGCGGAGAGCATCGAGCGCCGACGATAGCACGCCGACACGGGCGCGGCGAGCGTACAGTCGGGACCCACGGCGACGGGCACGCCGACGGTACGGTGCTGCATCGCGGGCGGCGGCCCCGCCGGCATGATGCTCGGGCTCCTGCTGGCCCGGGCCGGCGTGGACGTCCTCGTCCTGGAAACGCACGCCGACTTCCTGCGCGATTCATGCCGTTCGTCCGTCCATCAAGCACCATACCATCGAGGACAGCGGCGACCGCGGAACGCGCCGCCGGGTTGTGAACATGTTTTCCCGGGCGCGAGGACCCGACGCGGGGCTCAGGCGAGCGCTTTCCGGACCTCGGCGAGGCGAGCCAGCGACGCGAGCACGCGCGGCTGGTCGTCGGTGACGTGGCGCACGATGACGTCGGTGTAGCCCATGACGCCCAGCGCCCGGAAGCGCTCCACGACCTCGTCGACCGTGCCGATGACGAGCGCGGCGGGATCGAAGCCGCGATGGCCGCCGGTCCGGATCGGAGCGGCGACCGCCTCGGCGTCGGCGCGCGACTCGGCGACGTAGACGTCACGGCGGACGGCGACGGCGCTCGGCGTGCGGCCGTGGGCGGCGCACCGCTCGAGGTAGTGCGTCACCTGGGCGCGTGCCTGCGCGGGCGTGCCGCCGGGCGCGGCCAGGAAGCCGTCGCCGAGGCGGGCCGCGCGGTCGATGGCGGGCGGCGCGCTGGCGCCGATCCATACCTCCACCGGCTCGGCCGGCCGCAGGGCGACCCGCGCCTCGCGGAAGGTGAAGCGCCCGCTGGCGCTCACCACCTCGCCGGCCAGCAGCCGGCGCACGGCGTCGAGCGACTGCTCGAAGGCGGACACCCGCGTGCGCAGCGTCGTCCCCATCGCGGCGAACTGGGCCTCGTCATCGCCGAGACCGGCTTGAAGGATGAAGCGCCCGCCGGCGATGGCGGCCAGCGTGCCGACCTGCTCGGCCACCAGCACGGGGTTCCACAGTGGCAGCAGGAACAGGCAGCCGGCCGGCGCGTCGCCCCACTCGGCCAGCATGCGGGCGGTGATCGGCACGTTCTGATAGTACGGCCCCGGCGTCGCGTGATGGTCGCCGACGAACAGCGAGTCGAGGCCGGCCCGGCGGGCCGCCGCCGCGCGCTCGACCATCCAGCGCGCACCCTCGCGCGGGTCGCGGACCTTGCGGGCGCTGGCCTCCGAGATGCCGACGCGGATCACGAAAGCAGCTTCAACAGCGGCTCGAGGTTCCGGGGATCCGGCTTCAGGGCGCCGATCGCCTGGCGGCGATAGACGTCCACGATCGCCTCGTTCACCGGCGTGGCGACGCCGGCCTTGCGGCCCTCGGCGACGACGTAGCCGTTGAGGTCCTCGATCTCCGTGCGGCGCCCGCGCATGACGTCCTGCAGCAGCGAGGGCCGGCCGCCGGCGCGGGACCTGGCGTCGCGGGCGATGTCGGCCTCGGTCTCCGCCATGCCCCGGCCGGCGGCGGCGTCGACGAAGCGCTGGGCGGCGATGCCCCACAGCGGCTCCACCTCGAACCCCCGGGCGCGGCCGACGCTGATCGCCTCGGCGGCGAGGACCACGGCGAGCCGGCGGGGGCCGGGCTCGGTGCGGACCTCGGTGGTGCCGAGGCCGCTCAGGCCCGCCACCGGATTGACCATGCAGTTGAGCGCGAGCTTGGACCACCGCTCGCCCCAGAGATTCGTCGTCACCGTGGTGGGCGCCACCAGGCTCATCACCTCGGCCAGCGCGCGGGCGCGGGGCGTGTCGCGGCCGTCGTGCTCGCCGATCTTGAAGCCCGCGCTGCCGGCGTCCGTGCGGACGGCGTGGCCCGGCTCGTACATGCCGGCGGCGATGAGGATCACGCACCCCAGCGTGCGGTCCGCCCCCGCCACCGCCGCCACCCGGGCGTCGTTGATGCCGTTCTGGAAGTCGACGACCACCCCGTGCGGGCGGGCCAGGTACGCGCAGCCGAGCGCCGTCGCCCACTCGGTGTCGTAGGACTTCACCGCCACGAACACGGCGTCGAACGGCGTCGTGATCTTCTGCACCTCGTGCAGGTGCAGCGCCCGCACGGGGATCACGTGCTCGCCGATCGTCCCCGACAGCCGCAGGCCGTCGCGCTTCAGCGTCTCCACGTGCTCGGGCCACTGGTCGATCAGCGTCACGTCGTGTCCGGCGCGCGTGAGCATCCCGCCCACCACGCACCCGATCGCCCCGGCCCCCACGATCCCGATTCGCACGCTCATGGTGCGGCAGCCTACCGCACGGGCCCGGCGGGGGCAACCGCCGGGGCGGCCGCCGCGTTACTCGAAGACGTGATCGGCGCGGAGCAGGAAGGCGGGCGGGATGTTGAGGCCCAGCAGCAGCTCCGTCCGCCGGTTCACGACCAGCTCGAACCTGGAGGGCTGTTCGATCGGGAGCTCGGCCGGGCTGGCGCCTCGCAGGATGCGGTCCACGTACGTCGCCGCGCGCCGGAAGAGATCGGGGAGGCTGGGACCGTAGGAGATCAGCCCGCCCGCCTCGACGAATTCACGCGACGGGAAGATCGCGGGAAGCCGGGCCTGCGTCGCCAGCTCTATGATCCGGGCGCGGTGCACGAACGTGAAGGCGTCGCCCAGCGCGACGAGCGCGCCGGCCTGGCCCCGTCGGATCTGCCCGAAGGCCGCCTCGAGGTCGGCCGGACGCCGCACCTCCACGAGGTCCAGCTGCAGGCGAATGGCGCCGGCGGCCAGCTCCAGCGAGCGGATCTCCGCCGTGCGCTCGGGGCTCTCGGGATCGGACAGCACTGCCACCCGGGCCAGGCCGGGGATGATCTCCTTCAGCGCCTCCAGCCGCTTGCCCCCCAGCTCCGGCGAGATACTCGACAGCCCGGTGACGTTGGCGCCGGGGCGCCCGTAGCTCGCCACGAACCCGGCGGCCACGGGGTCGCCGCTCACCGCCATCACGATGGGAATGCGGCGTGTCGCGGCGCGGGCGGCCCCGATGGCGGGACTCCCGGCGGCGACGATCACGTCGACGTTGAGGGCGACGAGCTCGCGGGCGAACGCGTTCAGCCGCGGCTCGTCTCCGTCGGCCAGTCGCGTCTCGACGACGATCGAGCGCCCATCCACGTAGCCGAGGTCGTGCAGCCCCTGGCGAAACGCGTCGCCGACGAGCGACACGCCGGGCTTGCCGAGGCCGAGGTAGCCGATCCGGGGGACTCGGGGAGTCTGGGCGGCGGCGGCCGAAGCGAGGGCGAACACCAGGAAGTGAAGGAGAACGATCATACTCCGTGCTCTCATGCCTGCCTCCCGACGCCGGCTCGGGCTGCCAGCCGCCGTTGACACTAGCCCCACGGTTGGAAGGGGTCAAGCAGCCTGCGTCCGGGCGCGGCGATTGACAAGGCGCGACCCGCGCCCTAGATTCGCGGCGGCTTCTTCACCGTCGAGGAGGAACGTCATGATCGGGGCGCAGAGCTGATGCCGTCGCGCTGGCGCGGTCTCATCGTGGTGGCGCTGGCGGCCGTGGGGGCGGGGCCCGCCGTGGCCGGCCCCCCGACCGACCAGCTGCGTGGCCACGTCGAGCAGATCTTGAGGATCCTGGAGGACCCCGCGCTGCGCCAGGAGGCGCGGGAGCGCGAGCGGCGGGCGGCGGTCCGCCGGATCGCCGAGGAGATCTTCGACTTCGGCGAGATCTCCCGGCGCAGCCTGGGCCGCCACTGGCAGGAGCGCAGCCCCGCCGAGCGGCAGGAGTTCACGCAGCTCTTCAGCGATCTCCTCGAGCGCTCTTACGTCTCGAAGATCGAGGGCTACTCCGGCGAGCGCATCACCTTCGCCAGCGAGGCGCTGGACGGCGAGCTGGCCACCGTGCGCACCCGGATCGTAAGCAAGCAGGGGGTCGAGACCCCGGTGGACTACCGGGTGTTCCAGCAGGGCCCGCGCTGGCGCGCCTACGACGTGAGCATCGAGGGCGTCAGCCTCGTGGCGAACTACCGCAGCCAGTTCAACTCGATCATCCAGCGCCAGTCCTATGCCGGGCTGGTGAAGGCGCTGCGGAGCAAGCAGGACGAGTCGGCCGGCCGCCCGGAGCGCCGGGCCCGGCCCGGCGCTGCGCCCGGAGGCTCGACGCCCCGGCCGCGCCAGTCGCCTTGACATGGGAGCCCCGATGTCCGCGAGTCGTGGCACTATAGGCCCGGCATGATCGACTGGTCGGGGATCTTTCACATTCTGGCCACGCCGTTCACCGACGACGGGGCGCTCGACGTCGAGGGGCTGCCGCGCCTGGTGGAGGCCGTGCTGGCGACGGGCGTGAGCGGGCTCACGATCCTGGGCATTGCCGGCGAGGCCCACCGGCTCAACGACGAGGAGCGGCGCCGGGTCGTGGACTCCGTGGTGAAAGCGGTGGGCGGCTACGTGCCGGTCGTCGTGGGCGTGTCGGCGCCGGGCACCCACCTGGCGGCCGGCTTCGCCGCGATGGCGCGCGAGCACGGCGCCGACGCGATGATGGTCGCGCCGCCCAACGGCGCCCGCAACCTCGACGCGGTGGCCGAGTACTACCAGGCGGTCGCGCAGGCAGCGCAGCGGCCCCTCGTGCTGCAAGACGAGCCGGTCACCACCGGCGTCGTCATGCCGGCCCACTTCCTGGCCCGCCTGCTCGACGAGGTGCCCGCGGCGGAGGCGGTGAAGCTCGAGGAGGCGCCCACGCCGCCCAAGCTCACGCGCCTGCGCACGCTGGCCCCGCGCGCGGTGGCCGTCTTCGGCGGGCTGGGCGGCGTCTACTTCTTCGAGGAGCTGTCGCGCGGCGCCGACGGCGCGATGACGGGTTTTCCGTATCCCGAGGCGCTGCGCGCCATCCGCGAGCACTTCGTGGCCGGCCGGCGGGCCGAGGCGCGCGGCCTCTTCTACCGCTGGTTGCCGCTCATCCGCTTCGAGAGCCAGCCCGGCTCCGTGCCCGGCACGTCGCTGGCGATCCGCAAGGAGATCCTGCGCCGGCGCGGGTGGATCCGCTCGGCCTGCGTCCGCCACCCCGGGGCCGCGCCCGACGCGGCGACGCTCGAGGAGCTGACCGAGGTCCAGGCCGCCGTCGTCCCCGGCTAGCGTGGCCACCGGCGCCACCCGCCTCGTCGATGCGCTCGCCGCCGCCGGCGTCCGCCGGCTCTTCACGCTGTCCGGCAACCAGATCCTGTCTGTCTACGACGCCACGATCGGGCGCGACGTCGCCCTCGTCCACACGCGCCACGAGGCGGCGGCGGTCCACATGGCCGACGCCTGGGGGCGCCTCACCGAGCAGCCCGGCGTGGCGCTGGTGACCGCGGGCCCGGGGCACCTGAACGCGATCTCCGCGCTCTACGGCGCGCGCATGGCCGAGTCGCCGGTGCTCCTGCTGAGCGGGGCCAGCCCCCGCAGCCAGCGCGGGCGCGGCGCGTTCCAGGAGATCGACCAGGTCGCGGCCGCCCGGCCGGTGGTGAAGGCGGCGTGGTCGCTGGACGACCCGGCGCGGATCGGTGACGACGTGGTCCGGGCACTGGCGCTGGCGACGTCGGGGCGGCCCGGCCCCGTGCACCTGAGCCTGCCCGGCGACGTCCTCGAGGGCCCGGCGCCGGACGCGGCGAAGCCCGCGCCGCCGGCCACGCCCCTGGCGATCGTCGGCGAGCGCGACGCGCTGGCCATCGTCGCGCTGCTCGCCGAGGCCAAGCGCCCGCTCATCCTCACCGGGCCGGCGCTCGGCCGCGGCCCGCGCCGCGCCGCCGTGGAGCGCCTGGCCGGGATCACCGGCGCGCCGGCGCTGCCCATCGAGAGCCCGCGGGGCCTCAACGATCCCTGGCTGCGCGGCGCCGCCCGCCTGTTCGGCGAGGCCGACCTCGTCCTGCTCCTCGGCAAGCCGCTCGACTTCTCGCTCCGCTTCGGCCAGGGCTTCGGGCGCGGGTGCCGCGTGGTGTCGCTCGATCCGGAGCCCGCCCCGACGGGCGTGACCCTGGCGGTGAGCGCGGACCCGACCGCGTCGGTGGAGCGGCTCGCCGCGGTGGCCGCCACGCGAGCGTGGCCGCGCTCGTCGTGGCCCGACGAGGTCGCCGCGGCCCGCCGCGCGTCGCCGCCGGGCTGGGACGCGCTGCGCCGCTCCGACCGTGCGCCGATCCACCCGCTGCGGGTGTGCGCGGCAATGGCGCCGCACGTCGAGGCCGGCGCCGTGCTGGTGAGCGACGGCGGTGAGTTCGGCCAGTGGGTGCAGGCGGGCCTGGAGCCCCGCGAACGCCTCATCAACGGTCTCGCCGGTTCGATCGGCAGCGCGCTGCCGATGGCGCTCGCCGCCCGCCTGGCCTGTCCCGACCGGCCGGTGCTGGCGGCGATGGGCGACGGGACGTTCGGGTTCCACGCCTTCGAGCTGGACACGGCGCTGCGCCACGACCTGCCGCTCGTGGCGGTGGTCGGCAACGACGCGCGCTGGAACGCCGAGCACACGCTGCAGGTCCGCCACTACGGCGCCGAGCGCGCGCTCGGCTGCACGCTGCTGCCGACGCGCTACGACCGCGTGGCCGAGGCGCTCGGCGGTCACGGCGAGCTGGTCGAGCGCGCCGCCGACCTCGAGCCCGCGGTGGCGCGCGCGCTCTCGATCGGCCGGCCGGCGTGCGTCAACGTGCTCATCGAGGGGCTGCCGGCGCCGGCCTTCGGCGGCGCCGGCGCGCACTGAGGGGCTGGTGACGGCCGCGGTCTCCTTCGACGCCGGCGCCGCCGCCTACGAGCGGTTCATGGGGCGCTGGTCCCGCCTCTGGGTGGCCGCGCTCCTCGAGGCCGCGCGCATCGAGCCCGAGGACGTGGTGCTCGACGTGGCGGCCGGCACCGGGGTGGCGACCGGCCCCGCCGCCGCCCGCGTCGGCCCTGCCGGCGCCGTCCTCGCCACCGATACCTCGCTGCCGATGCTGGCGGCGGCACGCCGCCAGCCCGCCGGGTCCCGGGTGGGGTTCATCGCGATGGACGCACGGGACCTGGCGCTTCGCGACGCCAGCGTGGGCGCGGTCGTCTGCCAGCTCGGGCTGATGTTCCTGGGCGACCTCGTCGCCGGGTTACGCGAGGCCCGACGCGTGCTGCGGCCGGGTCGATGGCTGGCTGCGATCGTGTGGTCACGAGCCGAACGCGTCCGGTTCCTCTCGATCGCGATGGAGGCGCTCGCGCGCCAGCGGCCGGACCAGCGCGAGGCCTTGATGGTGACGTTCTCGCTCGCCGACTCCGGGCGCCTCGTCACCGCATTCGAGGACGCCGGGCTGCGCGAGGTCCGCGTGAGCCCTGAGCGTCGGAGCGTCACGTTCGAGTCGTTCGCCGACTATCTCGATCCCATCGCCGGTGGTGGCGCCCGGGCCGGCCATCTCTACCAGCGCCTCGGGCCGGCCGCCCGGCGCGCCGTGGACGACGAGATGCGTCGGGCGCTGGCGCCGTACGAGCGGGACGGGCGGCTGGTGCTGGAGACCGAGGCGCTGCTGGTGGCCGGCCGGCGATAGGAGCCGCACATGATCAAGCTCACGTTCTGCCTGCGGCGGCTGCCGCATCTGAGCAGCGAGGAGTTCCAGCGCTACTGGCGCGAGACGCACGCCCCGCTCGTGCGGGCGGCCGCGCCCGCGCTGCGCGTCAGGCGCTACGTGCAGGTGCACACCCTCGCGCACCCCCTCAACGACCGCCTGCGCCGGGGCCGCGGCGCGCCCGAGCCCTACGACGGCGTGGCCGAGCTGTGGTGGGACAGCGCCGAGGAACTGGCCGCGGGGGGCGCCACGCCCGAGGGACGGGAGGCGGGCCGGCGGCTGCTGGAGGACGAGCGGCGCTTCATCGACCTCGCGCGCTCGCCGCTGTGGGTCGCCGAGGAGCACGCCGTCGTATGAACCGTTTGGCCCGGCCGCTGCGGCTGTCGCGCCGCGACCGGAAGCTCGGCGGGGTCTGCGGCGGGCTGGCCGAGTGGCTCGGCTGGGACCCGACGGTCGTGCGTGTCCTCTATCTTCTGGTCTCGGTTGTCTCCGCGGCATTCCCGGGGATCCTCGTCTATCTGGTCCTGTGGGTCGTCGTCCCGCGGGCGCCGAGAGAGGACGCCTGACGTGCGCGCCCTCGCGGCGGCCCTGACCGTCAGCGTGGTCGCGGGAGTCGCGCCCCCGGCGGCGGCGCTCACCGGCGCCGAGTGGCAGCGCCTGCCGTCCCCGGCGCGCGCCGCCTACGTGAGCGGAGTCGTCGACGCGTGGGTGGGGCTCGTGGCGGTGCAGGAGTCGCTCGGCGCCCGCGATGGCGGCATCACGGTCTTCGCCGAGGTGGTCGCCTGCCTGCGCGACCGGCTCGTCGGCCCCGATCGCATCGTCGGCGCCGTCGAGCGCTACGTCGCCGACGCGCCCGGACTGCGCACCAAGGACATGCCCGACATCGTCTTCGTCGCCATTCGTCCACTCTGTCACTAGGAGGATCGCCCGATGAGCCTCACCAGCCGCTTCCTGTTCTCGGCCGCGATGGACGTCACCCCCGACCGCGAGAAGCTCTTCCACGAGGTCTACGACACCGAGCACGTGCCCCTGATCCTCGCGGTGCCCGGGGTCGTCTCGGCCGCCCGCTTCGAGACCCGGCCGCTCACCATGATGCTGGGCGGCGAGCGCAAGACGATGGATCCCCAGGGGGCGCCCCGCTTCCACGCCCTCTACGAGCTGGACAGCCCCGACGTGCTGCTGAGCGAGGCCTGGGCCAGGGCGGTCGAGCAGGGCCGCTGGCCCGCCCAGGTGAGGCCCCACACGAGCAACCGCCGCCACCTGCTCATGCGGCGGATCGAGTCGTAGCCGCCACGGCCGGCGCAGTCGTTCCTCGGCTGGACTACAATACGCGGTGCCGTGGGCCCGGACGACCGGGCCGATGCGGAGAGGAGTCCAGCGTGCGAGCCAACAGACTGCGGGAGATCTGGGCGAAGGGCGAGGCGGCGGTGAACGGATGGCTCGCCATCCCGAGCGCGTTCTCCGCCGAGGTGATGGCCCATCAGGGCTTCGACTCGTTGACGATCGACATGCAGCACGGCGTCGTCGACTACCAGGTGGCGGTGACGATGCTGCAGGGCATCTCGACGACGGGCGTCGTCCCGCTCGCGCGGGTGCCCTGGAACGATCCGGCCCGGATCATGAAGATCCTCGACGCCGGCGCCTACGGCGTCATCTGCCCGATGATCAACACGCGCCAGCAGGCGGAGGCGCTGGTGGCGGCCAGCAAGTACTACCCGCGCGGGTACCGCTCGTGGGGGCCGGTCCGCGCCTCGATCTACGCCGGGAGCGACTACACCGCCGCCCGGGCCAACGACGAGCTGATCGTGATGCCGATGATCGAGACGGCCGAGGCCGTGAAGAACATCGACGACATCCTGAGCGTCCCCGGCATCGACGCCGTCTACGTCGGCCCCGCTGATCTGTCGCTGACCCTCGGGTGCACGCCCAAGCTGGATCAGACCGAGGCGCCGGTGGTCGAGGCCCAGCAGCAGATCGCCGAGGCGTGCAAGCGCCACAACGTGGTGGCCGGCATCCACTGCGGCGGCGCCCCCTACGCGCTGAAGATGATCGCGGCCGGCTACCGGTTCGTCACCCTCGCCAGCGACGGCCGATTCCTGGCCGCCCGCGCCGCCGACGAGGTGGCGGCCGTGCGCAAGAGCGGCGCGGGCACCGGCAAACTTCCTGCGTACTGAGAAGTGCGCCGCCGCCCTCGGGAGTCGCGCTGGAGTTCGAGGGGCGACCCGGCTTGGCCGGGGCGTCCCGAGCGTCGGGGGGTTGGGGGGCCGAGTCGGGGGCCTCGCGGGAGTTCGAGGGGCGACCCGGCTTGGCCGGGGCGTCCCGAGCGTCGGGGGGTTTTGGGGCCCTGT
>DASWJN010000243.1:0-4663 GCA_036397135.1 Candidatus Methylomirabilota bacterium
GGCGGCGCCCGCGTCCTCGGCGACGACCGCGATCACGAGGTCGACGGGACCGGCCGCCTCCCCCTCGGCATCGAGCAGCCCGGCCTGCGCGAGCAGCGCGCGGTTGGCCGGCGTGCCCATCATGGCGGCGGCGCGGCGCACGCCCGCCACGGCCTCCATGTCGCGCGTGAGTCGCATCAGCGTGACCGAGTCCTGGTACACGCTGCGCCGCACGAAGTTCCAGACCGGCACCGCCCGATACTACTACTTGGGGGGGGTGATGCCGTAGGCGCGGATCTTCCGGTAGAGGTGGCTGCGCTCGATGCCGAGGCGCTCGGCGGTGCGCGTCATGTTCCAGTCCTGGGCGCGCAGCTCGGCCAGGATGTAGGCGCGCTCGAAGCTGTCGCGCGCTTCCTTGAGCGGCTTGCCGTCGGCCGGCGCCGTGGCGGCCGCCTCCGTCTTCGCCCGGAGCGGCGGCGGCAGGTCCTCGGCGGCGATGGCGTCGCCCGGCAGCATGATGACGAGCCGCTCGACCATGTTGCGCAGCTCGCGCACGTTGCCGGGCCAGTCGTAGGTCATGAAGTAGGTGAGGGCGCCCGGGGCCAGCGTCTTGAGCCGCTTGCCGTTGGAGGCGCAGAAGACCCGGATGAAGTGCTCGACGAGGGCCGGCACGTCCTGCTTGCGGGCGCGCAGCGGCGGCACCTCGATCGGGATGACGTTCAGGCGGTAGAAGAGATCCTCGCGGAACTGGCCCTGGGCGATGAGCGACGGCACATCGCGGTTGGAGGCCGCGATGACCCGGACGTCCACCCGCAGCGTCTCCCGACCGCCCACCCGCTCGAAGGCCTGCTCTTCGAGCGCGCGGAGCACCTTGGCCTGGGTCTTGAGGCTCATGTCGCCGATCTCGTCCAGGAAGAGCGTGCCGCCGTCGGCCGCCTCGAACTTGCCGCGGCGGCGGGCCAGCGCCCCGGTGAACGCGCCCCGCTCGTGACCGAACAACTCGGACTCGATCAGCTCCTCGGGGATCGCCGCGCAGTTGACTTCCACGAACGGCGCCGCGTGGCGCGCGGACAGGGTGTGGATGGCCCGGGCGACCAGTTCCTTGCCGCTGCCGTTCTCGCCGTGGATGAGCACGCGCCCGCTGGTCGGCGCGGCGGTGGCGATCTGGTCGCGGAGCGCGCGGACGGCCTCGCTGTCGCCGATGATCTCGGCGCGCTCGTCCAGCTTGGCCCGCAGCGTGGCGTTCTCGCGCTCCAGCCGGCCGTGCTCGAGCGCCCGGCTGACGGTCAGCAGCGTCTTCTCGAGCGACAGCGGCTTTTCGATGAAGTCGTAGGCGCCCAGGCGGGTCGCCTTCACGGCGGTCTCGATGGTGCCGTGGCCCGAGATGATGACGACAGGGACCTCCGGCCGCAGGCGCTTCAGCTCGGCCAGGGTCTGCAGGCCGTCCATGCGCGGCATCCAGATGTCGAGGAACACGAGGTCGGGTGTCTCGTCGGCGACGGCCTTGAGCGCGTCGGGACCGTTGCCGACGGCGCGCACCTGGTAACCCTCGTCCTCGAGGACGTCGCGCAGCGCCTTCTGGATCGCCGGCTCGTCGTCGACGATCAGGATGTGCTCGCCCCGGGGCGCGGCTCGATCCGCCGACATCCTCCTAGGCCTCGACGGGGGCGGGGGCGCCGGCCACCGGCAGTTCGAGCACGAAGCGGCTGCCGCGCGGCTCGTTGTCTTCCAGGCTGACGGTGCCACCGTGCTCGGTGGCGATCTCGCTGACGATGGGCAGGCCCAGCCCCATGCCGGCCACCTTGGTCGAGAAGTGGGGCAGGAACAGCTTGTCGCGGTCCTCGAGCGGGATGCCGGGGCCGGTGTCGCTCACCACGATGCGGACGCGGCCGGGCTCGGCGGCGTACTGGGTCTCCACCAGCACCTCGCCGCCGGCGCCGACCGCCTCCACCGCGTTGTCCACGAGGTTCAGCACCGCGCGCTTGACGTGATCGGGATCGACCGCGCACAGCGGCACGTCGTCGGCGTGGCGGGTGGCCAGCGCCAGCCCGGGGTGCGACTCGCGGTAGAGGGCGGCCACGCCCTCCACGAGGGGTCGCACGTCGGTGGGCCGGGGCACGAAGGCCGGCATGCGGGCGAACCGCGAGAACTCGTCGACCAGCCGGCGCAGCCCATCGACCTCCTGGACGATCGTCTCCGTGCACTCGGCCACCAGCCGGTGCTCGTCGGCGTCGCGCCAGCCCAGGCGGCGGCGCAGCCGCTGGGCCGAGAGCTGGATCGGCGTCAGGGGATTCTTGATCTCGTGGGCGATGCGCTGGGCCACCTCCCGCCAGGCGGCCAGGCGCTGGGCCTTGAGCAGCTCGGTGAGGTCGTCGAAGATCAGCACCGCGCCCGCGTACTCGCCGTTCTCGCCGCGCAGCGCGGTGGCGGCGGCCAGCAGCACCAGCGCGGCGCCGCCCCGGCGCAGGTGCAGCTCGGTGGCGGCGCTGCCCGCCCGCGGGCGGCGGGCGCGGTGCACGAGGGTGACGATCTCGCGCCCCTCGGGGCCGGCGAAGACTTCCTCCAGCAGGCGGCCGACGCTGGCCGCCTCGGCGAGCCCGAACATGCGGGCGGCCGCCCGGTTGATGGTCGTGACCCGGCCGAGCGGGTCGAACGAGACCACGCCGGTGGTGATGGCCTCCAGCACCGTCTCGATGTAGCGCCGCCGGTCCTCCAGCTCGGTGTGCTTGTCCTGGAGGTCGATGTACGCCTCCTCCAGCTGGCGCTTGGACTGGGCGAGGTCGTCGGTCATCCGGTTGAACGACTCCACCAGCGTCCCGATCTCGTCGTCTCCGCGCGTCTGCACCTTGTAGCTCAGGTTGCCGGCCGCGACCTCGCGGGTGCCCTCGGCCAGCTGCTCGATGGGGCCCGTGATGCCGCGGGCCAGGTGCAGCGCGAACCACGTGAAGGAGAACACCACGATGAGCGTCATCAGGAGAAACAGCAGGATGTAGATGCCCTTGATCGGGTTCTTGAGCAGCTTGAGCTGCTTGTACTCCAGGAACGCCTGCGAGATGCCGCGCACCCGCTGCTCCAGCCGCTCGCTCACGTGGCTGCCGATCACCACGGCGCCCACCACCCGGCGGCCGCCGTCGCGGGCGGCCCAGACCGGGGTGACGGCCTCGATGAGATCGCCGCTGGACAGCTCGCGCACCTGGGTGGTCTCCTGCCCCCGGAGCCCCTGCTTGAGCTGGCTCTCGGCGAGATCGCGCGTGGGCAGATCGCCCAGGATCGGGTCGTGCACGTGGACGAGCTCCTGTCCGCCCGCGCCGAACACGGTGATCGTGCTGATCGACAGCAGCTCCTGCTGCTCGACCAGGAACGCGGCCAGCGTCTCCCGGCGGTCCTCGCCCAGCAGCCCGTCACGGTCGATCACCCGGGCGATGTGCTGGCCGTGACGCAGGGCGGTGCGCTCCAGGTTGGTGTAGTACGTCTGGGCGACCGACAGGGCCTGGTCGAGCGGGCGCTCCACCTGCGGCTTGAACCAGCCCTCGATCGACTTGTTGATGAAGTTGGACGCGATGAGGAAGATCAGGCCGGCCGGCGCCACCGACAGCAGCAGGAACGCCAGGACCAGCTTGGCGCGGAACCGCGCGCCGATCACGTTGTGACGGCGCTCCAGCCAGAGCTTGACGAGATTCCGGAAGAGCAGCAGGAGCAGCAGCAGGAGGACGATGAGGTTCAGGTTGAAGAGCGCGAAGATGACGATGTTGGAGGCGACCGGCAGGTCGGGGGCGAAGGTGTTGAGGTCGAAGGCGGTGACGCCGCCGACGAGCAGCAGGAAGGCCGCGATGATGACCAGGTTGCGCTTGCGGCGGTTCTGCTCGCTCAGCAGCGGCACGCTACTGCACCCGCAGCAGCGTCCGGTACGCGGACTGCCGCATCGCCTGCTCGGCGGTGCCGGCCATGCGCGTCACGAACGAGTTCTCGCCGTTCAGCGCCGCCTCGGCCAGCACGCGCACGTAGATGACCTCGACCGCGTCCACCGCTCCCGCCGGCGTCAGCTTGAGCCCGCGCACCTCGGAGAGCACGCGCTGGGCGTCACGGAGGTCGCGGGTGACGTGGGGCGCGCGGGCCTCCCCCCGGACCGGGGTGACCCTGTACTCCTTGGTGACGACGTTGTAGGCGAGCGCGCGCTCGACGACCTTCGTCAGCAGCAGGCTGTCGCGCCAGTAGCGGTTGTACTGCCACAGCTCGACGGTGTAGCGGACGTGGGCCGGGATGCCGCTCTGGAGACCCTCGTGGACCGCCGGGGCCACCGCCCCCAGCAGGGCCACGTTCACCGTGAGCTCATGGTCGTTGAGGAACACGTCGAGGTCGCTGATGCGGAGGTCGGCGCCCGCTGGAGTCGCGGCCGCCAGGAGCAACGCCGCCAGCGCCGTCGCCCTGAGCGAACGCAGGCACGTGACCGCACGCATACGGAAACACCGCATTATAGCGCCGCGCGACCCGCGGACCGGAACTCCCGGGACCAGTGCGGACTGTTCACGAAGGGCGATACACGCCCGAGCCGGCCCTGGTGGGGCATGGGCCCCGGCCGCGCCGGCATGGCTCGCCGATCGCGGCATGCTCGCTCCGGATGGGGCGAGCGCGAGCCCCCCATCCCCCTGAAGGGGGCTGGGCAGAGGTGAGCCGCATCGCCGAT
>DASWJN010000244.1:0-23469 GCA_036397135.1 Candidatus Methylomirabilota bacterium
CGAGGTTGACGTCGCGGCTGAGGAGATACGAGCGGAACGCGTAGAGGTCGCCCTTGTGCACCGCCACTATGTAACGCACGGTGACTGGAGCCATCGTGAATTCTCCTTGCTTCCCAGCAACGGTCTGCCAGCCGTATAACGGCGCCGCTCAGCGGCCGGAGCGAGCAACGCGAGCTCCGGACCGCTGGAGCGGCTTGTTCGACGAACTCCGCCGCTTGGCGGGCCGTGGTGCCACGGTCCACGCGCGCTTGGCCTTGTGTGGCACCTCGACGGACACGAAGAAGCTGGCAGGATAGAGGTAGTCTTCGCCGGACTCGTCGATGACCCGCACGTAGCCTGTCGCAGTCGCGGCCTTGTCCGGCAAGACTCGGTAGACCTTCCGAACGTCGAGATCCTCGGCCCCGCGATTGTCGATGCAGAGGACGAACCCTGTCTCACGTGTTGGCATGGTCTAGTCTACAAACCTCTTGATCTTGTAGCGAACGCGTCCGACCCCATGTGCCTCGTACCAGTGGATCTCGGCACGCCGCAGCCCACCGCCTGCCAGGCGGATCATTGCGATACCCTTGAGCTTACGCCAACGGCCACGGCCGTAGCGGCGCCTCAGACGGGACAGGTGGCGGATCGATGTGCCGACAGCAATCCTCTCGATGCTGGTGATCGGCCCAACGATTTCGAAGTACATGAGGCCTCATCGCTTCATCGGAGTCGTCGAACTAGAATTAGCGAGACAAGGCGACGTCTCGCCGGTGACGCTGGCATACAATTGGCCTCATGCCGACGGTCCTCCGGAGCGGACCTTATCGGTTCTTCTTCTACTCCGGGGACCGAGATGAGCCACGGCACGTGCATGTGGAGCGGGACGCGAATCGAGCGAAGTTCTGGCTCGATCCGGTTCGGCTGGCCGAGAGCGGTGGCTTTGCGCGAGCGGAGATCCGGCGCGTGGAGACGTTAGTGAAGGACAACGCCATTCAGCTTCGTGGAGCATGGGATGAGTACTTCGCCGAGTGACCTGCGGGCGGCCCTCGCCCAGAGCGTCACGGTTACAGAGGACACGCTGGTTGTCGATCTGGTGGACGGCCGAACGGTGAGCGTGCCGTTGCCGTGGTATCCCCGTCTCGCGCATGGGACGGCCATGGAACGCGCCAACTGGCGATTGATCGGTCGTGGAGAGGGTATTCATTGGCCTGATCTCGACGAGGACATTAGTGTCGCTGGTCTTCTCGCCGGCCGGCCTTCCGGCGAGACACAGACTTCCCTCCGGCGATGGCTGGAGTCTCGGCAAACCGCTCGCTAACAAGCCGCTCGAGCGGCCCGGCATGAACGCGCCGCGACCAATCGACGGCGCGAGCGCCGGCCGCTCAGCGCCGAGCCATTCGGCCGCGAGATAAGCCGGTCTGCATATCACAGCAACTGCTGCAGTTCCCCGCAGCCTATCTCGGTGACGGCCAGTAGCCATGAACGCGCTTTCGGCGTTCGATTCTGGGGTGTTGGCCGCTGGGGCCGGCCTGTGGGCCAGCGGAATATGCTGCGCAGCAGCGCAGCGTATCGAGGCGGTTTGGCCTGCTGCCACAGCGAGACCATGCCTCGTGAACGGTCGGACGTCACCCATTCCCTTCCGCCCCGTCCGGTACGATAGCCGCCGAGGGGTACGGCGGCAATGCGGGGGAACCCCTACACAAGCCGCGACCTTCCGGACGGGGTGGCCGCCCGCGGAGTCCGTGCACGTGGTCTCGGTATGCCGCACCGCATCGCAGAGGGATGCAGCTCCACCGGATACCCGTGCCGGATGGCCGCCACGACCGAGCGCGGAGTCAGCACGCGCACGGCCACCGCCGGCGAGCTCCGTCGCGCCGGCCCGTAGCCGGAAGGCGTCCACGGGAGAAGCCGGCCCTCGTGGACAAGATACGCGCGACCCTCGTCGTCCGCGACCATCGCCCCGTCCGGCAGCCGCGACCAGCGCTCGGCGTACGTGCGCCGCCGCTGCTCGTCATCGACCCGCTCGGCGTGGAGCGCGTCGTCCAGGTCGTCCGCCGAGAGCGAGCCGCCGGGGGCCGCAGCGCGGCTCGAAGCCGCCCAGTGCCGGCAGAACTCCAGATACCGGCTTCGCTGACACTCCGCGCACGGACGGTGGCCCGCGGCCAGTGCCGTGGCCTCGTCCAGGAAGAACAGCTCGGTGTAGCGCCTGGGCGTCATGACCCGGCGGCGGCGCCCCTTGAACTCCAGCACGCAGATGATCCAGCGCTTGCCCACGTACGACCGTCGGATGCGTCCGTCGGCGTCGTGGAGGCAACCCCGGTTGCCCATCAAGGTGCCGCGAGCAGTCGTCGCGATCAGCTCGCCGAACGGGGTGACGCGATTCTGTCGCGGCACGAGCGCGCCGTTATCCGGCCTGCGTGGCCTCCAGGTGGCGCTCAGCCTCGAGCGCGGCCATGCACCCCGTCCCCGCCGCGGTCACCGCCTGGCGGAACGTGAAATCGGCCACGTCCCCGGCCGCGAACACCCCCGGCACCGACGTGCGCGAGGTCCCCGGCTCCACCTTCATGTAGCCGTTCGGCAGCAGCTCCAGCTGCCCGCGGAACAGCGCGGTGTTCGGCTGATGCCCGATCGCCACGAACAGCCCGTCGACCGGCCGCTCGGTGATCTCACCCGTCTTCACGTTGCGCAGGATCGCCGCCGCCACCTTCCCGATCGTCGGGTCGGCGATGGCCTCGACGACGTGGTCCCACAGGAACGTGATCTTCGGGTTCTTGAAGGCGCGCTCTTGCATGATCTTGGAGGCGCGCAGCGTGCCGCGGCGGTGGACCACCGTCACGGTGCGGCCCAGGCGCGCCAGGTAGAGTGCTTCCTCCAGGGCGGAGTCGCCGCCGCCGACCACCATGATGTCCTGGTCCTTGAAGAAGAAGCCGTCGCAGGTGGCGCAGGTGGAGACGCCGCGGCCCATCAGCTCGCGCTCGCCCGGGACGCCCAGCAGGATGGGCGAGGCGCCGGTGGCGACGATCACGGTCTCGGCCTCATACGCGCGGTCGTCCGCCCGGACGACGAACGGACGGTGGGAGAAGTCCACCGCGGTCACGTCCTCGGCCATCATGTCGGTGCCGAAGCGCTCGGCCTGCTTGCGCATGGTCTCCATCAGCTCGGGGCCCATGACGCCGTCCACGAAGCCGGGGTAGTTCTCCACGAGCGTCGTCAGCATGAGCTGGCCGCCGGACAGCAAGCCGGTGAACATCAGCGGCGAGAGGTTGGCGCGCGCTGCGTAGATCGCGGCCGTGTAGCCGGCGGGGCCGGAGCCGATGATGATGACCTTGCGTGTCGTGCCCATGCGTTCCCGTGACACCTCCTGCTCCGTATGATGCAGGAAGAGGGCCAGGAGATCCTCGCTCAGCCGCGCGCCACGATCTCCTCCAGCTCGGCCAGGTCGCGGATCTCGTAGACGGGCGCCGGGATCCCCGGGGGCAGCGGCTCGCGGCCGGGGTTGATCCACGCCACGTCCATGCCGACGGCGAGAGCGCCCACCACGTCGATGTCGGCCCGGTCGCCGACGAAGAGCGTGCGGCGGGGCTCGGCGCCCGTGCGGCGGAAGGCCGCCTCGAAGATGTCCGCGCGCGGCTTGCGCCAGCCCACCTCGTCCGAGACCACGATGGCGGCGAACAGCTCGCGGACGCCGCCGGATTCCAGAATGGCCAGCGCGGTCGGGGTGTAGTCGAAGTTGGAGACGACCGCCAGCCGGTGCCCGCGCGCCAGCCGCTCCAGCAGCGGCCGGTGGTGAGCCGGAAACGTGGCGGCCTTGGCCAGCTCGCGCCGGTGGGCGTCGATGAGCGCCACGTCCAGCCCCGGCGGCAGGGTGCGCAGGTCGAGCCCCAGGCGGCGGAAGAAATCGGCGAAGCGCTCGCGGGCCGGCACCTCGCGGTGATCGATGGCCCGCAGGCGTTCGGCCTCCTGCCACGAGCCGAGCAGCGCCGCGTAGCTGCGCTCGAGGGTCACCTCGGGCGCGTGGGCGGCCAGGACGGCGTGCAGGTGGCCGGCCGTCGAGCGCACTTTCTTGCCGTTGATCTCGACCTCGGGCAGCCGGTCGCGCTCGAAGTGCACCAGCGTATCGAAGAGGTCGAAGAAGACGGCCGTGTAGGCCATATCAGCCGGCCGCGTCGTAGGCCGTCCGGTCGAAGCCGATCACCAGCCGGTCGCCGAGGTCGAGGATGGGCCGCCGCAGCAGCCGCGGCTCCTTCGCCATGAGCGCGACCAGCTCGGCGTCGCTCACCTTCTTCCGGTCGAGACCGAGCGCCTTGTACTGGGTCGAGCGCGTGGACAGCAAACTCCGTACGCCCTCGGGGGCGCGCGCGGCCAGCGCCCGGATCTCGGCCCCGCTCAGCGGTTCCTTGAACAGGTCGCGCGGCGTGAACGCGACCCGGCGACGGGAGAGCACCGCTCTCCCCTTCACGCAGGAGCTTCAGGTCGGTTTCTGGTAGTAGACGCGGGCGCGGCTCATAGTGGTTTCCTCGCGGTGTAGCCCTCGTCGAGCCCGTGCCAGTGGGTGATCCGCGCCTCGCCGTAGCGCCAGCACAGGTTGACCTCGCGGCCGGCGCGGAGATGCCGGAAGTCCACGAGCCCGAGGCCCACGTCCTTGGTCACTCCGCCCAGGCCCTGGATCTCCGCCAGCCCCTCCTGCACGATCCGGGTGCCCCGGTCGAGCCGCTCGCGGGTGGCGCGCCAGGCGGCCTGGTCCACGACGCCACCGCCGGACATCATGATGCGCTGCTGCTCGGCCTGCAGCCGTTCGCGCGCCTGGCCGGCCTCGGCGTGGGCCGATCGCACGCGATCCATGATCTCGGTGAGCCGGGGGATCAGCCGCTCGACCTCCTCGGGCGCCCAGTAGCGCTCAGACACGCCGCGCCACCGTCAGGCCCTGCTCGACGAACACGGCGTGGACTTCCTTGGGGCCGTGCACGCCGCGCGTGAGCGTCAGCTCGATGTCGGCCGTGCGGCTGGGGCCGGTGATGAAGTTGATCGACGCGCCCCGCCACTCGGGCGGCGCCCCCTCGTGCCAGGCCTCCAGCGCGAGGCCGGCCTGCCGCAGCGACTCGACCAGCGCCTCACGGCCGAAGACGGCGACGTGGCACGCCGGCAGCAGCGAGGCCGAGCGTGGGCGCCCGGCTCCGGAGACGACGACGAGGGTGCCGGTCTCGGCGATCGCGAGATCGACGCCGGTGACGCCGAGGTCGGCGGCCGCGGCCAGCGCGCGCCGCTGCCCGCGCTCGGTGGCGGACACCTCCAGGCCCGGCGCCGCCGACGTCGCGAGGCCGCGCGCCCCCAGAGACTCGGCCACGTCGAGCCCGAGCGCGTCGCCGTGCCAGGCCACCACGCTCTTCATCTGCCGCTCGCCCGCGATCCGTGCGATGGCGTTGGGCACCTCGCGCGCCTCCCCCACCCGGTGCAGGACGCCGCCCACCCGCTCGAACTCGCGGGCGAATCGCTCGAGGTTCTCCCGCCAGCGCTCCGCCAGCTCGCGGCGCAGGAGGTCCAGCCGCTCGCGGGGCCGGGCGGGGCGCGAGGCCGGCGAGGCCTCGAACAGCCCGCGCGTCTTGCCCATCTCGCCGCGGATGCGCGCGAGGAACTCGGCCCTCGTCATCGCCGCCCCTCGCGCGCGAGGTCGGCCCAGCGCTCCTGGAACGTGCGGGCCGCCACCGGCGGCAGGTCGCGCGTACGCGTCCACCGGCCGAGGAACAGCGGCAGCCGGCGGATGGCGCCGCCGCGCACGAACGGCCGCTGGAACAGCCGCCCGAGCCGCGCCGAGAGCCGGTAGAGCGCCGGGCGCCGGAGCAGCGATCCAAGCGCGCCGAACACGACGCGCTCGGGCCACGGCGCGATGCGGCGCTCGTCGACCTCCTTGCGCAGCTCGACCAGCATTCTTGGAATATCGATGCGCACGGGGCAGGCGTCGGCGCAGGCGCCGCACAGCGACGAGGCGTGCGCGAGGTCCTTCACCGACTCGGGGCCGTTCAGCATCGCCGTCAGCAGGATCCCGATCGGCCCCGGATAGGTGTAGCCATAGGCGTGGCCCCCGATCTGGCGATAAACCGGGCAGACGTTGAGGCAGGCCCCGCAGCGCAGGCAGTAGAGCGACTCGCGCAGGGGCCCGGCGATCTGCTTGATGCGCCCGTTGTCGAGCAGCACCAGGTGGAACTCCTCCGGTCCCTCCAGCTCCCCGCCCCGCCGGGGGCCGTTGACGAGCGAGGTGTAGACCGACAGCTTCTGGCCCGTGGCGCTCTTGGCGAGGATGGCCAGGAACACCGTGAGGTCGGTCATCGAGGGCACGACCTTCTCCACGCCCATCACCGCCACGTGCACGCGCGGCAGCGAGGTCACCATGCGGCCGTTGCCCTCGTTGGTCACGAGCACCACGGTGCCGGTCTCGGCCACCGCGAAGTTGGCGCCGGTGATCCCGAGGTCGGCCTGGAGGAACTTCTCGCGCAGCTCGGCGCGGGCGATGCGCGTGAGCACCTCGGGGTCGGGCTGGGTCTCGCGCCCGAGCTCGCGCGCGAACAGCTCGGCCACCTGGCCCTTGGTCTTGTGGATGGCCGGGGCGATGATGTGCGAGGGGCGCTCGTGGGCGAGCTGGATGATGTACTCGCCCAGGTCGGTCTCGACCGGCGTGACGCCGGCCGCCTCCAGCGCCTCGTTGAGGTGGATCTCCTCGGTCGCCATCGACTTCGACTTCACGGCCATGCCGCTTCCCGTGCGCCGGGCGATGTCGAGCACGATCTGCCGGGCGTCCTCGGCCGAGGCCGCGTAGTGGACGTGGCCGCCGCGGCGCTCGATGTTGTCGATCAGCGTCTCCAGCCAGTGATCGAGCCGCTGGAGGGTGGCCTCCTTGATCGCCCTGGCCTGGTCGCGCAGGGCCTCGCCCTCGGGAAATTCGTCGAACGCCTCGCGGCGGAGGCCGATGAACTTGGTGGTGGCGATCGTCAGCGCTTGCTGCAGGAACGTGTCCTCGAGCGCCCGGCCGGCGCGCTCGCGCAGCGGCGTGGCCGGCGCCACCTCGCTCACGCGGCGCCTCCTCGTGGCGCCGCCGCGCTTCCGGGTTCCCCTGCCCCGTCAGCCAGCACCTCGGCCAGGTGGAGCGCGCGCACCCGCGAGCCGCGCCGCGACAGGCCCCCCCGCATCTGCATGAGACAGCCGGCGTCGCAGGCGACCACGCACCCGGCGCCGGTCGCCTCGACGTTCGCGAGCTTCTTGTCGAGGATCGCGCTGGAGACCTCGGGCAGCCGCACCGAGAACGAGCCGCCGAACCCGCAGCACTCGTCCCCGCCTGGCAGCTCCACGAACTCGGCGCCGTCGAGGCCGCGCAGCAGGGCGCGCGGGCTCTCCGACTCGTGCAGGCCGCGCAGCAGGTGGCACGAGTCGTGGTACGTGAGCCGCCCGCCCACCGCGCTCCGGAACTGCCGCCGGCCCAGCACCTTCACCAGGAACTGCGACAGCTCGTGGGTGCGCCCGGCCAGCCGCTCGGCGGCCGTGCGCTCGGCCCCCGACAGCAGGCCGGGATACTCGTGCTTGACCATCCAGGCGCAGGAGCCGGAGGGCACCACGACGTGCTCGGCGTCCTCGAACAGCGCCACGGTGCGCCGGGCCACCGCCGCGGCCTCGCCGTGGTAGCCCGAGTTGAACAGCGGCAGGCCACAGCAGGTCTGCCCGGCCGGGAATTCCACCGTGACGCCCAGGCGGCGGAGCAGCCGCACGATCTTCTCGCCGACCTCCGGGTAGAACAGGTCCCCCAGGCAGGTGACCATGAACGCGGCGCGGGGCGCGGCGCTCACGCGTGCGGGGGCGGCGGCGAGACGAGGACGAGCAGCAGCAGCCGGGCGCCCGAGTCGTTGACCACGCCGTGGGCGGCGCCGGCCGGCGCCACCACCGCCTCGCCCGGCTCCAGCGTGTCCTCGTCGGCGCCCACCGAGAAGCGTCCGCGGCCCTCCAGCACGACGTAGACCTTGTCCTGGTCGTCGTGGGTGTGGACCTTCTGCGCCTGCCCCGGCTCCAGCGCGTAGAGATCCAGGTGGACGCGCGGCGTGGCGCCGAGCGTGATCTTGGCCATCCTCTCGGCCGAGAAGCGCGCATGATCGCGGAAGCGGATCTTCTTCACGGCGCGCCCACTCCCGCCGACCGGGCCAGCAGTGTCACCGGATGCACGACCTCCAGCTCCAGGCCCCGGGCGCGCGCGCCCTTGGCGATCTGCATGAGGCAGCCGGGGTTGCCGGCGGCGACCACGCGGGCGCCGGTCTCGGCGATGCGGGCGAGCTTGAGGTCGAGCAGCCGGTCGGCCATGTCGGGTTGCAGGACATTGTAGACGCCCGCGCTGCCGCAGCAGAGGTCGCTGTCGCCCAGCTCCACCAGCGTGAGGCCGGGGATCCGCCTGAGCAGCTCGCGCGGCGCGCTGCGCACCTGCTGGCCGTGGGCCAGGTGGCAGGCGTCGTGGTACGTCACCGTCAGTGGCAGCGGCGCCAGGTGCAGCTCGGCGTCGACCAGCAGCTCGGTGACGTCGCGGACCCGGGCGCCCAGGCGCGCCGCCGGCGATCCCGGCAGCCAGTGACCGTACTCGCGCATGGCCGAGCCGCAGCCGGCGGCATCGGTGACGATCCAGTCGACGTCGGCGGGGAACGCGGACGCCAGCGCGGCGGCCCGCTCGCGGAGGGCGCCGACCCGTCCCGCGTGCAGCTCCAGCGCGCCGCAGCAGCCCTGCGCCCGGGGCACGACCACGTTCCAGCCGGCCAGCGACAGGAGCTGGATGGTCGCGCGGGTGACGTCGCTGAACAGGAAGCGCTGCACGCACCCGGTCAGCACGCCGGCGCGCCCGCGCGCCTTGCCGCGGGCCGGCACGTACTCGGGCATCGACACCTCGGTCGGCATCCGCTCCAGCAGGGCGTCGAGCGCCGCCAGGCGCGGCACGCGGCGCAGGATGCCGCTGCGGCGCACGAGCGTCTGCAGGCCGAGGCCGCGATAGCGCCGGGCCAGGCCGAGCGCCGGGCCGAGGCGCTCGGGACGCGGGAACAGCGCGAAGAGCATGCGCCGCAGCCAGCGGTCGCTCGCCGGCCGGCCGCGCCGCCCGAGGTCGGCGCGCGCGGTCTCCAGCAGGGCGCCGAACTTCACGCCGGCCGGGCACGCCGTCTCGCACGCCCGGCAGCCCAGGCAGAGGTCGAGGTGGTGGGTGTAGGTCTCGGTGGGCTCCAGGCGGCCCTCGGCCACCGCGCGCATCAGATAGAGCCGGCCGCGGGGCGAGTCCATCTCCTCGCCGAGCACCCGGTAGGTCGGGCACTGGGGCAGGCAGATGCCGCAGTGCACGCACGTGCGCAGCGCCGTGAGCGTCTCGGGGTCCGCGAGGCCGGCGTGGGCCGTGGGCTGCATCAGATCCCGCCCGCGAAGCGGCCGGGGTTGAGCGTGCGGCGGGGGTCGAACTCCTGCTTGAGCGCGCGCATCAGCTCGAGCGCCGGCGGCGGCACCGGCCCCCACGGGTCGACGCTCGACCGCAGCGCGGCGGTGCCGCGCTCGACGACGACGCTGCCGTCGTCCGCGCCGACGAACGCGCGCAGCCGCTCGATCGCCTTGGCCAGCAGCGCCGGCTCCCCCTGCCGGACCGCGACCCGCAGCAGGCCGAACGGCGCGCACCCCGTGACGACGAGGTTCGCGGCGCCGCCGAGCGCGCTCCGGAGCTCGCCGAGCGTCGCCGCCAGCCGCGTCGTGAGTGTCGTGACGCGCAGCACGCTCGCGCCGGTCCCGGCCAGCATCCGGTCGTACGTCCGCCAGAAGCCCGGGCCCATGGTCTCCAGGCGCGCCCCGAGGCGGTCGGCCCGTTCCGTGACCGCCGCCTGCTGGGCCCGGACGGCAGGCGCGACGCTGCCGAAGGACACGACCAGGCCGGCGGCGACCGGCGGCAGCCCGCACGCGGCCAGCGCGCCGCCATCGAGCAGCTCGAGCCGGCTCGGCTGCAGCGTGGAATCGACGATGCCCAGGGCCAGCTCCTGGGCGGCCTCGACGCTGCCCAGCTCCACCAGGCAGGTGGCCTCGGCCTCGGGCAGCGGATGCAGGCGCAGCGTCAGCTCGCCGAGCACCGCCAGCGTCCCCAGCGAGCCGACCAGGAGCTTGGGAACGTCGTAGCCGGTCACCGACTTCACGACCCGGGCGCCGCCCCAGGTGAGGACGCCGTCGGCCTGCACGAACCGGACGCCCAGCAGCAGGTCGCGCATCGTCCCGTAGCGCAGCCGTAGCGGACCGCTGGCCGCGGTGGCGGCGAGGCCGCCCAGCGTCCGCCGGCTCCAGCCCGGCGGGTCGAGCGGCAGCGCCTGCCGGTGGGTGGCCAGGCGCGCCGCCAGCGCGCCCGCGGTGACGCCGGCCTGCACCGTCGCGGTGAGGTCGTCGGGGTTGTGCTCGACGACCGCGTCGAGGGCGCCGAGGTCGAGCACGACGTCGACGCGCTCCGGCGGCGCGCCGAGGCCCTGCGCGCCTCCGCTGCCGCGCGGGACCACGGCGAGCCCCTCGTCGTGGGCCAGCGCCACCACGCGCGCCGCCTCGTCGAGCGAGCGGGGACGCACCAGCCATTGCGGCTGGAGGCCGTCGACGGCGGCGGCCGCGCGGGCGGCCGGCGAGTCGTCGGCGCCGGGGCCCACGATCGCGGCCAGCGCACCGCCGAGGGCGCGCGCGGTGACGCTCACACCCATGTCCCGGCCGGCAGCACCGGCCGCTGGGGGCGGAAGCCCTCGCCGCACGCGGGGTGCGACGGCAGGAGCTTGGCCGGGTTCATGAGCCGGTCGGGATCGAAGCCGCGGCGGATCCGGTACATGAAGTTGAGGTCGGCGTCGGCGTACTGCAGCGGCAGGTTCTTGGCCTTGTCGAAGCCGATGCCGTGCTCGCCGGTGACGCTGCCGCCCAGCGCGATGCACGCCCGCAGCAGCTCCTCGTTGGCCGCCTTGGCGCGCTCCAGCTCGTCGGGCCGCCGGTCGTCGTAGCAGATCATCGGGTGCAGGTTGCCGTCGCCCGCGTGGAACACGTTGGCGATGCGCAGGCGGTAGCGCTCGCCGATGGCGACGATCTCCCGCATGATCTGCGGCAGCTTGGAGCGCGGCACCACCGCGTCCTGCAGCAGGTAGGCGGCCGTGAGCCGGCCCACCGCACCGGCGGCCTCCTTGCGCCCCTTCCACAGGAGCGCGCGCTCGGCCTCGTCGCGGGCCACGCTGACCGACAGCGCCCCGCGCTCGCGGCACATAGCCGCCGCCCGCTCGCCCTGCGCCTCCACCTCGGCGCGCGGCCCGTCCAGCTCGATCAGCAGCACGGCGCCGGCGCCCTCGGGGTAGCCGGCGCCGGTGCCGGCGTTGATGGCGCTGATGATGGCCTCGTCGAGCATCTCGAGCGCGGCCGGGATCATCCCCGAGGCGATGATCGCCGACACGGTCTCCGAGGCCGCCACGAGCGTGCGGAACGCCGCCAGCACGGTCTTGACGGCCTCCGCCGTGTGCGTGAGGCGCACCGTGATCGCGGTCACCAGGCCGAAGGTGCCCTCGGAGCCGACCGCCACGCCGGTGAGGTCGTACCCCGGCCGGTCGACCGTCTTGCCGCCGAGCCGCACCAGCTCGCCGCGCCCGGTGACCATCTCGAGGCCGAGCACGTGGTTGGTGGTGATCCCGTACTTCAAGCAGTGGGGCCCGCCGGCGTTGGTGGAGACGTTGCCGCCGATCGACGACACCATCTGGCTGGAGGGATCGGGCGCGAAGAACCACCCCCGCTCGCGCACCGCGTTCGACAGCCACAGGTTGATGAGCCCCGGCTGCACCGTGGCGCACCGGTTCGGCAGATCGACCTCGAGGATCGACGCCATCCGGTTCAGGCCCACCATGACGCCCCCCTCGGCCGCCATGGCTCCCCCGATCAGCCCCGTCCCCGACCCCCGCGGCACGATCGGCACCTTGTGCCGCCGACACAGCCCGACGATCCCCTGCACCTGCTCCACCGTGCTCGGCAGCGCCACCGCATCCGGCGCCCCCTTGTAAAACGTGTGCATGTCGCACTCGTACACCATCCGCCCCTCGGGCGTGGTCACGAGCGCGTCCGCTCCCACGATCGACCGCAGCTCGTCAATGACCCGAGGACTCACCGCCATGCAGGAGGAGTTTACCCCGACGAGCCCGAATGCGAGCGCCCGACCGCCGACCTCATCGCAACGCTCACCCGTGCCGCCGCGCCGAGGTGAGACTGAGCCGCCGTGGGATCGAACGGCCACGTTCGAGCGCCGGCTTTGCCGGCGCAATCCTGCTCTGGGGGGAGGCAGCGGAGCGGGCCGTCGAGGCCCGCGGAGCGTCGGAAGGGGGGCGACGCCCCCCTCCGAGGGGCTAGCCCCCCTCCGAGATTCTCCAGGTATCTCCCGAGGTCAGGAGCTTGGCGATGTCGCCCGGCCCGCGCTCGGAGAGCGCGCGTTGCTCCTGCTCGATCAGCACGTCCTCGTAGATGGGCGCGGCGACGTCCAGCAGCACGCCGACCGGCACCGGGAAGTCGGGCGCGAACAGGTCGGCCAGCAGCCGGGCGGCGTTGAGGTTCTTGTCGTCGTGGATCCAGAGCGCGCTCTCGGGCACGCTCCCGGCGTCGACCACCTTCGGCGTCACGCCCTCCATGATGACGGCCTTGCGCGCGTCCGGCGGCCCGAACAGCAGCGGCTTGCCGTGCTGCAGCCGCAGCTCGTACGTCAGCTTCGACTCCTTGTCGTAGAGCACGTTCCAGGCGAGGTCGTTGTACACGTTGCAGTTCTGGAGGATCTCCAGGAACCCCGTGCCCCGGTGGGCGGCCGCCCGCTTGAGCATCTCGTCCATGTGCGGGATGTTGCGGTCGACCGTGCGCCCCACGAACGTGGCGCCGCAGCCGAGCGCGAACGACAGCGGGTTGATCGGCCGGTCGGCCGAGCCGAGCGGCGTCGACTTGGTCACTTTGCCCAGCTCGCTGGTGGGCGAGTACTGGCCCTTGGTGAGCCCGTAGATCCGGTTGTTGAACAACAGAATCGTCAGGTTCACGTTGCGGCGCAGCACGTGCAGCATGTGGTTGCCGCCGATCGACAGTCCGTCGCCGTCGCCGGTGACCACGAAGACCTTGAGGTCGGGCCGGGCCACCTTGAGGCCGGTCGCGATCGCCGGCGCCCGCCCGTGGATCGTGTGGAAGCCGTACGTGTTCATGTAGTACGGGAAGCGGCTCGAGCAGCCGATGCCCGAGATGAACACGATGTTCTCCCTGGCGATGCCGAGGTCCGGCATCGACTTCTGCACCGCCGACAGGATGGCGTAGTCCCCGCACCCCGGGCACCAGCGGACGTCCTGGTCGGACTCGAAGTCCTTCTTGGTGTACTTGGGGGCTGCCGCGCCCGCCCCGGTCGCGCTCATGGCTGACTCCCGGTGAGTTGGTTGATGGCGTCCTGGATGTCCTCGCTGGCCAGCGGCAGGCCGCGCACGCGGTTGAAGCCGACGGCGTCCACGAGATACTCGGCCCGCAGCACGCGCACGAGCTGGCCGCTGTTGATCTCGGGCACCAGCACCTTGCGGTACTCGCGCAGGATGTGGCCGAGGTCGGGCGGCAGCGGGTTGAGGTGGCGCAGGTGGATCGAGGCCACCGACTTGCCGGCGGCCTGCGCGCGCTCGACGGCCGCCGTGATCGAGCCGTAGGTGCCGCCCCAGCCGACCACGAGCAGATCGCCGGTGGCCGGCCCGTTGATGGAGGTCGGCGGGATCTCCTGGGCCACGCGCCGCACCTTCTCGGCGCGCGTCTTCACCATGTGGTCGTGGTTCTCGGGATCGTAGGAGATGTTGCCCGTCACGTCCTGCTTCTCGAGGCCGCCGATGCGGTGCTCGAGCCCCGGCGTGCCGGGACGCACCCACGGCCGCGCCAGCGTGGCCGGGTCGCGCAGGTACGGGAAGAAGCCCTCCTTCTCCGTGCGGAACTGCACCTCGAGCGGCGGCAGCGTGGTCGGATCGGGGATCAGCCACGGCTCCGAGCCGTTGGCCAGGAAGCCGTCGGACAGCACCATCACCGGCACCATGTACTTCACGGCGATCCGCACCGCCTCGTAGGCGATGTAGAAGCAGTCGCCCGGCGTGGCGGGCGCCAGCACGACGATCGGCGACTCGCTGTTGCGGCCGTACAGCGCCTGCATGAGGTCGGCCTGCTCGGTCTTCGTGGGCATGCCGGTCGAGGGGCCCGCCCGCTGGATGTTGAGGATCACCAGCGGCAGCTCGGCGGTGACCGCCAGCCCGATGGCCTCGCCCTTGAGCGCGATGCCGGGGCCGCTCGAGCACGTCACGCCGATGGCCCCGCCGAAGGCGGCGCCGATGGCGGCGGTGACGGCCGCGATCTCGTCCTCGGCCTGGATCGTGCGGACGCGGAAGCGCTTGTGCATCGCCAGCTCCTCGAGGACGCTCGAGGCCGGCGTGATCGGATAGGCGCCGTAGACGACGGGCAGCGTGGAGCGTTGGGCGGCGGCGAGGAGCCCCCACGCGAGCGCCCGGTTGCCCGTCATCGCCCGGTACAGGCCGGGCGCCATCTCGGCCCGCTCGACCGTGTAGGACTCCTCGAAGAACTCCGCCGTCTCGCCGAAGGCGTGGCCCGCCTTCAGCACGCGCGTGTTGGCCTCGGCCACCGTCGGGTTCTTGGCGAACTTCTTGGTGATCCAGTCCAGCGTCGGCTCCAGCGGGCGCGTGTAGATCCAGGAGACCAGGCCGAGCGCGAAGAAGTTCTTCGTGCGGTCCTTCTCCTTGGTGTTCAGCGGCAGGTCGGCGATCGCCTTGAGCGTGAGCCCGGTCATGTCGACCTTGTGCAGGCGATAGCGCTCGGCCAGCGCCGGCTCGTCGAGCGGATTGGCGCCGTAGCCGGCCTTGTCGAGGTTGCGCTTCTCGAAGGCCGCGGTGTTGACGATGAGCAGGCCGCCCGGCTTGAGATCGCTCAGGTGGACCTTGAGCGCGGCGGGGTTCATCGCCACCAGGCAGTCGAGGCGGTCGCCCGGCGTGTAGACGCGCTGGCTGCCGAACTGCAGCTGGAAGCTCGACACGCCGAACAGCGTGCCGGCGGGGGCACGGATCTCGGCCGGGAAGTTCGGCAGCGTCGCGAGGTCGTTGCCGGCCCAGGCGGACTCGGTGGTGAACTGCTCGCCGGTGAGCTGCATCCCGTCACCGGAGTCGCCGGCGAATCGAATGACGGCGCGGTCCAGCTCCTTGCGCGCCTTCCCGGCTCCTTTGACGGGGGTGGCCGTCTCGCTCATCGCCTCCTCCTCTCTGGCCGTAGTGCGCCGCTGAATCCGGCTTGGTCAGCCCCGTCCGCCCCCCGCGGCGCATACCGCGTCCCGGCACCGGTTGGGCATCGGGAAGACCGCTGAGTCGGCCGGCCGGCGGAGTACCGGCCTGGCGTCGGCAGGGCGTGAGTCATCTTATCGGACCCCCCCGGACAGAGCAAGGGATTGCACTCGCTCAGCCCGCGTCCATCTCGTGCGGGCGCTTGAGCGTGTCGCCGGGCGGCAGGTTGAGGACGGCCTCGGGAAACAGCCCCGCCAGCCAGCTGATGACGTCGCTCACCGTCACCACGCCCACTGGCTTGCCGTCGGCGTCCACCAGCGGCACCGTGCGATAGCCGGCCACGCTCATGCAATGCACGGCATACGCCACTCGATCGCCCGGCCTCAGTGCCTCGGGAGCACGGGTCATCACCTCCCCGAGGAGCGTGCGGCGGGCCTCGCGCCCCTGCCCGGCGACCCGCGTGAGCACGTCGCGCTCGGTGAAGATCCCGATGAGCCGCCCGCCGGTGTCGACCACGAGCACGCCGGCCTGCCGGCGGGCGAGCATGCGCTCGATCGCCTCCTGCACGGTGGCGGTCTCGCCCAGGCACACCGGCTCGGCGGGGCCGAGGACGGCCACGGTGTCGTCGAACAGGGCGCCCCGGATCTCGTGCAGCTCGCTTTCGATCTCGTCGAAGTCCGTCACACCACACCTCCTGCGCGCGCGGGCTCGCGCGCGGCCACGCGCGGAGCTTCGCTGGCCTCCTGGAGCATCTGCACGAAGCGCTCGGCCGTCGGGGTCAGCGGCTTTTGCCGGTGGTGCACGATGCCCACCGGCCGCACGAGGTCCGGCATCGCCACCTCCACGGTGGCCAGCGCCTTGATGGACGCCTCCTTCTGCACCGTGTGGCGCGGCAGGATGCTGACCCCGGCGTCGATGATGATCGCCTGCTTGATCGTTTCGATGTTGTCGAACTCCATGACGATGTTCACCCGCACGTTGTGCGCGCGCAACGCCCGGTCGATCGCCTTGCGGATGGTGAGCCCGGGGTCGAAGGCGACGAAGGCCTCGCCGGCCAGCTCGGCCGGCATGACCATCCGCCGGCGGGCCAGGCGGTGGTTCGGGTGGCAGACGAGCGCCATCGGTTCCTCCCGCAGCCGCACCACGCTCAACGCGCGGTCCGGCGGCGGGTACGACATGATGCCGATGTCGGCCTCGCCGGTGAGGACCGCCTCCACGACCTTGTGGGGGTGCAGGCACTCCAGCTGGACGTGCGCCTGCGGGTAGAGCGACATGAACTGCTGCATCGGCCGGCTGACGTCGTGCAGCCCGACCGAGTAGATGGCGGCCACCCGCACCGTGCCGTCCACCCGCGCCTTGACCGCCGCCACCTCGCCCTTGGCCTTGTTCCAGGCGTCCAGGATGCCGCGGGCCGCGGTGTAGAAGGCCTCGCCCTCGCGGGTGACGAGGAAGGGCCGCTTGGTCCGGTCGATCAGCGGCACGCCCAGGTGGGTCTCGAGCTGCTGGACGGCCTGGCTGGCCGCGGACTGGGACACGAAGTTCTGCGCGGCGCCGCGGGAGAAGGAGCGCAGGCGGACCACGTCGCAGTAGAGCTTGAGGGTCTCGAGGTGCATGCGGTGAGTCTACATCATTAGTGTAGCTGATACCCGGAATATGAATTTTCCGTAATGACTAATGCTGAGCCGGCGAGTAGTATCGTGCAACTCTTCACAAGACAAGTATCCCGACACACTCAACGAATGTCCGAACGAGCCGCAGCCACAGGTCAGGCGAGCCTGTGAAGAAGGGGATGCAGCCATGACGCAGCCGCCGTACGCCGGCCAGTCCCCCGCCCAGGGCCTGTACCACCCCGAGCACGAGCACGACGCCTGCGGCGTCGGCTTCGTCGTCGACATCAAGGGGCGCCCCTCGCACACGATCGTGCGCAAGGCCCTCCAGGTCTTGATCAACCTCCTGCACCGCGGGGCGTGCGGCTGCGAGCCGAACACCGGCGACGGCGCCGGCGTGCTCGTGCAGATGCCCGACCGGTTCCTGCGGCGGGAGTGCGCGCGGCTGGGCATCCCGCTGCCGCCGGCCGGCGAGTACGGCGCCGGGCTGGTCTTCCTGCCGCGGGCGCCCCTGCAGGCCGACAAGGTGCGCGCCCTCCTGCACTCGATCGTCGAGGAGGAGGGCCAGCGGCTGCTCGGCTGGCGCGACGTCCCCGCCGACGACGGGCCGCTGGGCGCCAGCGCGCGCTCGGTGGAGCCCACCATCAAGCAGGTCTTCATCGGCCGGGGCGCCGGCATTCGCGACCGCGGCCCGTTCGAGCGCAAGCTCTACGTCATTCGCCGGCTGTTCGAGAAGGCGATGGTGGGGCTCGACATTCCCGAGAAGACCTTCGCCTACATCCCCAGCCTGTCCTGCAACACGCTCATCTACAAGGGCATGCTGAGCGCCGACCAGATCGAGACGATGTATCCCGACCTGGTCGATCCCGACATGGAGTCGGCCCTGGCCCTCGTCCACCAGCGGTTCAGCACGAACACGTTTCCCTCGTGGCCGCTGGCCCACCCCTACCGCTACATCGCCCACAACGGCGAGATCAACACGCTGCGGGGCAACATCAACTGGATGCGCGCGCGCGAGGCGCTGTGCCGGTCGGACCTGCTCGGGGAGGATCTCCGCAAGGTGCTGCCGGTCACCCGCGACGGGCTCAGCGACACGGCCACCTTCGACAACGTGCTGGAGTTCCTGGTCATGAACGGCCGGTCGCTGCCGCACGCGATCCTCATGATGATCCCCGAGCCCTGGCAGAACCACGAGTCGATGAGCCCCGAGCGGCGGGCGTTCTACGAGTACCACGCCTCGCTCATGGAGCCCTGGGACGGGCCGGCCTCCATCGCCTTCACCGACGGCAGGGTCATCGGCGCCGTCCTCGACCGCAACGGCCTGCGCCCCTCGCGCTACTACGTCACCCGCGACGGCCTGGTGATCATGGCCTCCGAGGTCGGCGTCCTCGACATCCCGCCCGAGAACATCGCGCTCAAGGAGCGCCTGCACCCCGGCAAGATCTTCCTGGTCGACACCGGCCAGGGCCGGATCATCGACGACGAGGAGATCAAGCGCGACCTGGCGGCGGAGCACCCCTACGCCGACTGGCTGAGGGACAACACGGTCCGCCTCGCCGACCTGCCCGCCCACCCGGTGCCGGCGCCGGACCGGGCCAGCGTGCTCACCCGCCAGATCGCCTTCGGCTACACCCACGAGGACCTGCGCCTGCTGCTCGCGCCGATGGCCAGGAACGGCGAGGAGCCGATCGGCTCGATGGGCACCGACACCGCGCTGGCCGTGCTGTCCGATCGCCCGCGCCCGCTCTACGACTACTTCAAGCAGCTCTTCGCGCAGGTGACGAACCCGCCGCTCGACCAGATCCGCGAGGAGCTGGTGACCTCGATGGAGTCCACGATCGGCCCCGAGGGGAATCTCCTGCAGCCGGAGCCGGAGTCGTGCCGGCAGATCGTCATCCCCGACCCCGTGCTGTCCAACGAGGAGATGGCCAGGCTCCGCCACGTGAGCCACCCGTGGTTCAAGGCCGTCACCCTGCCGATGCTGTATCCGGTGACCGAGGGCGCGGCCGGCCTCGAGCGGGCGCTGGCCGAGCTGCGGGCGCGGGCCAGCCAGGCCCTCGCCGAGGGCCACAACATCGTGATCCTGTCCGACCGCGGCCTCACCCGCGAGCAGGCCGCCATCCCGAGCCTGCTGGCCACCGCCGCCGTCCACCATCACCTGGTGCAGCGCGGCGAGCGCACCCGCTGCGGCCTCGTCGTGGAGACCGGCGACGCGCGCGAGGTGCACCACCTGTGCCTGCTGATCGGCTACGGCGCCGGCGCCGTCAACCCATGGGTGGCCTTCGAGACGCTCGACGACATGATCGGCCAGGACCTGCTGCCCGGCGTCGACCGGGCCAAGGCCGTGAAGAACTACGTCAAGGCCCTGAACAAGGGGATCCTCAAGGTCATGGCCAAGATGGGGATCTCCACGCTGCAGAGCTACTGCGGCGCCCAGATCTTCGAGGCCGTCGGCCTCAACCGCGAGGTGATCGACCGCTACTTCACCGGCACCGCCTCCCGCGTGAGCGGCATCGGACTGGACGTCATCGCCGAGGAGGCGCGCCGGCGCCACCAGGACGCCTTCCCGGCCCGGCCCGTCGGCCACGCCGAGCTGGACTGGGGCGGCGAGTACCAGTGGCGCCGCGACGGCGAGTACCACCTGTTCAATCCCGACACGGTCTTCAAGCTGCAGCACGCCACCCGGGCCGGCCAGTTTCGGGTCTTCCGTGATTACACGAAGCTCGTGGACGACCAGAGCCGCCAGCTCGCCACGCTGCGGGGGCTCATCGAGCTGAAGCCTGGCGCCCCGGTGCCACTCGAGGAGGTGGAGCCGGTCGAGTCGATCTTCAAGCGCTTCGCCACCGGCGCCATGTCCTTCGGCTCGATCGGCCAGGAGGCGCACGAGACCCTCGCCATCGCGATGAACCGGATCGGCGGCAAGTCGAACACCGGCGAGGGCGGCGAGGATCCGGCACGCTACGTGCCCGATCCCAACGGCGACTCGCGGCGCAGCGCCGTCAAGCAGGTGGCCTCGGGCCGGTTCGGGGTCACCAGCGAGTACCTCGTCAACGCCGACGATCTGCAGATCAAGATGGCCCAGGGCGCCAAGCCGGGTGAAGGCGGTCAGCTGCCCGGCCCCAAGGTCTATCCCTGGATCGCCAAGGTGCGTTTCGCCACCCCCGGCGTGGGCCTGATCTCCCCGCCCCCGCATCACGATATCTACTCCATCGAAGACCTCGCGCAGCTGATCCACGACCTCAAGAACGCGAACCCCCGCGCCCGCATCCACGTGAAGCTGGTGGCCGAGGTGGGGGTGGGCACCGTCGCCGCGGGCGTCGCCAAGGCGCACGCCGATGTCGTGCTCATCTCCGGCCACGACGGCGGCACCGGCGCCTCTCCGCTGACCTCGATCAAGCACGGTGGCGTGCCCTGGGAGCTGGGGCTGGCCGAGACCCAGCAGGTGCTCGTGCTCAACAAGCTGCGCGACCGGATCGTCGTGCAGGTCGACGGCCAGATCAAGACCGGCCGCGACGTCGTCATCGCCGCCCTGCTCGGCGCCGAGGAGTTCGGCTTCTCGACGGCGCCGCTGGTGGTCATGGGCTGCATCATGATGCGCGTCTGCCACCTCAACACCTGTCCGGTGGGCATCGCGACCCAGGACCCCGAGCTGCGCAAGCGGTTCGCCGGCCGGCCGGAGTTCGTCACGAACTTCTTCCGGTTCATCGCCGAGGAGGTCCGCGAGTACATGGCGGCCATGGGCTTCCGCACCATGGCCGAGATGACGGGCCGGGTGGACCGGCTGGACGTCAAGCCGGCCGTCGAGCACTGGAAGGCCAAGGGGCTGGACCTCTCGTCGATCCTCTTCGAGCCGCCGATGCCGGGCGACGTCGCCCGGCGCTGCGTCACCGTCCAGGACCACGGGCTGGAGCGCTCGCTCGACCACACCACGCTGATCCCCGCCTGCCAGCCGGCCATCGAGCACGCCAAGCCCGTCGAGCTGTCGCTGCCGATCCGCAACGTCAACCGCACGGTGGGGACCACGCTCGGCTACGAGATCACCCGGCGCTGGGGCGGCGAGGGGTTGCCCGACGACACCATCAAGGTGCACTTCCGCGGCTCGGCCGGCCAGTCGTTCGGCGCCTTCGTGCCGCGCGGCGTGACGTTCACGCTGGAGGGCGACGCCAACGACTACTGGGGCAAGGGGCTCTCGGGCGGCCGGCTGATCGTCTACCCGCCCCGGGGAGCCACCTTCGTGCCGGAGGACAACATCGTCATCGGCAACGTCGCCCTCTATGGCGCCACCAGCGGGGAAGCCTACGTCCGCGGCGTGGCCGGCGAGCGCTTCGCCGTCCGCAACAGCGGCGCCCACGCCGTGGTGGAGGGCATCGGCGACCACGGCTGCGAGTACATGACGGGCGGCCGCGTGGTGGTGCTGGGGCCGAGCGGCCGCAACTTCGCGGCCGGCATGTCGGGCGGCATCGCCTACGTGTTCGACGCCGACGGCGACTTCAAGCGGCGTTGCAACCTTGGCATGGTGGAGCTGCTGCCGCTGGACCAGGCGGAGGACATCGAGCTGGTGCGCGGCCTCATCCGCCGCCACGCCGACTCCACCGGCTCCACCTACGCCGCCCGCTTCCTCACGGACTGGATCGGCGTGCAGCGGCGCTTCGTGAAGGTGATGCCGAAGGACTACCAGCGCGTGCTCACCGCCGAGGCCCGGGCCAGGGCCGAGGGCCGCGAGCCGACGTTCGCCGAGCTGATCGGCGCCACCAGCGGGTAGCCGGGTGGGCAAGGTCACCGGCTTTCTCGAGATCAAGCGCAAGAAGTGGCCGACCCGTCCGGTCGTCGAGCGCCTGCGCGACTGGAAGGAGGTCTATCTCCCCTTCCCGGGCGACGAGCTGAAGAAGCAGGCGGCCCGCTGCATGGACTGCGGCATCCCCTTCTGTCACCAGGGCTGCCCGCTCGGCAACCTCATTCCCGACTGGAACGACCTCGTGTACCGCGACCACTGGCGGGACGCCATCGACCGCCTGCACGCGACCAACAACTTCCCGGAGTTCACCGGCCGCCTGTGCCCGGCGCCCTGCGAGGGCTCGTGCGTGCTCGGCATCAACGACGACCCGGTGACGATCAAGGCCGTCGAGGTCTCCATCGTCGACCGCGCCTTCGACGAGGGCTGGATCGGCCCCGAGCCGCCGCTGGCCCGCACCGGCAAGCAGGTGGCGGTGGTCGGCTCGGGACCGGCCGGCCTCGCCGCCGCCGAGCAGCTCAACCGCGCCGGTCACCGGGTCACGCTCTTCGAGCGCTCCGACCGGATCGGCGGGCTGCTGCGCTACGGCATTCCCGAGTTCAAGATGGAAAAGCGCGTCCTCGACCGGCGCCTGGCGCTGATGGAGAAGGCCGGCGTCGACTTCCGGCCCAACGCCGACGTCGGGCGCAATCCACGGGTCGCCGAGCTGCGGCGCGAGTTCGACGCGATCGTGCTGGCGTGCGGCGCGGGCGCGCCGCGCGACCTGCCGGTGCCGGGACGCGAGCTGGCCGGCATCCACTTCGCGATGGAGTACCTCACGCTCTCCAACAAGCGGTGCGAGGGCGATCCGATCCCCGACGAGCGGTTCATCAGCGCCCACGGCAAGCGCGTGGTGATCATCGGCGGCGGCGATACGGGAGCCGACTGCCTGGGCACCGTGCACCGCCAAGGAGCGCGGTCCGTCCACCAGTTCGAGCTGCTGCCGCGGCCGCCGGACGAGCGCGCGGCCGACAACCCGTGGCCCCTGTGGCCCAACACCTTCCGGGTGTCGTCGGCCCACGAGGAGGGCGGCGAGCGCGTCTACGCCGTCTCCACCCGGCGCTTCACGGGCGACGCCGGCGGCCGCGTCGAGCAGCTCCACGCCGTGAAGGTCGAGATGGTGCGCGAGGGCGGTCGGCTCGACTTCAAGCCCGTCCCCGGCGGCGAGTTCACCCTCGACGCCGAGCTCGTCCTGCTGGCCATGGGCTTCGTCGGCCCCGAGCGCGCCGGCCCCATCGAGGCGCTGGGGCTGACGCTGACCGAGCGGGGCAACGTCGCCCGCGACGCGAGCTGGATGACGAGCGCCCCCGGCGTGTTCACCTGTGGCGACATGCAGCGCGGCCAGTCCCTGATCGTCTGGGCCATCGCCGAGGGCCGCTCCTGCGCCGCCGGCGTCGACCGCTGGCTGATGGGCAAGACCGACCTGCCGGCGCCGTTGCCCTAATGACTCTCGTGGAATCCGGTGACGCCGGGGGCGGGGCACGGGGGCCCTGCGCGCGCCACGGATGGCTCGCCGGTCGCCGTACGCTCGCTCCGGGCTCGGCGAGCGCGAGCCCCCCATCCCCCTGAAGGGGGCTGGCCCGGAGTGAGTCGGATCGCCGATCGCGCGCTCGCCGAGCCCTGCGCTCGCCACGGCGACGACGGCTCGCCATCGACGTGGCGCGCGCAGGGCTCGGCGAGCGCGCGATCGGCGATGCGACTCACTCCGGGCCAGCCCCCTTCAGGGGGATGGGGGGCTCGCGCTCGCCGAGCCCGGAGCGAGCGTACGGCGACCGGCGAGCCATCCGTG
>DASWJN010000245.1:0-14376 GCA_036397135.1 Candidatus Methylomirabilota bacterium
CGCTCGGCGAGCCTCCCCCGGGTCCACCGCCGCCTCCCGTTGGCGGACGAGCTCGACCAGCTCGGATTCCATTTCGCCGGCCAGCACGGTGTCGGCGCAGGCATCGAGGAGTTCGGCAGCGTTCAGGGCGGCGTAGTGGCCGTAGAAGTTCACGTGGGCGGTCGGGTTGAGTCTGCGGATCTGCTCGGCGGCGAGCACGCCGACGCGGAGGGCGGTGTGCATGGGGACCGAGACGGCGATGACCTTCGCGCGCGTGATCTTCTCCGGGTCGAGGGGCTCGATGGAGAGGTCCAGGACGGCGGGGCGGTAACCGGCGCGCTCGAGGAAGGCGGCGGGCCAGGCGACCGCCAGCGGCTGGTGGCCCAGCTCGTAGCACGCGACGAGGAGGACGTTACCGGGCTCGCGCATGGACCCAGTGTACCGCGCGGGTGTCACGTCTTATGGCTTGACCGCCAGCTCCACCTCGCGGGTCCATTCCTCCGTCTGCAGGACCTGGCCCCGCGCTTCAATGACAGCTTCCGCCTCTGCCGTCGCGGGGCCGAGCTGGAAGCCGTTGCGGCCGTGCGCCGGAATCTCGACGGGATAGCCCTCCAGCCTGCCGGTACATCTGGCGGCGGCATGCCCATGGCTGGACCGTCCCGCCTGGGTCAGCGTGACCTCGATCCTGACCCGCTGATCGGCCTCGCAGTTGACCAGGGCGTTGCTTCCCCAGCACCGGAGCCCGCCGTCGGCGCCGATCGCGCAGGTGTGGGTGGTGCCGGCGGCCGCGGCCATCATCCCGGTCAACCCGACGACCGGGATGGGCACGAGGCGCATCTCCTGCGTTCCATCGCCGAGCTGACCGTCGCCGTTGAATCCCCGGCACCGCACCGTGCCGTCCGCCCGCACCGCGCAGGTGTGCGCGGTGCCGGTGGCGATGGCCACGGCTCCGGTGAGGTCGAACACCGCGGTCGGGAGCAAGCGGTTGGTCTGCGTCCCATCTCCGAGCTGCCCGAGCACGTTGTTGCCCCAGCACTGCACGGTGCCGTCGGTCCGGAGCCCGCACGAGTGGGAGTGTCCGGCGGCGATGGCCGTCACGTTCGTGAGGCCACCTCCGACGGGCTGAGGCGCGGGGGTGATCCGCCCGGTGGTCCCGTTCCCGAGCTCGCCGCTGAGATTGGCGCCCCAGCACCGAACCGTGCCGTCGGTCAGCAGCGCGCAGGTGTGCAGCCGGCCGGCCGTGACAGCGACCGCTCCGGTCAATCCGGTCACCGTGACCGGGCTGCTGCTGTTGGCGGTCGTGCCGTTGCCGAGCTGGCCGGCGCCGTTGTTGCCCCAGCAGCTGACCCGTCCGTTCGTGTGGAGCGCGCAGGCGTGCAACCCGCCGGCGGCGACGGCGACGGCGCTCGCAATTCCAACGACCTGGACGGGTTGCGACCGCTCGGCCGTCGTGCCGTCACCGAGCTGTCCCGAGGTATTGACGCCCCAGCAGCGCACCCCGCCGTCCGCCCTCACGGCGCAGGTATGCGTACCGGTCGCATGGGCGGAGATGCGCGCTCCGGGGAGGCGCGCCTCGGCCTCGCCGGAGCGGGCCTCGCCGGCCGCCGGCAGCAACAGCATTCCCAGGAAGACTCCGGCAGCGAGCTCGAGGAGACCCAGGTACAGCCCAGGCGGTCTCTTGGGACGCATAGCGACGGCCCGGTCCATAGGCCGGGGATCGTCGGCGACAATGTGCGGCGTTGTCAATAGGTCCCTGCGGACGCCGCCTCGGTGTACCGCCGTGCTATGGTGGGGCGGTTTTCCGAATCCGGGGAGGAGGCATCTCGATGGCGGTCAAGATCAGTATCCGGCCGAATGGCCCGTACCTGGTGGAGGGGGAAGTCGAGCTGGTCGACGTGAACGGCAACCGGATCGACACGAGCGGCAAACCGCGGATCGCGCTCTGTCGCTGCGGCGCGTCGGTGACGAAGCCGTTCTGCGACGGGACGCACAGCAAGATCGGCTTTCAGGCCGCCGAGGCGGCCGTCGCCCAGGAAAAGAAGTAAGCGCGTGGCGGCGCGGCGTTCAGCCGCGCCGCCGCCGCGCGTGCAGTCCTACCAGCGGCCGCCGCGACCGCCGGCGGTGCGGGCCGGACGCCCACCACCACCGCCGCCCGCGGGCGACTTGGCCTTCTCGACCTGCAGCCGGCGACCCTCGTAGTCGCGGCCGTTGTACCGGGTGATGGCCTCCTCGGCCGCCTCGGGCGTCGCCATCTCGACGAAGCCGAAGCCGCGCGAGCGGCCCGTGTCCCGGTCGGTCACCACCGTGGCCGAGGCCACCTCGCCGCATTCGGCGAACAGGTCCCGGAGCTGCTCGTTGGACGTCGAGAAGGGAAGACCACCGATGAAGAGTTTCTGAGCCATAGAACGCGTCTCCTTGAAGCGCGACCTTCCGCTTCCTCAACAACGTCCCAGCACGCGGAAGACCCTACCGGCGACGCGGTCTGATGGCTGATAAAGGCCCGAGATGGGCCGATCGACCAGACGAGTGCAGTGTACCCCAGGCCCCAAGACCCTGCCACCTCGTCCCGCCGGCGCTGGGCGCGTGCTACTATCCGCTTCGGCCCCACCGCGGACAACCTCGAGCAAATCGCAGGGAGGCGCCCATGAGCCAGCTCAGCCGCCGCACGTTCCTTACCGGTGCCACCGCCGCCGCCACCACGCTGGCGGCGCCTCGCGTCCACGCGCAGAAGCGCGGCGGCACGATCCGCTTCGTCGCCCAGGCCGACCTCAAGATCCTCGATCCGGTGTGGACGACGGCCTACATCACGCGCAACCACTCCTACCTCGTCTACGACACCCTGTTCGGCACCGACGAGAAGCTCCAGGTCCGCCCCCAGATGGTCGACAGGCACAGCGTCTCGAAGGACGGCCTGAAGTACTCGTTCACGCTGCGCGACGGGCTCAAGTGGCACGACGGCCAGCCGGTCGTCGCCGAGGACTGCGTCGAGTCGCTCAAGCGCTGGATGAAGAAGGACCGGTTCGGCCGGCTGCTGGCCGCCCACGGGCCGAAGCTCGCCGCGGCCGATCGTAAAAGCTTCACGCTGGAGCTGGGCGAGCGCTTCGGGCCCGTGCTGGAGGCGCTCGGCAAGCCGTCGAGCAACGTGCCCTTCATGATGCCGGCCCGGCTGGCGGCGACCTCGGCCGACGACCAGATCAAGGAGATCGTCGGCTCCGGCCCGTTCAGGTTCTCGAAGGACGAGTGGCAGCCCGGCAACCAGGTCGTGTACGTGCGCAACCCCGACTACGTGCCGCGCAAGGAGCCGGCGAGCGGCTCGGCCGGCGGCAAGCGCGTCCACCTCGACAAGGTGATCTGGCGCTACATGCCCGATCACGCGACGGCGGCGGCGGCGCTGGCGGCCGGCGAGGTCGACTGGTGGGAGATCCCGCCGATCGACTTCATCCCGCGGATCGAGCAGAATCCCGCGCTCGCCACGTTCCTGCCCGACCCGCTCGGCACCCAGGGCTGGCTGCGGCCCAACCACCTGCACCCGCCGTTCAACAACAAGAAGGCGCGGCAGGCGCTCGTCTACATGATGAACCAGGAGACCTATCTGCAGGCCGCCATCGGCGTGCCCAAGTTCTACCGGACGTGCCACTCGGTGTTCGCCTGCAACGGCCCCTACGCGAGCAAGGCGGGGGCGGAGGGGCTGGCCAAGCAGAACCTGGAGCGGGCCCGCCAGCTGGTCAAGGAATCGGGCTACGACGGCCGGCCGGTCACGGTCGTGCACGTGACCGACATCGCGCTGCTCAACGGGGCCGCCCTCGTCACCCGCGAGCTGCTGACGTCGATCGGCTTCAACGTCGATCTCAAGGCCATGGACTGGTCCACGAACCTGGCCGTGCGCGCCAGGAAGGAGCCGCCCGACAAGGGCGGCTGGAACGTCCTGCACACGTGGTGGATGGCGGCCGACGTCATGCACCCGGCCGTGCACTTCGGCGTGTCGGGGGCGGGGCCGGGCGCGTGGTTCGGCTGGCCCGAGATCCCGCAGCTCGAGAAGCTCATCACCGAGTTCGTGCGGGCGACCGATCCGGCCAGGCGCAAGCAGCTGGCCGAGGAGGTCCAGAAGGTCGCGCTCGACGAGGTGGCCTACGTGCCGTGGGGCGAGTACGTGCTGCCGACCGCCCACCGCAAGAACGTCCGCGGCATTCTCAAGTTCATCGCGCCGCTGTTCTGGAACGTCTCGATCGCCTGAGGCGGGCCGCGCGTGTTCGCCGAGATCCTTCGGCGCCTGGTGGCCACCATCCCCGTCATGGGGGTGGTGGCCATCGCGGTCTTCGCGCTCCTGCACGTGACGCCGGGCGACCCCGCCGTCATCATCGCCGGCGACTACGCGACGACCGACGACATCGCGCGCATCCGCACCCGCCTCGGCCTCGACGAGCCGTTCCACGTCCAGGTCGGTCTCTGGCTCTCCCGGATCGTGCGGGGCGACCTCGGCACCTCGATCTTCTCGGGGCTGCCGGTGTCGACGCTGATCGGCCAGCGGGCGGCCACGACGATCTGGCTCACGCTGTTCGCGATGCTGATCAGCGTGGGGGTGGGCGTGCCGATCGGCGTGCTGGCGGCCTGGCGCAAGGGCTCCTGGCTCGACCGGGCGGTGATGGTGTTCGCCGTCTCCGGCTTCTCGATGCCGACCTTCTGGCTGGGGTTCATCCTCGTCTACGTCTTCGCCATCACGGCGGGCTGGCTGCCGGTGCAGGGCTACCATCCGATCGCGGCGGGGGTGTGGCCGTTCCTCAGCCACCTGGTCCTGCCCGCCCTCACGCTGTCGGTCGTCTACATGGCGCTCATCGCCCGGATGACCCGGGCCAGCATGCTGGGCGTGCTCGACGAGGACTACATCCGCACGGCCTTCGCCAAGGGGCTGGCCCCGCGCGGCGTGCTGATCCGCCACGCGCTCAAGAACGCCTCGCTGCCGGTGGTGACGATCATCGGCATCGGCTTCGCGCTGCTCATCGGCGGCGCCGTGGTGACCGAGAGCGTCTTCGCGCTGCCGGGACTGGGCCGGCTCACCGTGGACGCGATCGTGCGGCGCGACTACCCGGTGATCCAGGGCGTGCTGCTGGTCGTCTCCGGCGTCTACGTGCTCATCAACCTGGTCGTGGACGTCCTCTACGTGATCCTCGATCCCCGGATCCGGTACTGACCATGGCCGTCAGCGCGACGAACGTCGGCACGCTGGCCCCCGACGCGACGGCGGCGCGCAGTCCGGCCGCGCGCGCCCGGCGGTTCCTGACGCGCCATCCCACCTTCACCGCCGGTCTCGCCGTGCTGCTCCTCGTGCTCGCCGTCGGTGTGCTGGCGCCGCTCTGGTGGACCGGCGACCCCCTGCAGATGAAGCCCGCCCAGCGGCTGCAGCAGCCCTCGGCGGAGCGCTGGTTCGGCTCCGATCACTTCGGCCGCGACGTCTACACGCGCACGGTGTACGGCGCCCGCGTGTCGCTGTTGGTGGGCGCCGCGGTCTCGGTGCTGAGCCTGGCCCTGGGCACCACGCTGGGCCTGGTGATCGGGTTCTACCGCCGGCTGGACACCGTGATGATGCGCGTGATGGACGGCCTCATGGCGATCCCGGCCATCCTGCTGGCGCTGGCCCTGATGGCGATGATGCGCGGCAGCGTGCGCAACGTCATCATCGCGCTGGTCATCCCGGAGATCCCCCGGGTGATCCGGCTGGTGCGCGCCTCGGTGCTCTCGCTGCGCGAGCACACGATGGTGGAGGCCGCCCGGGCGCTCGGCGTCGGCACGCCGCGCATCCTGCTGCGCTACATCCTGCCGGCGCTGGTGGCCCCGCTGATCGTGCAGGCGACCTACATCGGCGCCTCCGCCATCCTGTTCGAGGCCTACCTGTCGTTCCTGGGGGCCGGCACCCCGCCCCACATTCCGTCCTGGGGCAACATCATGGCCGAGGGCAAGACCTACGTGCAGCTGGCGTTCTGGATCATCCTGTTCCCGGGGCTGTTCCTGGCGCTGACCGTGCTGGCCATCAACCTGGTCGGCGACGGCCTGCGCGACCTGCTCAACGTCCGCGGCTAGTGCGGAAGCGGATGGGCGAACGCGGATGATTCGTGAACGCCGTGGTGCATCTCGCGCGGGCCCTGGTGGGGTGGGGGCGTGGGCGCCGGCCGCGCCATCATGGCGAGCCGACGTCGCGTGCGCGAGCGCAGGATGGGGCGAGCGTGTGATCGGGAACTCGACTCACCTCGGCCGAGCCCCCTTCAGGGGGATGGGGGGCTCGCGCTCGCCCCATCCGGAGCGAGCCTGCCGCGACCGCTAACCGACCAGGTGGGCTCGCACGGCGTCGTGGCGCTCGGCCAGCGAGCCGCAGACCAGGCGGCACAGCCGTTCCAGCGAGGCGTCGGCGACGCGATAGCGCGTGAACAGGCCCTCCCGCCGGCGCGCGACCAGGCCCTGCTCGAGCAGGAGCGCCAGGTGCTTGCTCGCGTTGGCCTGCGAGGCGCCGGTGAGCTCGCACAGCTCCTGCACCGTGCGCTCCTCCTCGAACAGCGCCTGCAGCAGCGCCAGGCGGGTGGCGTCACCGAGCGCGCGGAAGCGCTGGGCGAGCAGCTCGAGCGCCTCCCGCGAGAGCGCGGCGGCGCCGCGCGCCCGGGCCCGGCTCACCGGCGCGGCTCCGCCGGCGCCGCGCACGTCGGCGCGACCGCGCCCACCGCGCAGACGGCCCCGCCGCCTTCGGCGGCGGCGATCGGCCGGTTCCACGGCATCCGCATGAGGATCAGCGCGAGGCCGCAGGTGCCGGTGGCCCCGGCGAACGTCAGGCCGGCGCCGACGAACCCGGCGAGCGCCAGGAACCAGGGGTCGACGAAGGCCCCCAGCCCTACGCCGGCGAGCACCATGGTTCCTGCGATCAGCTGGACCTGACGGTCGACGGCGAGCCGCCGGCGCCCCTGACGCAGCGGCAGCCGCGTGCGGCGCCAGCCCACCACGCCGCCGTCCAGCACGCGGGCGCGCCGGCCCGCGCGGGCGAGCGTCTCGGCGGCGATGGTCGCGCGCACGCCGGTGCGACACACCACCACGACGTCGGCCGCCTCCGGCAGCTCCTCCAGGCGGGCGTCGAGCTGGTCCAGGGGGACGCTCACCGAGCCCTCGATCCGCTCGCTCTCGAACTCGAGCGGCGTCCGCACGTCGAGCAGCAGCGGCGCCGGCGCCCCGGTCAGGAGCGCCTGCAGCTCGGTCGGGCTCACGCCGGCCGCCTGGGTCTCGCCCAGGTTGTGGCGAAGGATCGCGGCCATGTTGGCGGGCGGCGGCGCCGTCACCGACAGCCGGGCGACGAAGGCCGCCCGGTCGCGCTCGCGCAGCAGCGGGTTGCCCGCCTTCTCCTCGCCGATCGTGGTGACGGCCCGGCCGACGTAGTCGTGGCCGGGATGCACGACCGTGTCGTCGGGCAGCGCCGCGAACGCCCGCAGCGTGTCGTAGAGCGCGGCGGCGCTGCCGCCCATGAAGTCGGTGCGGCCGGCGCCGCCCGCGAAGAGGGCGTCGCCCGTGAACAGGTGGCCGCCGGCCAGCAGCGCCAGCGAGTCGGGGGTGTGCCCGGGCGCGTCGAGCACCTCGATCCGGATCGCGCCCAAGTCGAATGCCGTGCCGCCCCCCACCCGGCGCGCGGGCCCCTCGAGCCGGGACGCCTCGTGGGCGACGACGGTGGCGCCGGTGCGCCGGGCGAGCCGGCGGACACCCGAGAGATGGTCGGCGTGGGTGTGGGTGTCGAGCGCGAACACCAGGCGCGCGTCGCGGGCCGCCAGCGCCTCGACGAGCCGGTCCACCTGGTCCACGCGCGGATCGACGGCCAGCGCCGTCCGGCTGGCCTCGTCGATCACCAGGTAGGCCAGGCAGCCGTCCGCATCGGCCCGGAAGGTCTCGACGGTGAGCGTGCCCGGGGGAGTGGCGAGCGTGGTCATGGGTCGTTCCTCCACACACGCTTATATAACTATATGGTTAGATAGTCAAGCCGGCCCGTGGATCAAGGGGCGGCGTGGCCGACCTCCGCCAGGATGGCGCGAGCGGCGACGGCGGGATCGGGCGCGGCGGTGATCGGCCGGCCGACGACGAGGTAGTCGGCGCCGGCCCGCACGGCGGCGCCGGGCGTGGCCGTGCGCGCCTGATCGTCGGCGCGCTCGGCCGGGCGGATGCCCGGCGTGACGATGACCCAGGAGCGTCCCAGCCCCAGGCGCAGTGGCGCGATCTCCCGCGCCGAGGCCACGCAGCCGTCGAGCCCCGCCGCCCGGGCGCGCTCGGCCAGGCGCAGGACGTGGGCCTCGACGGTGCCCGGGACGCCGGCGTCCGTCTCGAGCGCCCGGCGGTCGAGGCTCGTCAACACGGTGACGCCGAGCACCAGGGGCCGGGGCAGCGCGAACTCGTGGGCGGCCTTGGCCGCCGCCTCCGCGCCGGCCCGCATCATGGCGGTCCCGCCGCTGGCGTGGACGTTGAGCATGAACACACCCAGCCGGGTGGCCGCGCGCACGGCGCCCGCCACCGTGTTCGGGATGTCGTGGTACTTGAGGTCGAGGAACACGCGGTAGCCGCGCTCGAGCGCGCGCTCGATCGCCATGGGCCCGGCGGCGGTGAAGAGCTGCGAGCCGATCTTGCAGCCGCCGATCACGCCGGCCAGCCGGTCCAGCAGCGCCTCGGCCTCGTCCAGCCGCTCGACGTCGAGGGCGACGAACAGCCGGTCGGCTGCCGCGCGCGAGGCCGGCGGCTCAGCCATCGCGGTGGTACTCCTGCAGGCTGCGCACCTCGTGCTCGCCCTTGAGCAGGGCCTCGATGGCGCCCACGGCGGCCTGGGCGCCGTCCATGGTGAGGTAGTACGGAATGTTCAGGTTCACCGACGTGCGCCGGATCAAATAGGAGTCCCGGCGCGCGCGGCCGTCGCTCGGGGTCTCGAAGACCAGGGCGATCTCGCCCTGCTTCATCAGATCCAGGACGTTGGGGCGGTTGCCGTCGCCCACCTTGTGGACCAGCTCGACCGTCATGCCCTGGCGCTCGAGCACCCGGGCGGTGCCGGTCGTCGCCACCAGCCCGAAGCCCATCTCGACGAGGCGGCGCGCGAGCGAGGCGACCGCCCGCTTGTCGCGCTGGTGGACCGAGATGAAGATCTTGCCGGAGGCGGGCAGGGTGGAGCCGGCGGCGATCTGGGCCTTCAGATAGGCCTTGCGGAAGTCGCGCGCGATGCCCATGACCTCGCCGGTCGACTTCATCTCGGGGCCCAGCACGCTGTCGACCTGCGGGAACTTGATGAACGGGAACACCGACTCCTTGACGGCCACGTGGCGGAGCTCGACGTCCTCGATCCCGGCCAGGCGGGCCACGCTCTCCCCCAGCATCGCGCGGGTGGCCACCTTGGCCAGCGGCACCCCGATGGCCTTGGAGACGAACGGCACCGTGCGGGAGGCGCGGGGATTCACCTCGAGCACGTAGACGACGTCGTTGCGGATGGCGAACTGCACGTTGATGAGCCCCACCACGCCGAGCGCCCGGGCCAGCGCCTTGGTCTGGGCCGACAGCGCGCGCACCTGGGTCTCGTCCAGCGAGTAGGGCGGCAGCGCGCAGGCGGCATCGCCGGAGTGCACGCCGGCCTTCTCGATGTGCTCCATGACGCCGCCCACCACGACCCGCTCCCCGTCGCTCACCGCGTCGACGTCGATCTCGAGGGCGTCCTCCAGGAACTTGTCGATGAGGATCGGGTGCTCGGGGGCGACCTGCACGGCCTCGTTGACGAACTGCACGAGGTCCTGGTCGTCGTGGACGATCTGCATGGCCCGGCCGCCCAGCACGTACGAGGGCCGCACCAGCACCGGGTAGCCGATGGTGCCGGCGATGGCGCGCGCCTCCTCCACCGAACGGGCGGTGGCGCCGGCGGCCTGGTGCAGCGCCAGGTCGGTGATCAGCGCGTTGAAGCGCTGGCGGTCCTCGGCCCGGTCGATGGCGTCGGGCGAGGTGCCCAGGATCGGCACCCCCGCCGTCTGGAGCGGCACCGCCAGCTTGAGCGGGGTCTGGCCGCCGAACTGCACGATGACGCCGTGCGGGCGCTCCTTGTCGACGATGTTGAGCACGTCCTCCAGGGTGAGCGGCTCGAAGTAGAGGCGATCCGACGTGTCGTAGTCCGTGGAGACGGTCTCGGGATTGCAGTTCACCATGATGGCTTCCACGCCCATCTCGCGCAGCGCGAAGGCGGCGTGGACGCAGCAGTAGTCGAACTCGATGCCCTGGCCGATGCGGTTGGGCCCGGAGCCCAGGATCACCACCTTGCGGCGGTCGGAGGGGGGGGCCTCGTCCTCCTCCTCGTAGGTCGAGTAGAGGTAGGGCGTGTGGGCCACGAACTCGGCGGCGCAGGTGTCGACGGTCTTGAACGTCGCCGTGATGCCGTGGCGCTTGCGGAGCGCGCGGACGTCGGCCTCCGGGCGCCCGGTCAGGGTCGCGAGGCGCCGGTCGGCGAAGCCGAGCTGCTTGGCCCGGCGCAGCACACGCGCGTCGTCGGGCGCGGCGGTGATCGCCGGCTCGAAGGCGACGATCTCGCGGATGTTCTCGAGGAACCACGGGTCGATCTTCGACAGCGCGTGGATCTCGGCGGTCGTGAGCCCCGCCCGGTAGGCGTCGCCGATGGCGAACAGCCGGTCGGGCGTGGGCACGCGGATCAGCTGCCGCAGCTCGTCGGGGTCGGCCGGCCGGTCGAGCGTGAGCCCCCAGCGGTCCTGCTCCAGGGATCGCACGGCCTTCTGCAGCGACTCCTTGAACGTGCGCCCGATCGCCATGACCTCGCCGACCGATTTCATCTGCGTCGTCAGCGTGCGATCGGCCTCCGGGAACTTCTCGAACGCCCACCGCGGGATCTTGACGACGCAGTAGTCGAGCACCGGCTCGAACGAGGCGGGCGTCTCCCGCGTGATGTCGTTGCGGATCTCGTCCAGGCGGTAGCCGACCGCGAGCCGGGCGGCGATCTTGGCGATCGGGAACCCGGTGGCCTTGGAGGCCAGCGCCGACGACCGGCTCACCCGCGGGTTCATCTCGATGACGACCAGGCGGCCGTCCTCGGGGTTCACCGCGAACTGGATGTTCGATCCCCCCGTCTCCACGCCGATCTCGCGGATGATGGCGACGGCGGCGTCGCGCATCAGCTGGTACTCCTTGTCGGTGAGCGTCTGGGCCGGGGCGACCGTGATCGAGTCGCCGGTGTGGACGCCCATGGGATCGACATTCTCGATCGAGCAGATGATGACGACGTTATCCGCGAGGTCGCGCATCACCTCCAGCTCGAATTCCTTCCAGCCGATCACCGACTCCTCGATCAGCACGCTGCCGACCGGCGACATCTGCAGCCCCCACCGCACCCCGTCCTCCAGCTCCTCGGGGTTGTACGCGGTGGAGGCCCCGGTGCCGCCCAGCGTGAAGGAGGGCCGGATGAGGGCCGGGTAGCCGACGGTGCGGAGGATCGCCCGGGCTTCCTCCAGCGAGCGGGCGTAGCCGGAGCGGGGAAGGCTGAGCCCGATGCGCTCCATCGCCTGCTTGAACAGCGCGCGGTCCTCGGCCTTCTGGATGGCCGGGATCTTGGCCCCGATCAGCTCGACGCCGAAGCGGTCGAGGGTGCCGTCCTCGTGGAGCGCGACGGCCAGGTTCAGGGCCGTCTGGCCGCCGAGGGTGGGCAGCAGCGCGTCCGGCCGCTCGCGCTCGATGATCTTCGCCACGATCTCCGGCGTGAGCGGCTCCACGTAGGTGCGGGCCGCCATCTCGGGGTCGGTCATGATGGTGGCCGGGTTGCTGTTCACGAGGACGACCTCGAACCCCTCCTCGCGCAGCGCCCGGCACCCCTGGGTCCCCGAGTAGTCGAACTCGCACGCCTGGCCGATCACGATCGGCCCCGAGCCGATGATCAGGATCTTCTCGAGATCGGTCCGCCTGGGCACCTACTCCTCGACCAGCCCGTAGACGATCGACGTCTCCGGCGCAGCTTCCTCGCGCTTGTACAGCACGTCGTCGATGCGGCCGCCGCCGACCCAGACCACCTCGCCGGTGCCCCACAGCTGCTCGCCCAGCACGCTCATGCGACGGTCGACGCGCTCCCGGATGGCCTTGGCCTCCAGCGACGCCTCGCTCTGGCTGGTGAACGACGCCCACTCGGGTTTCTGCCCGGCGCCCTCGACCTTGCGGTACGAGATCAGGTACTTGTTCATGGGGCTCCCTCGCGCGCCATCAGCTCCGTGAACCGTCCGAACAGGTAGATCGCGTCGTGCGGGCCCGGCGACGCCTCCGGGTGGTACTGCACGCAGAAGACCGGCAGCTCGCGGTGCCGCAAGCCCTCGCACGTGCCGTCGTTGAGGTTCAGGTGGGTCGGCTCCCAGCCGCCGCCGGCGACCGAGGCCGGATCCACGGCGAAATTGTGGTTGTGCGAGGTGATCTCCACGCGACCCGTCGCCAGGTCGCGCACCGGGTGATTGGCCCCGTGGTGGCCGAACGGCAGCTTGTAGGTGCGCCCGCCCGCGGCGAGCCCGATGATCTGCTGTCCGAGACAGATGCCGAAGATCGGCACCTTGCCGATCAGCGCCCGCACCGACTCGACCAGGTACGGCACCCCTTCCGGATCGCCCGGACCGTTCGACAGGAACACGCCATCCGGGTTCCGCTCGAGCACGCCCGCGGCGGGCGTGCCGGCCGGCACCACGGTCACCTCGCAGCCGGCGGTCCGGAGCCGGCGCAGGATGTTGAGCTTGATCCCCGCGTCGTAGGCCACGACGGTGAACCGCGCCGGCGGCGGCGCGACGTAGCCGCGGTCGAGCGTCCACTCGCCCTCCGGCCAGCCGTACGGCGCCTCGACGCTGACCTCTCGCACCATGTCCCGTCCGACGATCTGCGGCAGCGCCCGGGCGCGCTCGCGCAGGCGCTCGACGTCGGGCTCGACGGTCGAGATGATCCCGTCCTGGGAGCCGTGGTCCCGCAGGTGCCGGGTGAGGGCGCGGGTGTCGATGCCCTGCAGCCCGACGATCCGATGGGCTTTCAGGTAGTGATCGAGGCTCACGCGCCCGCGCCACGACGACGGGTGCGCGGAGGCTTCCTTGACGATCAGGCCGTTCACCCACGGCCGGCGCGATTCGACGTCCTCGTCGTTCACGCCGTAGTTGCCGATCATCGGGTAGGTCATCGTCACGATCTGCCCTCTGTACGAGGGGTCGGTGATGATTTCCTGATATCCCGACATCGCCGTGTTGAAGATGACCTCTCCGCTGGTCTCACCCTGGGCGCCCAGCACCTCGCCGCGGAACACGCGGCCATCCCGCAGCACCAGCAGGGCGTCTGTCGTCACGGCCATGCGATCCGGCCTCCCACGATGGTCTTCCAGGGCCGCCCGGTCAGCCTCCAGCCGCCGAACGGCGTGTTGCGGCTGCGCGACTCGAACCGCGCCGGGTCCACCGTCCACTCGGCGGCGGGGTCCAGGATGGTGAGGTCCGCCGGCGCGCCCGGTGCCAGGCTGCCCCCGGGCAGGCCGAGCAGCCGGGCGGGGTCCCGGCTCAGCCGCGCCACCAGGGTCGGCAGGGGCAGGATGCCGGGTCTCACCAGCCGGTCCAGCAACAATCCAACTGCGGTCTCCAGCCCCACGATCCCGAAGGCGGCGAGGTCGAACTCGCCCTCCTTTTCGCTCTGCGCGTGAGGGGCGTGGTCGGTGGCGATGCAGTCGATCGTGCCGTCGAGCAGGCCCTCCAGCAGGGCCTCGGCGTCGCGGCGGGACCGCAGCGGCGGGTTCATCTTGGTGTTGGCGTCGAACGCGCGTACCGCCTCGTCGGTCAACAGCAGGTGGTGGGGCGTCACCTCGGCGGTCACGTGCACGCCTCGCGCCTTGGCCTCGCGCACCAGCCGGACGGCACCGGCGGTCGAGAGGTGGGCGATGTGGAGGTGGGCGCCCGTCAGCTCGGCGAGCAGGATGTCACGGGCGACCATGACGTCCTCGGCGGCGGCCGGCACCCCGGGCATGCCCAGCTCGGTGGAGACGACGCCCTCGTGCATGGCCCCACCGTCGGCGAGGTGGTCGTCCTCGGCGTGGCTGATCACCGGCGCGCCGAAGGGCAGCGTGTACTCCATGGCCCGCCGGTAGAGCGCGGCGTTCATCACGCACTTGCCGTCGTCGGAGAAGGCCACGCAGCCGGCCTCGGCCAGCTCGGCCAGCTCGGCCAGCTCCTTGCCTCCCAGGCCGCGCGTCACGGCGCCGATCGGGTAGACGCGCACGGCGCCGTCCATCGCGGCCCGGGCGCGGATGTAGTCGGTGATCGAGCGGTTGTCGTTCACCGGGTGCGTGTTGGCCATGCAGCAGACGGCGGTGAACCCGCCGGCCGCCGCCGCCCGGGTGCCGCTCGCCACCGT